>NZ_CP117452.1:4371666-4720833 GCF_030687895.1 Pseudomonas sp. FP198
GAAACTTCCTGATGGTGATCGGCGTGGTCTCGCGCGATGGCAGCATGACTCGTGAGGACCTGTCCAACTACATCGTGTCGAACATGCAGGACCCGATCTCGCGCACCAAGGGTGTCGGTGACTTCCAGGTCTTCGGTGCCCAGTACGCCATGCGGATCTGGCTCGACCCGGCCAAGTTGAACAAATTCAACCTGACCCCGGTCGACGTGAGCAACGCGGTTTCCGCGCAGAACGTCCAGGTCGCGTCCGGCCAGCTCGGCGGCCTACCCGCCCTGCCCGGCCAGCAGTTGAACGCCACCATCATCGGCAAGACCCGCCTGCAGACCGCCGAGCAGTTCAAGGCGATCCTGCTCAAGGTCAACCCGGACGGCTCGCAAGTGCGCGTCGGCGATGTCGCCGATGTGGCCCTCGGCGGCGAAAACTACAGCATCAACGCTCAGTTCAACGGCGCGCCGGCTTCCGGCCTGGCAGTGCGCCTGGCGACTGGCGCCAACGCCCTCGACACGGCCAAGGCCCTGCGCCAGACCGTCGATGACCTCAAGCCATTCTTCCCGCAAGGCCTGGAGGTGGTGTTCCCCTACGACACCACGCCAGTGGTGAGCGAATCGATCAAGGGCGTGATTGAAACCCTGATCGAAGCGGTCGCGCTGGTGTTCCTGGTGATGTTCCTGTTCCTGCAGAACTTCCGCGCCACCATCATCACCACGATGACGGTGCCGGTGGTACTGCTGGGTACTTTCGGTATCCTCGCCGCGTTCGGTTTCAGCATCAACACCCTGACCATGTTCGGTATGGTGTTGGCCATCGGCTTGCTGGTGGACGATGCCATCGTCGTGGTGGAAAACGTCGAACGGGTGATGAGCGAAGAAGGCCTGTCGCCCAAGGAAGCGACCAAGAAATCCATGGGCCAGATCCAGGGCGCCCTGGTGGGCATCGCCCTGGTGCTGTCGGCGGTACTCCTGCCGATGGCGTTCTTCGGCGGCTCCACCGGCGTGATCTACAAACAGTTCTCGATCACCATCGTCTCGGCCATGGCCCTGTCGGTGCTGGTTGCCCTGATCTTCACCCCGGCCCTGTGCGCCACCATGCTCAAGCCAATCCCCAAGGGCGAGCACGGCACGCCGAAACGCGGCTTCTTCGGCTGGTTCAACCGCAACTTCGACCGTGGCGTCCGCAGCTACGAGCGTGGCGTGGGCAACATGCTCAAGCACAAGGCCCCGTACCTGCTGGCCTACGTGATCATCCTGGTCGGCATGGTCTGGCTGTTCACCCGCATCCCGACCGCGTTCCTGCCGGAAGAAGACCAGGGCGTGCTGTTTGCCCAAGTGCAGACACCGGCCGGCTCCAGTGCCGAGCGCACCCAGGTGGTCGTGGACAAGATGCGTGAGTTCCTGCTGCGTCCGAGCAAGGACGGCGGTGAAGGGGATGGTGTGGCCTCGGTGTTTACGGTGACCGGCTTCAACTTCGCCGGTCGTGGCCAGAGCTCCGGCATGGCGTTCATCATGCTCAAGCCGTGGGAAGAGCGAAACGCCGACAACACCGTATTCAAGATCGCCGGCCGCGCCCAGCAGCACTTCTTCACGTTCCGCGACGCGATGGTGTTTGCCTTCGCTCCGCCAGCGGTGATGGAACTGGGTAACGCCACCGGTTTCGACGTGTTCCTGCAGGACCGCGCCGGCATCGGTCACGAAAAGCTGATGGAGGCTCGCAACCAGTTCCTGGGCATGGCTTCGCAGAGCAAGGTCCTGACCCAGGTGCGTCCGAACGGTCTCAACGACGAGCCCCAGTACCAGTTGGACATCGATGACGAGAAGGCCAGTGCCCTGGGCATCACCCTTTCGGACATCAACAACACGCTGTCGATTGCCCTCGGCAGTAACTATGTCAATGACTTCATCGACCGTGGTCGGGTGAAACGCGTCTACATCCAAGGCCGACCGGACGCGCGCATGAGCCCGGAGGACCTGAACAAATGGTACGTGCGCAACAGCGCCGGGACCATGGTGCCGTTCAGCGCCTTCGCCAAGGGCGAGTGGACCTACGGTTCGCCGAAACTGGCCCGTTACAACGGCGTGGAAGCGATGGAAGTCCTCGGTGCTCCGGCGCCAGGTTATTCCACGGGTGAAGCGATGGCCGAAGTCGAGGCCATTGCGCAGAAGCTGCCGGCGGGTGTCGGCATCTCCTGGACCGGCCTGTCGTACGAGGAACGCCTGTCGGGTTCCCAGGCGCCGGCACTGTACGCGCTCTCGCTGCTGATGGTATTCCTCTGCCTGGCGGCGCTGTATGAAAGCTGGTCGATTCCGATCGCGGTCATGCTCGTGGTGCCGCTGGGGATTATCGGTGCCCTGCTGGCCACCAGCCTGCGCGGCCTGTCCAACGACGTGTACTTCCAGGTGGGCCTGTTGACGACCATCGGCCTGGCGGCGAAAAACGCCATCCTGATCGTCGAGTTCGCCAAGGAGCTCCATGAACAGGGCCGGACCCTGGTGGAGGCCGCGATCGAAGCCTGCAGGATGCGTCTGCGGCCGATCATCATGACCTCCCTGGCGTTCATCCTCGGCGTCGTGCCACTGGCCATTTCCACCGGCGCCGGCTCGGGCAGCCAGCACGCCATCGGTACCGGCGTGATTGGCGGTATGCTCACCGCGACCATCCTGGCAATCTTCTGGGTGCCATTGTTCTTCGTGACGGTGTCGTCAATCGGTCGGCGTAAAAATATCGACCAGGACAACACTCCTGAAACTTCTAAAGAGGCTGGCCAATGAGCAAGTCGCTACTTTCCCTGACCATCGCCGCCGTCGTGCTCAGCGGATGCTCGCTGATACCCGACTATCAGCGGCCCGAAGCACCGGTCGCGGCGCAGTACCCGCAAGGGCCGGCCTACGAGCCGGCCAAAGCACCCGGCCAGGCCGCCGCCGAACAGGGCTGGAAACAGTTCTTCCACGACCCGGCGCTGCAACAGCTGATCCAGGTCGCCCTGGAAAACAACCGCGACCTGCGCGTCGCGGCGCTGAACATCGACGCCTACGCCGCGCAGTACCGCATCCAGCGCGCCGACCTGTTCCCGGCGGTCTCGGCCACCGGTTCAGGCAGCCGCCAACGGGTGCCGGCACGCGCCTCGCAAACCGGTGAAGCGGCAATCAGCAGCTCCTACTCGGCGACGCTGGGGATCAGCGCCTACGAACTGGACCTGTTCGGTCGCGTCCGCAGCCTGAGCGAGCAAGCGTTGCAAAGCTACTTCGCCACCGAAGAAGCCCGCCGCAGCACCCAGATCAGCCTGGTGGCCAACGTCGCCAACGCTTACCTGACCTGGCAGGCCGACAAGGAACTGCTCAAGTTGACCCAGGATACCCTCGGCACCTATGAGCAAAGCCTGAAGCTGACCTCGCGCAGCGCCGAAGTCGGGGTGGCCTCGGCCCTGGACTTGAGCCAAGCCCGTACGGCGGTGGAAAACGCCCGCGTGCAACTGGCCCGCTACACCCGCCAGGTGGCCCAGGACGAAAACAGCCTGACCCTGCTGCTGGGCACCGGCCTGCCGGCCAACCTGCAGACACAACCGCTGAGCGCTGACCTGCTCAGCGAAGTGCCACCGGGCTTGCCGTCGGACCTGCTGCAACGGCGCCCGGACATCCTCCAGGCCGAACGCAACCTGCTCGCCGCCAACGCCAATATCGGCGCCGCGCGGGCCGCGTTCTTCCCAAGCATCAGCCTGACGGCCAATGCCGGCACCCTCAGCCCGGACCTGTCCGGCCTGTTCAAGGGCGGCTCGGGCACCTGGACCTTCGCTCCGCAGATCAACCTGCCGATCTTCAACGCCGGCAGCCTGCGGGCAAGCCTGGACTACGCCAAGATCCAGAAAGACATCAACGTCGCGCAGTATGAGCAGTCGATCCAGACCGCGTTCCAGGAAGTCTCCGACGGCCTGGCCGCCCGCCAGACCTACAACGAACAGTTGCAGGCACAGACCGACTTCGTCGCCGCCAACCAGGACTACTACCGCCTGGCCGAGCGTCGCTACCGCATCGGCGTCGACAGCAACCTGACCTTCCTCGACGCCCAGCGCCAGTTGTTCAGCGCACAGCAATCGCTGATCACCGATCGCCTTGCGCAACTGACCAGCGAGGTCAATTTGTACAAGGCCCTGGGCGGCGGCTGGAATGCCGAGACGGGCAAGCGCGAACCGATCGCGGAGAAAGCGCCAGAGACGAAGTTGTTTTGATGGATGCTTGAACGCTGAACACGAAGCCCACCGAAAGGTGGGCTTTTTGTTTGCGCCTGATTCCCAGCCCCAACACAAATTCAACTGTGGGAGCGAGCCTGCTCGCGAAGAGGTTATTACATCCAGCATCTTCGTCACTGAAACTCCGCCTTCGCGAGCAGGCTCGCTCCCACAGGAATCTCGTCCGCTCGTTCGTTGTTTTGCCGTTCGATAATCGCCCAAAACCGTCAAACGCCAATTGAACCGATCCCGGGCGGCCCTTCACCATCGCTCGCACAAAACCAATAACAACAGGTTCGAAGCCATGCTCCCACGCCCTGCACCGTCCGGCTGATCCTCAGCCACTTCAACGTCCAGCCCCACCGTACCGCCTGCACCCCAAAGTTGCGGCAACGACTCGCTTCGTCCACAGAAAAACAAGAGACACGCCCATGAAACCCACACAGCAAGTTTTCCCCAGCCTCATTGCCGTCGCGCTGTCCGGCGTAGCACTGCCGGTGTTGTCAGCGGAATCGGGGTTCGTCGAGGACGCCAAGGCCACGCTGAACCTGCGTAACTTCTACTTCAACCGCAACTTCACCAACCCGGACAACGCCCAAGGCAAGGCCGAGGAATGGACTCAAAGCTTCATCCTCGACGCCAAGTCCGGTTTCACCCAAGGCACAGTCGGTTTCGGCGTGGACGTGCTCGGCCTGTACTCGGTCAAGCTCGACGGCGGTCGCGGCACCGCCGGTACCCAGTTGCTGCCGGTGCACGATGACGGTCGCCCGGCCGATGACTTCGGCCGTTTGGGCGTGGCCCTCAAGGCCAAGGTCTCGAAGACTGAATTGAAAGTCGGCGAGTGGATGCCGGTGCTGCCGATCCTGCGTTCCGACGATGGCCGCTCCCTGCCGCAAACCTTCCAGGGCGGCCAGGTCACCTCCACCGAGATCAACGGCCTGAGCCTCTATGGCGGTCAGTTCCGTGGCAACAGCCCGCGTAACGACGCGAGCATGGAAGACATGTCGATGAACGGCCGCAGCGCCTTCACTTCCGACCGTTTCAATTTCGGCGGCGGCGAATATGCCTTCAACGAAAAACGCACCCAGGTCGGCGTCTGGTACGCGGAACTGTCCGACATCTACCAGCAGCAATATTTCAACCTGACCCACAGCCAACCCATGGGCGACTGGACCCTCGGCGCCAACCTTGGCTACTTCATCGGCAAGGAAGACGGCAGCGCCCTGGCCGGCGATCTCGACAACAAGACCGCGTTCGCCATGCTCTCGGCCAAATACGGTGGCAACACCTTCTATGTCGGCCTGCAGAAAGTCGGCGGCGATGACGCCTGGATGCGCGTCAACGGCACCAGCGGCGGCACTCTGGCGAACGACAGCTACAACTCCAGCTACGATAACGCCAAGGAAAAATCCTGGCAGTTGCGCCACGACTTCAACTTCGCCGCCGTCGGCGTGCCGGGCCTGACCCTGATGAACCGCTACATCAGTGGTGACAACGTGCACACCGCCACGGTCGACGATGGCAAGGAATGGGGCCGCGAGACTGAGCTGGCTTATACCGTGCAGAGCGGTGCGCTGAAGAGTCTCAACGTGAAATGGCGCAACTCGACGATGCGCCGGGACTTCAATACCAATGAGTTCGATGAGAACCGGTTGATCGTCAGCTATCCGATCAGCTTGTTGTGAAGCCGAAGCGGAGGGTCAGTTGGGATGGATGTCGGCTGATCCACCGCTTTCGCGAGCAGGCTCGCTCCCACACCGGATCTTCGGTGGTCATCGAATTTGCATACGACATAAATTCATTGTGGGAGCGAGCCTGCTCGCGAAGGCATCATCACATCCAACATCGATGCGAGCTGACCTACCGCCTTCGCGAGTGGGCTCGCTCCCACAGCGATGAAGTCAGGTTCGTGATTCGGTGCCCAGTTCATCCCAGACGGATTCGGCCAGGTGGAAGGTGGCATTGGCCGCCGGGATGCCGCAGTAGATGGCGCTCTGCATGATCACTTCCTTGATCTCGCTGCGGCTCACGCCATTATTGGCGGCGGCGCGCAGGTGCAGCTTGAGTTCTTCGTTGCGGTTCATGCCGATCAGCATGGCGATGGTGATCAGGCTGCGGGTATGGCGCGGCAGGCCCGGGCGGGTCCAGATGTCGCCCCAGGCGTGGCGGGTGATCATCTCCTGGAATTCGCTGTTGAATTCGGTCAGTGCATTGAGGCTGCGGTCGACGTGGGCATCGCCCAGCACCGCGCGGCGTACTTGCATGCCTTCGTCGTAACGTTGTTTCTCGTCCACAAAAAACTCCTCAGGCGCGGCCAGTATCAAGCAGGAAATCCAATACCCGCGCGCTGAACGCGGCGCCGGCCTGGACGTTGGACAAGTGCGCGGCATGAAACTCGGCGTATTCGGCGCCCTCGACCCGCTCTTGGATAAACCGTCCGCCCGCTGGCGGCGTCACGGCATCTTCGGTGCCAGCGATCACCAGCAATGGCACACGGATCAGCGATAGCTGCTCACGGAAATCGGCATCGCGCACTGCGGCGCAGTTGGCCGCATAGCCTTGGGGCGAGGTCGCCGCCAGCATGTCGGTAATTTTTTCCGCCGTCGCCGGATGGGCCTTGGCGAAATCCGGCGTGAACCAGCGGGCAATCGACGCATCACGCAACGCTATCATCGCCGCCTTGCCATCACGCAGCACGGTTTCGATGCGCGGGTTCCACATCGAAGGGTCGCCAATCTTCGCGGCGGTGTTGCACACCACCAGTTTGTGCAGGCGCTCGCCGGCGTTGATTCCCAGCCACTGGCCGATCAGGCCACCCATGGACAGGCCGCAGAAATGCACCTTGTCGATGTCCAGCGCATCAAGCATCGCCAGCACGTCGCGGCCCAGCTGTTCGATGCTGTAGGGGCCCTCGGTGACCAGCGACCGGCCGTGACCACGGGTGTCGAAACGCAAGACCCGAAAGTGTTCGCTGAACGCCGCGACCTGCTCGTCCCACATATGCAAATCGGTGCCCAGGGAGTTGGAGAGCACCAGCACCGGGGCGTCTTGCGGCCCGTCCAATCGCCGCTCATCAAAACAATAGTTCAGATCGCCCTCGGCGAGTTTGACCAATCCCACAACAATCTCCTTTCAGGCATTCAAGGCAAGGTGTTCGGCCACCGCTCGGGCAACCCAGGCCTGGGCTTGTCCGAGGTAGTGGGCCGGGTCGAGCAGATGATCAAGCTCGGTCGCGGATAACTGCGCGGTGACCTGGGCTTCTTCCCCCAGCACCTCGCGCAAATGCCGTTGTTCGGCCACCGCGCGCTTGCAGCATTGCTCCAGCAGATGATGCGCGGTGTCGCGACCAACCCGCTGGGCCAGGACGATGCTGACGGCTTCGGCCAGCACCAGCCCTTGGGTCAGTTCCAGGTTGCGGGCCATGCGCGTCGCATCCACTTCCAGCCCTTCGGCCAGCAGTCGCGCCTGTTGCAGCGCACCGGACACCAGGCAGCAGATGTCCGGCAGGGTTTCCCATTCGGCATGCCACAGGCCGAGGCTGCGCTCATGTTCCTGAGGCATGGCGCTGAACAGCGTCGACAACAGACCGGGGACGCGCGTCGCAGCGCCGATCAACACCGCCGCGCCCACCGGGTTGCGCTTGTGGGGCATGGTCGACGAACCGCCTTTGCCCGGTGCCGACGGTTCGAACGCCTCGCCTGCCTCGGTCTGCATCAACAGGCTGACGTCGCGCCCCAGTTTGCCCAGGCTGCCGGCGATCAAGCCCAGCACCGCGCCGAACTCCACCAAGCGATCGCGCTGGGTGTGCCAAGGCTGCTCCGGCAGGTTCAGTTGCAGCTCGGCGGCCAAGGCTTCGGCCACCGGCAGCGCCTGTTCCCCCAGGGCGGCGAGAGTCCCGGAGGCGCCGCCAAATTGCAGCACCAACAGGCGTGGCTTGAGCTCCCGCAGGCGCTGGCGACTGCGCGTGACGGCCCCCAGCCAGCCGGCGATTTTCATCCCCAGGGTGACCGGCGTGGCGTGTTGCAGCCAGGTGCGCCCGGCCAGCGGCGTGGCGGCGTAACGTTCGGCTTGTCGAGCCAGGGTGACGGCCAGTTGCGCCAGTTCACCTTCGATCAGTCCGAGCGCCTGGCGCAGTTGCAGCACCAAGCCACTGTCCATCACGTCCTGGCTGGTTGCGCCCAAGTGCACGTAGCGCTCGGCCTCGGCGCTCTCGGCAGCGATGCGCTTGCCCAACGCCTTGACCAGCGGGATCGCCGAATTGCCGGCGCTGGCAATCGCTTCGCTCAACGCCGAAAAGTCGTACAGCTGAGCGCGACAGGCATTCCCGATCGGCGCCACCGCCTCCTGGGGGATCAGCCCAACCCGCGCCTCGGCCCGGGCCAGCGCCGCCTCAAAGTCGAGCATCGCCTGCACACGCCCCGCATCGCAGAACACTTCGCGCATGTCGCGGGCGGTGAAGTAGGCATCGAACAGCTGATTGCCCGGTCGTTCGCTCATAAACAGTCCTTCGAAAAATGGGAAGCCTCTATGGCCAGATATTCCTGTGGCGAGGGGATTTATCCCCGCTGGGCTGCACAGCAGCCCCAAACAGTCGACTCGATCTGCCTGACACACCGAGTTGCGGATCAGGGGCGCTTCGCACCCCAACGGGGATGAATCCCCTCGCCACAATGAATCAACCAAGCCTTAAAGATCGTGGTGCAAATACGCCGGTTGTTTTGGCAGCCGCAGGCTGAACAGGAACGCAACGACCATCATCACCGTGACATACCAATAAAAGGCGTTTTCCATACCTTGGGCTTTCAGGCTCAAGGCAACGTACTCGGCCGAACCGCCAAAAATCGCGTTCGCCACCGCGTAGGCCAACCCTACTCCCAGCGCCCGCACTTCTGGTGGAAACATTTCGGCTTTCACCAGGCCACTGATGGAGGTGTAGAAGCTGACGATCGCCAAGGCGAAGGTGATCAGGACAAACGCCAGGAACGGGTTGCTGGTGCTTTTTAGCGTCAGCAGAATCGGCACGGTGCACAACGCCCCCAGCCCGCCGAACCAGAGCATGGAGTTACGCCGGCCAATCTTGTCCGCGAGCATGCCGAACAGCGGTTGCATGCACATGTAGAGAAACAGCGCGCCGGTCATGATGTAACTGGCGGTCTTGGCATGCAGGCCGGCGGTGTTCACCAGGTACTTCTGCATGTAAGTGGTGAAGGTGTAGAAAATCAGCGAACCGCCGGCGGTGTAGCCCAGCACGGTGATGAACGCGGCCTTGTGGTCGCGAAACAGCGCAGCGATGCTGCCGGCGTCCTTGTTTTCGCGCATTTCCTTGCTGGAGGTTTCCTTCAGGGACCGGCGCAGGAACAGGGAAATCAACGCGGCGGCGGCGCCCACCACGAACGGGATTCGCCAACCGTAAGCGCGCAGTTCGTCTTCGCTGAGAAACTGCTGCAGGATCACCACCAGCGACACCGCCAAAAGCTGTCCGCCGATCAGCGTCACGTACTGGAACGAGGCAAAAAAGCCGCGTTGCCCCTTGAGGGCGACTTCGCTCATGTAGGTCGCGGTCGTGCCGTACTCGCCGCCCACCGACAGGCCTTGCAGCAGGCGAGCGAACAGCAGCAGCACCGGCGCCCAGACGCCGATGTCCTTGTAGGTGGGCAGGCAGGCGATGAGCAACGAGCCGAAGCACATCATCATCACCGAGATCATCATTGAATTCTTGCGCCCGTGACGGTCCGCTACCCGGCCGAAAATCCAGCCGCCAATGGGCCGCATCAGGAACCCGGCGGCGAATACCCCCGCCGTGTTGACCAGTTGCACCGTCGGATTGTCCGATGGGAAAAACGCCGGGGCGAAATAAATCGCGCAGAACGCATAGACGTAGAAGTCGAACCATTCGACCAGGTTGCCGGATGAGGCACCGACGATGGCGAAGATGCGCTTGCTGCGTTCTTCGCCGGTGTAGTGGCTGATTGGGGTGGTCATGGGTTAATCACTCGTTGGGGACTGACGAAGTCTAGACATACTTCGTAACACTCCCGTTCCACAGTCTTGCCTCCCGTGGCGAGGGAGCTTGCTCCCGCTCGGCTGCGTAGCAGTCGCAAAACCAGGCTGCGCGCTGCTTTGATACACCGCGTCGCCTGCCATGGGCTTGCTGCGCAAGCCAGCGGGAGCAAGCTCCCTCGCCACGGGGGTTTTCAATCAGTAATCGAAGAACACTGTCTCGGCATCCGTGCCCTGGAGAATCACGTTCCACTGGTAAACACCCGATGCATCGGGCCTGGCCACGATGGTGTCGCGACGCTCCTCGGGTACGCAGGCCAGCAGTGGATCAGCTTCGTTGGCGGGTTCGTCGGCGAAATAGATGCGCGTCAACAGGTGCTTGACCAACCCGCGAGCGAATACCAGCACGACAAGATGCGGCGCCTGGGTCGTACCGCCCAACCCCGGCACGGTGCCCGGCTTGATGGTGGTGAAGCGGAACCGCCCTTCGGCATCCACCGGCACCCGGCCGAAACCGTCGAAATGCGGGTCCAGCGGTTTGTCCTGATCGTCTTCCGGGTGAGCGTATTTACCGGCGGCGTTGGCTTGCCAGACTTCCAGCATGGCGTCGTTGACGAACTGGCCGTTGCCGTCGATCACTTGCCCGGTGATCGCCACCCGCTGGCCGAGCGTCTGGGCGTCGGTCAGGTCTTCGCGATTCAGCCACGTCAGGCCGATGTGGTAGTAAGGCCCGACGGTATGGGACGTAGTGGCGTTGAGCGTCATCTTATTTCTCCATCGGCGTGGCTTCGCGGCCGCGCAAGACGATGTCCCAGCGATAACCGAGGGCGTAGTGAGGAATGGTTTTTTCCAGGTCGAAGCTGGCGATCAAGCGTTCCTTGGCACGGGTGTCCGGCACGCAGTTGTAGATCGGGTCGTATTCCAGCAACGGATCACCGGGGAAATACATCTGCGTGACCAGGCGCGTCAGGATGCTCGGCCCGAACAATGAAAAATGGATATGCGCCGGGCGCCAGGCGTTGTGGTGGTTGCCCCACGGATAGGCGCCGGGCTTGATGGTCTGGAACTGATACCCGCCATCGGCATCGGTCACGGTGCGACCGGTGCCGGTGAAGTTCGGGTCCAGCGGCGCATCGTGGTTGTCACGGTCGTGGTTGTAGCGACCGGCGGCGTTGGCCTGCCAGATCTCGATCAGGATGCCCGGCACCGGCTCGCCGTGCTCATCGAGCACGCGCCCGTGAATGATGATCCGTTCACCCAGCGGCTCACCGGCATGCTGGGCGGTCAGGTCATGGTCCTTCTCCTGAAGACGATCAGCACCTACGGTCGGCCCGGTGATTTCCGACAATGAATGGGGCAGGTACACCAACGGCTTTGACGGCGAGCGCAGGTTGGTGGACTGGTACGGCGGGTGCAGATACTCCGGCTGAGTGCCCGCTTGAGGGCGACGGTAACCAGGCTTGTCAGTCATGCAGCATTCCTCGGTTTCTTATTGGTAGGACGACCCGTCAGACGCGTTCGATAGCCAGTGCCAGGCCTTGGCCGACGCCAACGCACATGGTCGCCAGGCCTTTCTTGCCGCCGGTCTTTTCCAGATGATGCAGCGCTGTCATTACCAGCCGCGCCCCGCTCATGCCCAGTGGATGGCCCAAGGCAATGGCGCCACCGTTCGGATTGACCTGCGGTGCATCGTCCGCCAGCCCAAGCTCGCGCAGCACCGCCAGGCCCTGGCTGGCAAAGGCTTCGTTAAGCTCGATCACGTCAAAATCGGCGACCGCCAGGCCCAGGCGCTCAGTCAGTTTGCGCACCGCCGGCACCGGGCCGATGCCCATCACCCGTGGCGCGACGCCGGCGCTGGCCATGCCCAGCACTCTGGCCCTGGGAGTCAGGCCGTGTTTCTTCACCGCTTCGGCGGACGCGAGGATCAGCGCCGCCGCCCCGTCATTCACGCCCGAGGCGTTGCCGGCGGTCACGGTCTTGTCGGGGCCGTTGACCGGTTTGAGTCGGCCCAAGGTTTCCAACGTGGTGTCGGCGCGTGGATGCTCGTCCTGCTCGACCACGGTTTCGCCCTTTTTGTGGGCGATGCGAACCGGCACGATTTCTTCGGCAAAAAATCCCGCCGCCTGGGCCGCCGCCGCACGCTGCTGGCTGCGCACGGCAAAGGCGTCTTGATCTGCGCGGGACACCGCGTAGTCATCCGCCACGTTATCAGCGGTCTGCGGCATTGCATCAACGCCGTACTGGGCTTTCATCAGCGGGTTGATGAAGCGCCAACCAATGGTCGTGTCCTCCAGCTTCATGTTGCGCGAGAACGCCGCATCGGCCTTGCCCATCACGAACGGCGCGCGGGACATCGATTCGACGCCGCCAGCGATGGCCAGCTCCATTTCGCCGCTGGCAATGGCGCGGAACGCCGTGCCGATGGCGTCCATGCCCGAGGCGCAGAGGCGGTTGACGGTCACGCCGGGGATGCTCTCCGGCAGACCGGCCAGCAACAAGGCCATGCGCGCGACGTTGCGGTTGTCTTCACCGGCCTGGTTGGCGCAGCCGAGGAACACTTCGTCCACCGCGCGCCAGTCCACCGATGGGTTGCGTTCCATCAGCGCCTTGATCGGCACGGCCGCCAGGTCATCGGCACGCACCGCGGAGAGGCTGCCGCCGAACCGGCCGATGGGGGTTCGAATCGCGTCACAGATAAAAACGTCGCGCATTCAGGCTTCTCCTGGAGTCTGGCCGTGGGCCGCAGCGGTACGGGCCTCAAGGGCGCGCAATGCGCGCAACTCGACCTCGGTCGGTTCGGCGGTGGTCTGCACGTGGTCGGCGAAACGGATCGCCCAGCCAGTGGCGGCAATCACTTGCTCGCGGGTCACCCCGGGGTGCAGCGAAGTGACCACGAACTCATGGCTGCCGGCTTCCGGTTCCATGATGCACAGGTCAGTGATGATCCCTACGGGGCCGGCGCCCGGCAGGCCCAGGCGCTTGCGCGAATCACCGCCTTCGCCGTGACCGACCGAGGTGATGAAATCCAGCTTGTCGACAAACGAACGCGCCGATTGCTTGAGGATGATCAACACACTTTTCGCCGAGCCGGCGATTTCCGGCGCGCCACCGGCACCCGGCAAGCGGACTTTCGGCTGATGATAATCGCCGACCACGGTGGTGTTGATGTTGCCGAACCGGTCCACCTGGGCCGCGCCGAGGAAGCCGACGTCGATACGCCCGCCCTGCAGCCAGTAGCGAAAAATCTCACCGGTGGGTACGACGGTGTCCGCGGTTTCCGCCAGTTCGCCGTCGCCGATGGACAGCGGCAATACGCTGGGCTTGGCGCCGATCGGACCGGACTCGTAGATCAGGACGACATCAGGCGACGAAGTCAGCCGCGCCAGGTTGGCCGCTTTCGACGGCAGGCCGATGCCAACGAAACACACGGCGTTGTTCTTCAGCCGACGGGCCGCGGCGACGGTCATCATTTCATTGGTGGAATAAGTCATGGTTTCACCTGCGAAGCGGCCGCCAGCCGGGCCTGGAATTCACTGAAGTCCCTGGTGCCATGGATGTACTCGTCAATCCATGCGGTAAATGTCTCACGGTCCCGGGCGATAGGATCCCACGCCTGGTAGAAACGATTGTCACGCTCGGTGTAGCCGTGAGCGTAGGACGGATGCGCGCCACCCGGTACGTGACACACCGCGCTCAAGGCCCAGGTTGGCAGCACGCAAGCATTCATCGGGGCATTCAGGTCGTCGACGATTTCTTCCACGGTGACGATGCAACGCTTGGCCGCCAGGGCCGCTTCTTTCTGCACACCGAGGATGCCCCACAGCAACACGTTGCCCTTGCGGTCGGCCTTCTGTGCGTGGATCACGGTAACGTCCGGCCGCACCGACGGCACGGCGGCAAGCACTTCCCCGGTGAAGGGACAGGTGACGCTCTTGATCAGCGGATTGACCTTCGGCAGGTCGGAGCCGGCGTAGGCCCGAAGTACCGCGAACGGCAGGCCGGAGGCGCCGGCAACGTAGGCATTGGCCAGGTCGGCGTGGCTGTGCTCCTCGATCTCCAGCGGATGCGGCCATTGTTTTTCGACCGCATCGCGCAGCCGGTGCAAGGAACCCACGCCAGGATTGCCGCCCCAGGAAAAAATCAGTTTGCGAGCACAACCGGCGCCGATCAACTGGTCGTAGATCAGGTCAGGCGTCATGCGCACCAGGGTCAGGTCCTTCTTGCCCTGACGAATGATTTCATGACCCGCCGCCGTCGGGATCAGGTGCGTGAAGCCTTCGAGCGCGACGGTGTCGCCGTCGTTGACGAACTGCTTCACCGCGTCGTGCAGCGAAAGGATTTCAGCCATGGGGCAGGCTCCCGTTATCCAGTAGACCGACATGAAAAAAAGGCGCGAGGTCCAGCGCCTGGGTGACTGAAGATTAAGCCGGGGAAAAATGCCAAACAATCCGATAATCGACAGAGTGTTCGTTTATCGAACAGATTGTTGCGTAGCTATCGATTTACTCAAGTTCATAAAGCCCCCTGTGGGAGCGAGCTTGCTCGCGATGGCGTCGTGTCAACTTGCATAGATGTTGAATGAGCCACCGCTATCGCGAGCAAGCTCGCTCCCACAGGGATTTGAGCAAAAATGCCGCTGGCTCAGGTCGCATCCGCATGGCTGACCATGCCTTTGATAACGACCGCCGCGGTCGCCAATGCCGCTGGAATCACCAGCGCGGTCAGGACCTGTTCGAAGTTCCAGCCCAACCCCAACAACGTCGCGCCCATCCACGCGCCAAGAATCGCGCCGAACCGGCCGATACCCAGCATCCACGACACCCCGGTGGCCCGGCCCTGGGTTGGGTAGAAGCGCGCCGCCAGGGACGGCATTGCCGATTGCGCGCCGTTGACGCACATGCCGGCCACCAGCACCAGGGTGGCGAGCAAGGTAATGTTGCCCAGGCTCTGCCCCACTGCGTAGGCAAATACCCCGGCCATCAGGTAGAAAATGCCGATGACCTTGTGCGGATTGAAGCGGTCCATCGCCCAACCCACCCCGACTGCGCTCAACACGCCGCCGAACTGAAACAACGCGCCGATGAACGCCGCCTGCTCCATGCTCGCGCCGCTGTCGCGCATCAGGGTCGGCAGCCAACTGGTCAGCAGATAGACGATCACCAGCCCCATGAAATACGTCAGCCACAACAACAAGGTGCCGGCGCTGTAGGTACCGGAAAAGATCACCGCCAGCACATTGCGCGCTTTTACGGTCTTTTGTTCAGGCACGCTGAAGCTGGCCGCCTGGGCGATGGTCGGCGGGTCGATCGGCGCCAGGGTCTTGCGTACCTTGTCGGTGCCACGGTTACGCACCACCAGGTAACGCGCCGACTCCGGCAGCCAGAACACCAGCACCACCGCCAGGATCAACGGCAGCACGCCGCCGATCAGCAGCAAGCTGTGCCAGCCGAACGCCGGTATCAGCTTGGCGGAGATGAAACCGCCGCCGGCCATGCCCAGGTTGAAGCCGCAGAACATGCTGGTGACCAGCAGCGACTTCTTGCGTTCCGGGGTGTATTCCGAGAGCAAGGTCGTGGCATTCGGCATCCCGGCCCCCAATCCCAGGCCGGTCAGGAAACGCAGCACCAGCAGTTGGTCGACGTTGGTACAGAAGGCCGAGGCCAGGCTGAAAGCGCCGAACAACACGACCGCCCCCACCAATACGATTTTTCGTCCGAAACGGTCAGCCAAAGGGCCGGAACCCAGTGCGCCGAATACCATGCCGATCAGTGCGGCGCTCATCACCGGGCCAAGGCTGGCCCGATTGATGCCCCAATCCTGGGAAAGCGCCGGGGCGATGAATCCCATGGCCGCGGTGTCGAGGCCATCGAGGAAAACGATCAGGAAACAAAGAATGACCACTCGCCATTGGTAACGAGAAATGGGCTGGGCATTGATGAAGGACTGCACATCGAGGCAGGTGCCTACGGAGGTCTGGGGCTGGTTCATTTTATTTTTATTCCACGCAAGAAACGCCAGATGACGCTGCGCGACATTAATGAGCCCGGGCAAATACCGTCAATTCACCGAAGCGGAGTGTGTGCGTTTATCGAACAGCTTAAGTGAACAGCTGCGCGCTCAGGTCCCGGCTGGCCCCGAGCAGGCCAGGCAAAAAGCGCTGTTCCAGCTCATTGCGGCTGACCCGTCCGGCATGGGTGCTGACGTTCAAGGCTGCCACCACCTGGCCCGAAGCATCGTATACCGGCACGGCAATCGAGCGCAGGCCCTGTTCCAGTTCCTGATCGACGATGCACCAACCCTGCTGCCGGACCTGTTGCAGGCATTCGAGCAACGCCTCGGGCGTGTGCAGGGTGCGACTGGTCTTGGCCTGCAGGTCGGCATGCTCGAGATAATCGCGCAGCGACGCGTCATCCAGTGCCGCCAGCAGGATCCGGCCCATCGACGTGCAATAGGCAGGCAGGCGGCCACCGACGGACAGGTCCACCGAAATCAGCCTTTGAGTCGTGGCCGACCGGGCGATGTAAAGGATGTCATCGCCTTCGAGCGTCGCCATGTTGCAGGCCTCGTGCAGCTGTTCGCTCATGCGGTCCAGGTACGGTTGGGCAGAAACCGCCAGCGGTGTCGATGACAGATAGGCATGGCCCAGGGTCAGCACCTTGGGCAACAGCGAATAAGTCCGTCCATCGGTGGTGGCGTAGCCGAGCTTGATCAACGTGTGCAGGCAACGCCTCACCGCCGCGCGGGGAATTTCGGTGCGGTGGCTGATCTGGGCGATGGTCAGGTGCCGCTTGCGCTCCTGGAATGCCTGGACCACCGCCAGTCCACGGGCCAGCGAGGTCATGAAGTCCGGGTCACCGGTCAGGGCCTGGATCCGCTTGGCCGGCGAAGCGACGATCGGCGGCGCTACTGAAGTGAAGGCGTTGCGCAATTGGTCGTTCATCTCTGGTTCTCCCGGAATGACGGCTATTACAAGCGGCTGCCCGTCGGACAGACAAGTGTCGACCCATCAACACCGTGCGATTATCGAACCGGCGGTCGATAATCGCAATCAGCAGGCGCCTGCCAGTCTTGATGTTTTTGCGATTTTCCAGCAAGCCTCCTAGAGGGCGAACTTTGACAACGACAAAGAATAATGAACTTGTCATATGAAAATGACGTCAGGATATCGACACTTGTGATACGCGCCGCACAACTAGCAACACTTATGCAATATTGATTCACAGCGGTAACCCGGTACTTTAACTTTGCTAGTGTTATTGCGGCGGACCGCTATAATGCGCGGCAGTGGCGGATCGGCCAATGGATCGACTCCGTCCACGGGCACAGCAGTTGATTGTGTCGGCAGCCGGTGCTGCGAAGCACCCTGGCCGCGTCTCCCGTATCGGCAATATGCAAAACCCTGATGCTACGTCAGCTATCAGCTCTGGTGCCGTGGCCGTCTGCATCGCGTACATGCAGTGCGTATCACCAGATCAATTTCAATTCATTAGGTAATCATGTGACGAAAGACGAACTGCGCGCGGAACTTGAGCGCCAGGAACAACGTTACAAGGAAGTTTACGGCGGAGAAATCACCACCTACGCCGCGCAACCTGAACCGGAACGCAAGCCCTGGCGCAAACGCGCCACTGTTCAGGACCAGGCGTTCAGCCAGGAACTGCAAAAGATGGAAAAAGAACTCAAGGCCGAGGAAGAATGATTTTCCGGGCTTGAGTCCGTAGCGTGTCCGGTCACACCCCGGTCGGGCACCGGTAGCGAGGGCCCGCCAAAAGCGGGCTGTCATTCTCTCCGCCATCGGTCGGCGGACATTCACCGCTGATTTCTTTTTTCAGATATTTCAAGCGCCCGCCCCAGCCCCCTCGCGCCATGCGCAGAACCTTGCCTGCCGGCCTTTTCATCCTGAAATCAAAGGGTTGCGCAGCCCATTCAAAACCCAGGCCGGCGCGGCTTGCTGCCGGTTATTTCGTTGAAGAATGTTACCGATGAGCAGGCGATGCATCGATTAGCGAGGTTTTCTGGCATAATCGCGCCCCCTTATGACCGGGTCAGAAAACCTTCATGATCGATTTATTCAGCGGACTGGATGCTTGGGTGCTCGTGAGCCTCTTGCTCGCCCTGGCTTTTGTCCTCGCCTTCGAGTTCATCAACGGCTTTCATGACACCGCTAACGCGGTTGCCACTGTTATCTACACCAAAGCCATGCCGCCTCACCTGGCGGTGTTCTTTTCCGGTGTGTTCAATTTCCTCGGCGTACTGCTGGGTGGCGTGGGGGTGGCGTATGCCATCGTTCACCTGTTGCCCGTGGAGCTGCTGATCAATGTGAACACCGGACACGGCTTGGCCATGGTGTTCTCGCTGCTCGCGGCGGCCATCACCTGGAACCTCGGCACGTGGTACTTCGGTATCCCGGCGTCCAGTTCCCATACGCTGATCGGCTCGATCCTCGGCGTGGGCCTGGCCAATGCGCTGATCAACGATATTCCGTTGGCCGACGGGGTGAACTGGCAGAAAGCGATCGATATCGGCGCCTCCCTGGTGTTCTCGCCGATGGCCGGCTTCCTGATCGCGGCCCTGGTGTTGCTCAGCCTGAAATGGTGGCGCCCGCTGTCGAAGATGCACAAGACGCCGGAACAGCGCCGCAAGATCGACGACAAGAAACACCCGCCGTTCTGGAATCGCCTGGTACTGGTGATTTCCGCCATGGCCGTCAGCTTCGTCCACGGTTCCAACGATGGCCAGAAAGGCATCGGCCTGATTATGCTGGTGCTGATCGGTATCGTACCCGCACAGTTCGTACTCGACCTGAACAGCACTACCTACCAGATCGAGCGCACCCGCGACGCGACGTTGCACCTTAGCCAGTTCTACAAGCGCAACAACGAGTCGCTGGGTGAATTCCTGGCCTTGGGCAAGAGTGTCGAAGGCGACCTGCCGGAGAAATTCCGCTGCAACCCGCAGCAGACCGAACCGACCATCAATGCGCTGCTCGACACCCTCAAAGGCGTGGCGGATTACCACTCGCTGCCGTCGGAAAGCCGCATCGAAGTGCGCCGCTACCTGCTTTGCCTGGACGACACGGCGAAAAAGGTCGGCAAGTTGCCTGGCTTGGCAGCCCGTGAAAAAGACGACCTGAACAAGCTGCGCAAGGACCTGACCGCGACCACCGAATACGCCCCGTTCTGGGTAATCCTCGCGGTTGCCCTGGCACTCGGCCTAGGCACCATGGTCGGCTGGAAGCGCGTGGTACTGACCATCGGCGAGAAGATCGGCAAGCAAGGCATGACCTACGCCCAAGGCATGTCGGCGCAGATCACCACGGCCTGCATGATCGGCGCGGCGAATATCTTCAGCCTGCCGGTTTCCACCACCCACGTGCTGTCTTCCGGCGTGGCGGGCACGATGGTGGCCAACAAGAGCGGCCTGCAGGGCGGCACGGTTCAGACCATCCTGCTGGCCTGGGTGCTGACCCTGCCAGCCACGGTGGGCCTGTCGGCGGCACTGTTCTGGCTGGCGTCGAAGGCCATCGGCAGCTGAGTTTCAGCGGCTCGTGAAAAAGGTGCGTTCCTTGCGGTTCGCACCTTTTTTTATGCCCTGACATTGAACAACTTGTGGGAGCGAGCCTGCTCGCGAAAGTGGAGTATCAGCCACTGGGTGGATGACTGATACTCCGCCTTCGCGAGCAAGCTCGCTTGTGGTTTTGTATTGGTCTGGAAATTCGCCCCAAAAAAAAGGGCGACCGAAGTCGCCCAAATGCCTTGCGTGCTCGTTGTCGCCGGAAAGACCTACGGCTTTTTGCGCTTGTGTGCGTCTTTCCAGATGAATAATCCAAACCCTGCGAAAAACACGAACATGAGGCCGACCGTCAACACACCGGCAAACACCACATTATCGATAAACATGACTGGCCTCCTGGTCTTGCCCCTGTTGCGATGGGATCAAGTTAACCAATCAGGCCTGGGGAAAAATTGACCGGGGTCAATAACGCTCGCGACGGAGCGCAAAGGAAGGGCGATAACTGATCCATATCAATGGATCGAGGGGGTTCAGCGCTTTTTCGGTTTGTTTTTCGGTTTTTTCTTCGGCTTGCCCAAGGGCATGGCCTGCTCGAAGGCCTGGCGCACTTCATTGAGGCGTTTTTCGTTGAGGTCGTGAACGCGCTTTGCGCGCTCCGCACCGAGATCAATCAGTTTGTCTTCTTGGCTCATGCTGTGTCGACATCGTACGGTGAGTGGCGGATGCGCTCATGATGCGGGTTACCGGTTGCGTTGACCAGCCAGCGACGTCGACGAGACCTCAGATCTGGATATCCACCCACAGGCCCTGGCGCTCTTCGCCTTCGACGAGCGGAACGACCGGCACGGTGTTGTCGGCGTTCAGTTCCGTGCCCGGGACAGCCAGATGCTCTTCGGGATCCTCGTCGGCTTCGCGGCGGCGCCGGTTGCGCTCCTGCTGGCGACGCTGCTCCTCGCGCAGCAACAGAGCGGCCTCCTCCGGGTCACCCTTTTGCAGGTCGATGGTGCTTTCGCTGGAGCTTTGTTGTACCGGGACCACGGGAGGAATGTCCGGTCGCGGGCGGATCGGATCCTGCTGAGCGGTGATGGGTACGGCGCTCAAGGGGAGCATGGGTGGCAACATAAAGGTCTCCTGTCTTCAGGTTGTCGGCGGCGGCGAGGACAGCTTGAACCGCTGGTCTGAAACTTGTGAGCTGGTTGGCATTACGCGGGGCGAGGACACAAGCTTGTTTGATCGCGGAACACGCTTAAGTTCCGTTGGGCAGGTTGATGGGCAAGCCGTCACGAGCGCTGGTTACGTGCGTAAATCCTTTGGTCTGACGCGTCATTCCGTTAAGATAGCCGGCTTTTTCACGGCGGGAGTCAGGCAGCATGGCGCAGCAGTATCAACCGGGGCAACGCTGGATCAGTGACAGCGAAGCCGAGCTGGGTTTGGGCACCGTTCTGGCACAGGACGGCCGCTTGTTGACCGTGCTCTACCCGGCCACTGGCGACACTCGCCAGTACGCGCTACGGAATGCGCCCCTCACCCGCGTGCGGTTTTCCCCAGGCGACGTGATCACTCACTTCGAAGGCTGGAAAATGACCGTGCGCGAAGTCGATGACGTCGACGGGCTGCTGGTCTACCACGGCCTCAACGGGCAGAACGAAGTCGTCACGCTGCCGGAAACCCAACTGTCGAACTTCATCCAGTTCCGCCTCGCCAGCGATCGCCTGTTCGCCGGGCAGATCGATCCGCTGGCCTGGTTCTCCCTGCGCTACCACACGCTGGAACACACCAGCCGCCAACTGCAGTCGCCGCTCTGGGGCCTGGGTGGCGTGCGTGCCCAACCGATCGCTCACCAGTTGCATATTGCCCGCGAAGTCGCCGACCGCATTGCGCCACGGGTATTGCTGGCGGACGAAGTGGGCCTGGGCAAGACCATCGAAGCCGGCTTGATCATCCATCGGCAGCTGCTTTCCGGCCGCGCCAGTCGCATCCTGATCCTGGTCCCGGAAAACCTGCAGCACCAGTGGCTGGTGGAGATGCGCCGGCGCTTCAACCTGCAGGTCGCACTGTTCGACGAAGAACGCTTTATCGAAAGTGATGCCAGCAACCCGTTCGAGGACACTCAACTGGCGCTGGTCGCGCTGGAGTGGCTGGTAGAGGACGAAAAGGCCCAGGACGCGCTGTTCGCCGCCGGCTGGGACCTGATGGTGGTCGACGAAGCGCACCACCTGGTGTGGCACGAAGACCAGGTCAGCCCGCAATACGCACTGGTCGAACAGTTGGCCGAGACCATCCCTGGCGTGCTGCTGCTGACCGCCACCCCGGAACAACTGGGCCAGGACAGCCACTTCGCTCGCCTGCGCCTGCTGGACCCGAACCGCTTCCACGATCTGCAGGCCTTCCGTGCCGAAAGCGAGAACTATCGCCCGGTGGCCGAAGCCGTTCAGGAGCTGCTGGACAAGGGACGCTTGTCGCCCGAGGCCCACCAGACCATCCATGGTTTCCTGGGCAATGAAGGCGAAGCGCTGCTGACCGCCGTCAACGATGGCGATATCGAAGCCAGCGCCCGCCTGGTTCGCGAACTGCTGGACCGCCATGGCACCGGCCGCGTGCTGTTCCGTAACACCCGCGCTGCCGTCCAGGGTTTCCCCGAGCGCAAGCTGCACGCCTATCCGCTGCCGTGCCCTGACGAATACCTGGAACTGCCGCTGGGCGAACATGCCGAGCTGTATCCGGAAGTCAGCTTCCAGGCTCAGCCGGACGCCAGCGAAGAAGAACGCTGGTGGAAATTCGACCCGCGCGTCGAGTGGCTGATCGATCAGTTGAAGATGCTCAAGCGCACCAAGGTCCTGGTGATCTGCGCCCACGCCGAAACCGCGATGGACCTGGAAGACGCCCTGCGCGTGCGCTCCGGCATCCCGGCCACGGTGTTCCATGAAGGCATGAACATCCTTGAGCGCGACCGCGCGGCGGCCTACTTCGCCGACGAAGAGTTCGGTGCCCAGGTGCTGATCTGCTCGGAAATCGGCAGTGAGGGTCGTAACTTCCAGTTCGCCCATCACCTGGTGCTGTTCGACCTGCCGGCGCACCCGGACCTTTTGGAACAGCGGATCGGCCGCCTGGACCGGATCGGCCAGAAACACACCATCGAGCTGCATGTGCCGTACCTGGAAACCAGCCCGCAGGCGCGGCTGTTCCAGTGGTATCACGAAGCGCTGAATGCTTTCCTCAACACCTGCCCGACCGGCAACGCCTTGCAACATCAGTTCGGCCCACGCCTGCTGCCGTTGCTGGAAGAAGCCGACGACGGCGAGTGGCAGGCATTGATCGACGAGGCGCGCGCCGAACGCGAACGCCTGGAGGCCGAGCTGCACACCGGTCGCGACCGTCTGCTGGAGCTCAACTCCGGCGGTGCGGGCGAAGGCGACGCGTTGGTGGAGGCCATCCTTGAACAGGACGACCAGTTCGCCCTGCCGATCTATATGGAAACCCTGTTCGACGCCTTCGGTATCGACAGCGAGGACCATTCCGATAACGCACTGATCCTCAAGCCGAGCGAAAAAATGCTCGACGCCAGTTTCCCCCTGGGCGACGACGAAGGCGTGACCATCACCTATGACCGCAACCAGGCGCTGTCTCGTGAAGACATGCAATTCATCACCTGGGAGCACCCGATGGTGCAAGGCGGCATGGACCTGGTGCTGTCCGGCTCCATGGGCAACACCGCCGTGGCGCTGATCAAGAACAAGGCGCTCAAGCCTGGCACCGTGTTGCTGGAACTGCTCTATGTCAGCGAAGTGGTCGCCCCGCGCTCGCTGCAGTTGGGCCGCTACCTGCCACCGGCCGCCCTGCGCTGCCTGCTGGATGCCAACGGCAATGACCTGGCGGGCCGGGTATCGTTCGAAACCCTCAACGACCAGCTCGAAAGCGTGCCCCGCGCCAGCGCCAACAAGTTCATCCAGGCCCAGCGCGACCAGCTATCGCCACGGATCAACGCCGGCGAAGAGAAGATCGCCCCGCGTCACGCCGAACGCGTGGCCGAGGCGCAACGCCGTCTGGCGGCCGATACCGAAGAGGAACTGGCCCGCTTGACCGCTTTGCAAGCGGTGAACCCTACCGTGCGCGACAGCGAACTGGAGGCTTTGCGCCAGCAGCGTGAGCAAGGGTTGGCGATGCTGGAGAAGGCTGCGTTGCGGCTGGAGGCGATTCGGGTGTTGGTGGCGGGGTGATTCCCCGGGGCTTTCTGCGTACATATCCTTTTTTTCGGTTATGACCACTTAGGGTTTCGCCCTTACGGCGAGTTACTTTCGACTGGGCCGGCTTCCGGGCTTTTTGAAAGTGACCCGCTGTAAAAGCGGAACCATAACTAGCCGTTACCGCAGAAACGGATATACACCCAAAACCCAGTAGCCCAGAACCCCAGAACCCCAGAACCCCAGAAATCAAGGACTGTAATACCCCACAGCCACCAACAAATGCCCAGCCTTCTTCAAATAGGCATGCTTGTTCTCGACCCTCCCCGTGACCGGATTCTTCCAGCGATACTCATATTCCCCCGCATCCTGCTTGCCCATCATGGCCAGGATCGGCTCACCCACCGGTTTGCCAGCCGGATCCTTGACCTTGGCAAAATCGGTATTGATCAAACGCAGAGTGGTGCCATGACCGACATAACGGCGGGTATCGAGATCAACGACAAAGACGTACAGGTCATCCTGAAGGTAACCACCCTTGAGGGAATTGATCGCCGTCAGCGTCGCTTTCTCACTCTTCAGCAAGTCCGCCGAAGCCTTGTCCAGTAGCGCCCTGGCCTGATCGGCAGAGGCCCTTGGCAAGTAATAGCCAACCGCGAGGATCCGCTCGCCGACCCGCTGGAAATACACACGCTTGCGCTCGACCTTGCCGTCCGCCCAGTTCTGCCAGCGATACTCGGCCTGCTGGATGCCGCTGGCTTCCGGGGTCTTCAACGCATCCTTGAACGCCTTGCGCAGATCCGGCCCCAACACCTCGGACACGTCTCGCCCGATCAGCGCCGACGATGGACCGCCGCTGGCGAGCATTACCCCTTGGGTGTCGACCACAAACACGTAGCGGTCCTTGTCGACGAATTCGCCTTGGCGGCTGAAGGCGGCGAACGCATAGTCGCCGTAATCGTCATAGTAGGCCAGGGCCCTTTCCAACAGCGCCCGAGCCGCCTGGCCGTCATCCGGCGTAGCGGCCTGTGCGTGGTTCAGCCCCAGCGCCAGCATTGCCGCCAGCCAGGCCAGCCTTCGAATAAACCCCATGGGCATGCCCCTCGTTCTTGTTGGTGTTCCAAGAGCGTAGACGGGGTGGGGTGATGTTGGAGTATTCAGGAGATGGTTGAGGGTCCGCTGAAGTCCACACTGTGGGAGCGAGCTTGCTCGCGATAGCGGATTATCAGGCACCCGGTCCGGTGCATTGAGGCCGCCATCGCGAGCAAGCTCGCTCCCACAGAGTCACTGGGCCCGATTGCTCAGTTGCTGTTGCAGGTACTGGATCTGCGATTGCAGGGTATTGATGTTGCGCGTGACCTGGCCGCGGAACGCATCGAACTCGGCGTTATTGCCGCCCGAGCGGTTCTCCTGCTGACTCTTGAGCACGATCATGTCCTGCTCCAGGCGTTCGATGGCCGAGTTCGAGGTGGCTCTTTTCAAGGCCGTGATGTCGGCACCGATGCTCTTGAGCTGGGCATCCAGCGCGCCGCCCTCGCCTTGGTTCTTCAAGGTTGCAACCTCGGCCGCCAACGCCTTGACCTGGGCCTGGAGCTGGGTGTTGGCCGCTTGCAGCTGGGTGTAGGCGTTCTGCTGCTCGGAATCCTGGGCGATCATCTGGGCCAGTTGCTTGTCCAGGTCGGCGGACGGGCCGAACGCGCCTTGCAGCTGCTTGTACTGCTCCATCAACTTGCCGTCGAATTGCCGGCCCTGCTCCTGCAGCTTGCTGTCCAACTGCTTGATCTGCAATTTCAAGGCTTCACTGTCGCTCATCACGTTGGACTGCCCGGCAACCACTTTGCCGGAAATGTCCTGCAGGCGGCCCGCGGCATCCTCACTGATCCGCGCGAAGCTTTCCTGGGTGGCCACCAGTTGCTGCTCCATCAGGGAAATCTGCTGGAAACTCCACCACGCGAGAAACGCCAAGGCGCACAACAAGGCACCGACCAATGCCCACAACGGCCCGGTGCTCGGTGCCTTTACCCTGGCCGCCGCAACAGGCGCCGGACGCGCTTGCACGTGGGGCTGGCGGTTGGTCAGGAAGTCATCGTCATCGGGAATGTCCGCCCGCATCCGCAGGCTCGGTACATCGTCGAAGTCGTCGTTGGCATCGTTACGCGTGGGCATGGGTTCAACCTTTGGGAAATCGGTAGTGACTCGATGCGGCGAGTATAACCCCCTCGCCCACCGCACCCATTGACCCCGAACCGGGCACTCGGTTCATGACGGGGCGATCAGCGGGCATATTGGACGCGCCACCAGGCGCAAAATTCATCGAGCGCGGCCCACAGGCTGACTTGCGGATCGTAATCGAGATAATGCCGGGCCCGACCGATGTCCAGGGTGAAATTCCTGTTCATCACCTGCATGCCAAGGCGCGACAACGTCGGCTCCGGGCGCCCCGGCCATAATGCGCAGAATCCTTCGTTCATGGCCGCCACGCTGTAGGCCAGCCCGTAGGAGCGGTAACGCCTGACTTGCGGGACTTCCATCTGCCGCATTACATAATTGACTACGTCCCACAACGGAACGGGCGCCCCGTTACTGATGTTGTAGGCCTTGCCCAGGGCCGAACCGGTGGCCAGCAGGCTGCTGAGCAGTGCTTCGTTGAGGTTCTGCATGCTGGTGAAATCGACCTTGTTCAAGCCGTTGCCGACAATCGCCAGTCGCCCTTTGCGCTGCATCTTGAGCAAGCGCGGAAAAATGCTCATGTCACCGGCGCCAGTGACGAAGCGCGGCCGCAGCGCCAACACCTCCAGGCCGAACTCCTGGGCGCCGAAGACCTTCTGTTCGGCCAGGTACTTGGTGGCGGCGTAGGGATGCTTGAAACGTTTGGGCACCTGCTCTTCGGTCAGTCCCAAGTGGTCACGGCCATCAAAATAGATCGACGGTGAGGAGAGGTGCACCAATCGCCGGACCTTTTGCTTGAGGCACGCCTCGACGATGTTTTCGGTGAGCTGGACGTTGCCCTGGTGAAAGTCCTGATAGCGCCCCCAAAGCCCCACCGAGCCGGCGCAATGCACCACGGCATCGATATCGCGACACAGATCGACGGCCAGCATCGACTCGCTGAGGTCGCCCTGGATGAACTCGGCGCCACGCCGCACCAGATGCTCGACGCTTTCGGCCCGACGGCCGTTGACCCGTACATCCAGGCCCTGCTCAAGGGCGAAACGCGCGAAGCGTCCGCCGATGAAGCCGCTTGCGCCGGTGACCAGAATCTTCATGTAGTGCTCCGATTGCTAGGGTTTTGCATACTTCGTCTAATCCTGACGCTGTGAGTCAGGCCAACGGCACCAGCCACTGCCGGGACGCCTGAATCAGTTGGTCGGTCAACAGACCGAGCAACTGTCCGCCATTGCGCCAATGATGCCAGTACAGCGGCACATCAATCGGCTTGTCAGGCAACAACTCCACCAGCACGCCCCGCGCCAGTTGCTCGCGCACTTGCAGTTCCGGCACCAGTCCCCAGCCAAGCCCCGCTTCAGCGAGACGGATGAAACCTTCGGACGACGGGCACAGATGGTGCTCGAAACCGCCCTCGATACCGAGGGAAGCCAGGTAACGGTGTTGCAGGAAATCATCCGGGCCGAACACCAGGGCCGGCGTGCGAGCCAACTGATCGGCGTGCACCCCGCCGGGGAAGTGCCGGGCGACGAACGCAGGGCTGGCAAGCGCCCGGTAGCGCATCGCCCCGAGCAATACGCTGCGAGCGCCGGCCACCGGCCGTTCGCTGGCGCAGACGCAGGCCGCCACCTCCCCGGCGCGCATGCGCTTGAGGCCGACGTTCTGGTCTTCCACCACCAGGTCCAACAGCAACTGCCGCTCGGCACAGAACGCCCCCACCGCACCGGCCCACCAGGTAGCCAGGCTGTCGGCGTTCAGGGCAATTCGCAGGCGCTCCGGCAACCCGGCCTCGTCCAGCGCCGGGACCAGGCTTTGCAGGTCGCGTTCAAGCAAACGAACCTGTTGCACATGGTTGAGCAAGCGTCGGCCGATTTCGGTGGGCACCGGCGGTGTGACACGTACCAGCACGGGCTGGCCGACACGCGCTTCCAAAAGCTTGATCCGCTGGGAGATGGCCGACTGCGACAGTCCCAGCACCTGGGCGGCACGCTCGAATCCGGCCTGCTCGACAATGGCCGCCAGGGCAGACAGCAGTTTGTAGTCGAACATCAGTATTCCTAATGAGCAATCAGCAAGATTGGTTTTTCTTATACCGCGCCGGACTGGAGAATGGCCAGCATTGCAAATCCAGCTGGAGAATTGACGCCATGTGGCAAAGTTATGTGAACGGGCTGCTGGTCGCCCTCGGGTTGATCATGGCCATTGGCACGCAGAACGCTTTCGTGCTCGCCCAGAGCTTGCGCCGCGAGCACCATTTGCCGGTGGCCGCCTTGTGCATCATCTGCGATGCATTGCTGGTCGCCGCCGGAGTGTTCGGCCTGGCGACGCTGTTGGCGCAAAGCCCGTTGCTGCTTTCAATCGCACGCTGGGGCGGCGCCGCGTTTCTGCTCTGGTACGGTACCCTGGCGCTGCGCCGCGCCTGTTCGAAACAGAGCCTGCAACGCGATGAAAAACAGGCCGCGCGTTCACTGGGAACGGTCCTGCTGAGCGCACTCGCGGTCACGCTGCTCAATCCCCACGTGTATCTCGACACCGTGTTGCTGATCGGCTCCCTCGGCGCCCAGCAGAGCATGCCCGGCGCCTACGTCATGGGGGCGGCCAGTGCCTCGCTGCTGTGGTTTTCGACCCTGGCCATCGGCGCCGCATGGCTGGCTCCCTGGCTGGCCCGACCCGGTACCTGGCGGATACTGGACCTGCTGGTGGCGCTGATGATGTTCACCGTGGCGCTGCAATTGATCGTCTCGGGCTGATATTCCAAACCGCTCTGGAACCTCTATTCCACACAGTTGTTGCGTGGTTATGCCGCACCCCCGGTGCTATGATCCGACTCCTGCGCCGCAAAGAGTACAAACTCCCCGGCGCTAGTCTGGCCGCCCGTGATCGGCCTTGCGCTCACCGCAACTGACCTGATTAGGAGAATCACCATGGCTTTCGAATTGCCGCCGCTGCCCTATCCTCACGATGCACTGCAGCCGCACATCTCCAAAGAAACTCTGGAGTACCACCACGACAAGCACCACAACACCTATGTCGTGAACCTGAACAACCTGGTGCCTGGCACCGAGTTCGAAGGCAAGACCCTGGAAGAAATCGTCAAGACTTCCTCGGGCGGTATCTTCAACAACGCCGCTCAGGTCTGGAACCACACCTTCTACTGGAACTGCCTGGCGCCAAATGCCGGCGGTCAACCAACCGGCGCCCTGGCTGAAGCCATCAACGCAGCCTTCGGTTCGTTCGACAAGTTCAAGGAAGAATTCAGCAAGACTTCCATCGGCACCTTCGGTTCCGGCTGGGGCTGGCTGGTGAAAAAGGCCGACGGCTCCCTGGCCCTGGCCAGCACCATCGGCGCCGGCAACCCGCTGACCAGCGGCGACACTCCGCTGCTGACCTGCGACGTCTGGGAACACGCCTACTACATCGACTACCGCAACGTTCGTCCGAAGTACGTCGAAGCGTTCTGGAACCTGGTCAACTGGAAGTTCGTGGCTGAGCAGTTCGAAGGCAAGACCTTTACTGCGTAAGTTGTGATGCCAATGAAAACGGCGCTTTTCCGGAGACGGGAAAGCGCTTTTTTTTCGGTTTTACTTTATGGGAGCGAGCTTACTCGCGATAGCGGTGGTCCAGACACTGAGACGTTGACGGTACCTTCCTCATCGTGGGCAAGCTCGCTCCCACAATAGCTTCGCAGCGCGCGAATGACCTCGCGTCTGAAATCCGATAAATAATCCCGCCAGGCCTCAAGTTGCGGCCCCCCTCAACCGAAACAATGGTCGTAGAGCAAAGACTCTGCAAACACCGTATAACGGCCAGGTTTCAGGCGAAAAGCCTTGTGTTGGATTGTCCCTTTGACTGACATCACAGGATTGCCAATACTCATGGCAACTTGACGCTACCCGCACGGAACAAGGAATCCCTCTTTGAAGCTGGAACTCAAGAACAGCTTGTCTGTGAAGTTGCTCCGGGTCGTGCTCCTTTCGGCATTGATCGTTGGCGTGGTCTTGAGCTGCGCCCAGATCGTTTTCGATGCCTACAAAACCAATCGGGCCGTCGCCGACGACGCCCAGCGCATCCTCGATATGTTCCGCGATCCTTCCACCCAGGCGGTCTACAGCCTCGACCGGGAAATGGGCATGCAGGTCATCGAAGGCCTGTTCCAGGATGAGGCCGTGCGCATGGCCTCCATCGGCCACCCCCACGAAACGATGCTCGCCGAGAAGACCCGGCCCCTCCAGCATTCCGAAAGCCGCTGGCTGACCGACCTGATACTGGGCCAGGAACGCACCTTCACCACGCAACTGGTGGGACGCGGGCCCTACAGTGAATATTACGGTGACCTGAGCATCACCCTCGACACCGCCACCTACGGCCAAGGCTTCATTGTCAGCTCGGTGATCATTTTCATTTCCGGAATGCTCCGGGCCCTGGCCATGGGTCTGGTGCTGTACCTGGTCTATCACTGGCTGCTGACCAAACCGTTGTCGCGGATCATCCAGCACCTGACCGAAATCAACCCCGATCGCCCCAGCGCGCACAAGATCCCGCAACTACGGGGCCACGAGCAGAACGAGCTCGGCCTGTGGATCAACACCGCGAACCAATTGCTCGAATCCATCGAGCGCAACACCCACTTGCGCCACGAAGCGGAAAACAGCCTGCTGCGCATGGCCCAGTACGACTTCCTCACCGGCCTGCCCAATCGCCAGCAGTTGCAACAACAACTGGACAAGATCCTGGTGGACGCCGGGCGCCTGCAACGTCGCGTGGCCGTGTTGTGTGTGGGACTGGACGACTTCAAGGGCATCAACGAACAGTTCAGCTATCAGACCGGCGACCAGTTGCTGCTGGCCTTGGCCGATCGGCTGCGTGCCCACAGCGGACGCCTCGGCGCCCTCGCGCGGCTGGGTGGCGACCAGTTCGCCCTGGTGCAAGCCGATATCGAGCAGCCTTACGAGGCCGCCGAGCTTGCCCAGAGCATCCTCGACGATCTGGAAGCGCCGTTCATCCTCGACGAGCAGGGAATCCGCCTGCGGGCCACCATCGGTATCACGCTGTTCCCCGAGGACGGCGATAGCACCGAGAAGCTCCTGCAAAAAGCCGAGCAGACCATGACCCTGGCCAAGACGCGCTCGCGCAATCGCTACCAGTTCTATATCGCCAGCGTCGACAGCGAAATGCGTCGCCGGCGTGAACTGGAAAAAGACCTGCGCGAGGCGTTGGCTCGCGACCAGTTCACCCTGGTCTACCAGCCGCAGGTCAGCTACCGCGACCTGCGGGTGGTCGGCACCGAAGCGCTGATCCGCTGGCATCACCCCGAGCACGGCCTCGTGCCGCCCGACCTGTTCATTCCCCTGGCGGAACAGAACGGCACGATCATCGCCATCGGCGAATGGGTGCTGGACCAGGCCTGCAAACAGTTGCGCGAATGGCATGACCAGGGTTTTGTCGACCTGCGCATGGCCGTCAACCTGTCGACGGTGCAACTGCACCACGCCGAACTGCCCAGGGTGGTAAGCAATTTCCTGCAGATGTATCGCTTGCCCCCGCGCAGCCTGGAGCTGGAGGTCACCGAGACCGGCCTGATGGAAGACATCACCACGGCCGCCCAGCATCTGTTGAGCCTGCGCCGTTCCGGCGCGCTGATCGCCATCGACGACTTCGGCACCGGCTATTCGTCCTTGAGTTACCTCAAGAGCCTGCCCCTGGACAAGATCAAGATCGACAAGAGTTTCGTCCAGGACCTGCTTGATGACGAAGACGATGCGACGATCGTTCGCGCCATCATCCAGCTCGGCAAGAGCCTGGGCATGCAGGTGATCGCCGAAGGCGTCGAAACGATCGAGCAGGAAGCCTACATCATTGCCGAGGGCTGCCATGAAGGTCAGGGCTACTACTACAGCAAACCGTTGCCGGCGCGGGAGCTGGGTAACTACCTGAAGCAAGCCGAGCGCATCAACGCCTCGATCATCTGACTGTTTCCACCCCTCCTCCGCGGGCTGCCTGCGCAAGAAATATTACCGCCGCAGCTCTTTACATATAATGCAAATCTTTCGCATTATGTCGCAGTTTTGCGCGCCCTCGCGCCTGTCCCATTCATCACCGAAGCAGGATGTTCGCCATGATTCGTATGCCTCTGGCTACCGCCAGTCTGTTGGCCATCGCTATTTCCCTCGCCGGTTGCGGCGAAGGCAAAGACAAGGCGGCCGCGCCGCAAGCGCCAACGCCGGCCGCCAGCACTGCGGCACCGGCTGCCCCCGCTGCCGCTGGCAAGATCGACGAAGCCGCTGGCAAGGCCGTTGTCGCGCACTACGCCGACATCGTCTACGCCGTCTACAGCGATGCCGAATCCACCGCGAAAACCCTGCAGACCGCTGTCGACGCCTTCCTCGCCAAGCCGAACGCCGATACCCTGAAAGCCGCCAAGGCTGCCTGGGTTGCCGCGCGCGTACCTTACCTGCAGAGCGAAGTGTTCCGCTTCGGCAACACCATCATCGACGACTGGGAAGGCCAGGTGAACGCCTGGCCCCTGGACGAAGGCCTGATCGACTACGTCGACAAATCCTACGAGCACGCCCTGGGTAACCCGGGCGCTACCGCCAACATCATCGCCAACACCGAAGTGCAGGTCGGCGAAGACAAGGTCGACGTCAAGGACATCACCCCGGAAAAACTCGCCAGCCTGAACGAGCTGGGTGGTTCCGAGGCCAACGTTGCCACCGGCTACCACGCCATCGAATTCCTGCTGTGGGGCCAGGACCTCAACGGCACCGGCCCGGGTGCCGGCAATCGTCCGGCTTCGGATTATCTGGAAGGCGCCGGCGCCACTGGCGGCCACAACGACCGTCGGCGTGCCTACCTCAAGTCCGTGACCCAGCTGCTGGTGAACGACTTGCAGGAAATGGTCGGCAACTGGAAACCGAACGTCGCCGACAACTACCGCGCCACGCTGGAAGCCGAACCGGCCGAAACCGGTCTGCGCAAGATGCTGTTCGGCATGGGCAGCCTGTCCCTGGGTGAACTGGCGGGCGAGCGCATGAAAGTCTCCCTGGAAGCCAACTCGCCAGAAGACGAACAGGATTGCTTCAGCGACAACACCCACTACTCGCATTTTTACGATGCCAAGGGTGTGCGTAACGTCTACCTGGGCGAGTACACCCGCGTCGACGGCACCAAGATGACCGGTGCCAGCCTGTCCTCCCTGGTGGCCAAGGCCGACCCGGCCGCCGATACCACGCTCAAGGCCGAGCTGGCCGACACCGAAGCCAAGATTCAGGTCATGGTCGATCACGCCAACAAGGGTGAGCACTACGACCAGCTGATCGCCGCCGGTAACACCGCGGGCAACCAGATCGTGCGCGACGCCATCGCCGCCCTGGTCAAGCAGACCGGCTCGATCGAACAGGCTGCGGGCAAGCTGGGTATCAGCGACCTGAACCCGGACAACGCTGATCACGAGTTCTGATCAACGCCGGACTAGCCATCGATACCCCCGTGGGAGCGAGCTTGCTCGCGATAGGGTCTACCAGCCGACAGCAATAGTGGCTGATACACCGCTATCGCGAGCAAGCTCGCTCCCACATTGGTTTGTGGTGTTTCGATAATGTGAGGTCATTCCTGTGGGAGCGAGCCTGCTCGCGAAGACGGTGCATAAAGCAACAGTGATGTCGATTATGCTGACGCTTTCGCGAGCAGGCTCGCTCCCACAGGAGGTCGTCTGGTTGATTATCAGTCCAATCCTGCAAGCCGTGCTTCAATGAACCGCCGCTCCGGCAGTTGCTGCGTCAATTCAAGTGCCCGTCGATAGGCGGCCCTCGCTTCCTCTACCCGCCCCAACTGCCGGCAGAACTCCGCCCGGGCCGAATGGGCCAGGTGATAGTCAAGCAGCTCGCCCCTGCCGAGTATCCCGTCCACCAGGCGTAGCCCCTCCTGCGGCCCATCGCGCTTGGCCAGGGCGGCCGCGCGGTTGAGTTCGATCACTGGCGACGGCACGGCGCGCAACAGCACATCGTAGAGGCCGACGATCTGCGGCCAATCGGTTTCCTGGGCGCTCGGCGCTTCGGCGTGCACCGCAGCAATCGCGGCTTGCAGGCAATACGGTCCGAACCGCCGGGTGTTGAGGGCGGCCTCGACCATTGCGCAACCTTCGGCAATCATTGCCTGGTCCCAAAGCGACCGGTCCTGCTCATCGAGCAAGACCAGATCGCCGGCCATCGACATTCGCGCGGGCCGCCGCGACTCGTGCAGCAGCATCAACGCCAGCAAGCCCATCACTTCGGCTTCGGGCAGCAACTCCAACAGCAGGCGTGCGAGGCGTATGGCTTCGCGAGTCAGGTCATCGCGGGTCAACTCGGCCCCCATCGAGGCTGAATATCCCTCGTTGAACACCAGGTAGATCACCCGCAGCACACTGTCGAGTCGTTCAGGCAGCTCCGTGCGGGACGGCACCTGATAGGGGATCTTCGCATCGCGAATCTTCGCCTTGGCCCGCACGATGCGCTGGGCGATGGCTGCCGGCGCGGCAAGAAACGCACGAGCGATTTCCTCGGTGGACAGGTCGCAGACTTCCCGCAGCGTCAACGGTACCTGGGCATCAGCCGCCAGGGCCGGGTGGCAGCAGGTGAAAATCAGCCGCAGGCGGTCGTCTTCCACGTCCTCGTCACTCCACTCGGCCTGTTCAAGCTCTTCGAGTTGCGCGATCAGCATCGGCTGGGACGCCGCGAAGCGCGCCCGCCGACGCAGGCTGTCAATCGCCTTGAAACGCCCGGCCGACACCAGCCAGGCCCGGGGATTGTCCGGCACGCCGTCGCGCTGCCAGCGCTCGACCGCGACGAAGAACGCCTCGTGCAAGGCTTCCTCGGCGAGATCGAAATCTCCCAGCAGGCGAATCAGCGTCGCCAGGATTCGCCGCGAATCCTGGCGATAAACCTGCTCGACCCGTGCCTTGACCGCTTCGGCCGACATCAGCCGGGAAGGCCTTGGGTGATCGGACTGATGGACAACAAAGCAGGTTCACGGCTCATGGAAATCATCCCGTTGTGATTGTCGTTCAGGGATTCAACTGACGTACCGGCCGGACTTCGACGCAGCCGACCCGGGCCGCCGGGATGTGCCCGGCGACCTGGATGGCTTCGTTCAAGTCCTTGGCGTCGATCAGGTAGAAGCCCGCCAGTTGCTCCTTGGTTTCAGCGAACGGGCCGTCGGTAATCGACAGTTTGCCGCCGCGCATACGCACCGTGGTGGCGGTCTGCACCGACTCCAGGGCTTCGGCGGCGAGCATGCGGCCGCTGCCCTGGACCGATTCGGCGTAAGCCATGCATTCGGCGTCCTGCGGGCTCTCGGGCGAGTCATGCAGGACCTGTTCATTGCTGTACACCAGGCATAGATACTTCATGGAAAGCTCCGCAATCGGACGGGTCGACAAGGAAGACAGAACGAAACCGTAGCCGATCAGGGCTGCAAGTCGAATATCGCCGTGCCCGCCATCGGATCGAACGGTGCCGACCAGTGCTCATGCACGATCTTCCACTGTCCGGCCGCACGCTTGTAGCAGGCGGTCACGCGCATCCAGCAGGCCTGTTCCTCGCCTTTGTCGTTGGTACCGCCGCAATAGGCCAGCCAATGGGCGAACGCAATGTTTTCCGCCGGGGTGATCTGGACCTGATGGAAATCGAACTTGTGCGGGCCAGGGCACATTTCCATGCAGGCTTCCCAGTGCGCGCGGTAGGCGGTCTTGCCTTTGAATTGCAGGGCCTGGATGGCATCGAACGAGACGATATCGTCGTCATAGAGCGCCATGACTTTTTCCACATCCTTGGCCATGACGGCCTGGCGATAGGTGTCGATCAACGCTTGGATTTCGGTTTCGGTATTCATGGTGGTTCTCCGCAGTTTTTTGTTAGAGACAGCCTTAGTCGTCTGGAGAAACAGTGAATCGACAGCCAAACAAAAATAATCCAAAGAAAAAATTTCGCTAGAATCCAGGCCTCATTCTGTCGGCAACAATGGACATTTTCGTGACTGCTCAGCTCGTACCCTATGAAGACCTGACCGCGCTGCAACGGCAACAGGTCGAAGCCATCGAAATCCACCCCGAACAGATCAGGTTTTCCGGCGATATCCATGGTGCGCTGCATACGCTGCTGTCCAGGCCCGCCCCTGGGGTAAAGGGTTTTGCGCTGCTGGCTGACGAAGTGCCCATCGCGTTCCTGCTGCTCAAGCGGCCACCCGTACTGCCCGCCTGGGCCAGCGAACACAGCGCCACCCTGCACGCCTTGCAGGTCGACCGCCGCGCCCAGGGCAAAGGCTACGGCAAGGCCTGCCTGCAAGCGCTACCCACCGTCGCCCGAGCGGCATGGCCGGAAATAAAGGGGCTTGAGCTTTCGGTGGATGCAGACAACGACGCGGCCATCAGCCTGTACACGCGCCTGGGCTGGGTCGACAGCGGCGAGGCCTACAAGGGCCGTATCGGTTATGAACGGAGGATGGGGTTGGTGTTTTAGCCCAAAGGAATCGACACCAATCACCAGTGCTTCTTTGTATTATTGAAAGCAGCATCTGTAAGACACTTCTGATTTTGCTCACAGCAATTGACGCTCTGCTCAGCGCGATACTATAAGTTCTAATTAGAAGAGGTCTTCATATATCTCTCCTTTACCGACTCGTTTTTAGATCGAGCCTTTATCTTCGCCACAACACTGGAGGACAGTTCCAATGACTGCTCTTGTAAAAACTTCATCCTCAAAAATCCACGAAAATGAAATTTCCGTTCTGGATGGAAGAGTTTCAATACCCAAAGATTACCTGCGTAAACGAGCTTTTCTGGAAGATGCAAGCGCCCTCATCGTCTCGGGTTCGTTAATCGAAGGTATTGGCACCCTTCATTCCGACATTGACTGCATTGTCTTTTGCAAGCAACGCCCCAAAGCAGATTCCATCGAAGAAAGTGGCCACGCGCTGGTAACTGACATTGACTACCATCACATAACACAGGAGGAGGAGGTCCACAATACAACAGACTTCTATGGCGAAACAAGCATCCATATCGATGTCGACTACATAACATTCAATGAATTTGACAAAATAATCGCCAATATCGAAAAAGCTTTCAACGAAATAATCTCCGACCAACGCGTTCTTTACGGCCCCATTTTATCCAATACAGAGAATAATATAATACATAGATCCCTGATTGGTTACGCACTTGCAAACCAAGAAAAATTCAACGAATTAAAATCATCAATTCCGATAGAAAAGCACATCTATGTATCCCACCGTGAAAAGCTACCCGTATTCTATGCCTTCCAAGATGTCCAGGGCTGTTGGCAGTCAGGAAATTTATGGATGGGTTGTGAAATCGTGCGAGACATGCTGTTTAAGACAAGCATGAGTTTCACGTATTTAGCCGGAACGACGAACAAGCATTACAAGTGGGTCTATTCCAACATGCATAGAGTCAAAGGATTCGACACAATAAAAAGTAAGTTCTTCGTTTTAGCCCGCCAAGGTGCAACTACGGAGAAAGAGTGTCGATCTTATATACAAGAGGGACTTGAATACATGGATCAATTATTCTTAGCCATTGAACAGCTTTTAAAGAAACACCCCTATCCTTCCGCACAACAATCTCTCACAGCGCTAGACAATGAGTTCGACAAACGGAAACAAACGAAACACAGAATTTCAATGTGCGAGTACCATTTCAGGAAAAAATATTTCGCAGCACAAGGGACGCCCTCCTTGATCAGCTTGCTTAAGGAGTGGGACTAAGCAAAGCCCTTGTTAAACGCTCCACTTTTCTAGGTAGTACATAATTAGCGGTGGACCCAGATGGAAGTCACCCGAACTGCCATTTTTTTAACAGCATCAAGGCTAGGCGACCTGACGGCCCCACTTCTCTATCTATCCTTTGCTGGCCACTACATAGTTAACTCTCTTGGCCATGCATCACTCGCATGGGCCTATATTTCTTTCCTGACCGTAGTTGGAATTGGACTTTTCTCAATAATGCTAACTGCGGACGCCGGATCCGCAAACCTTAACGCAGATGAGACCGAGGCGCACCTAATAATTTCTCTAAGACTCGCATATCTACTCGGCATATCGATCGCGATTGGATTAGTGCTTTACGTCTATATCTCCCCCTCCGACAGAAGCAACTCAGAACAAGCCCACGCCCTTCTAACACTCTCTCTTTCATTACCTGCCTCATATCTGCAGATTGTTATTTTCAATTTTTTCACAACCGTTAAAAAAACAGAATACGAACTCATTTACATCTGGACTTTAAACACTATCTTTTGTCTAACCTGTATCATTTTAATAACGACCAATGCAGACATAGACTTAATAAAATTCACGCTAATCTATTCCAACCTAAAATGGCTTTTTGCTGGCGCAGCCCTCGTACTTTTCAATAAAGAAATTCACAAATATATTCCTGAATTCCAGCACTCAAGACATATACCCATAAGAAAATATAGCCAATATCTGATAAGTGGGCTACCACTAGCATTGTGCATCGGAGGAGAAAGCTTATTATTTTTTCTGCTCTCCCTCATATCGAACAGCCTCGATCACTTCAGCCTTTCAGCGTACCAAGCCTCGCTTAACTTTCTCCGCTTTGTATATATGATCGCAATTGGAATGGGAAACGCGATAGGAATCGCATGCGCTCGACACCACATCCAAAAAGACCTCGACTCTTTGCGCGCAACCTATACTCATGGACTTAAGCTTGGATTATTTACAATTGCCCCCGTACTGCTGGCCTGTTACTTTCTAAACGACTATATCTCTATAATTTACACCTCACACATAGAAACCAGAAAACTTATTGAAAAAAACATTCTGATCTCCATCCCCTTTCTAGCATTCGAATATATTTACGTGATCACCCGAATGACTTTGAGAGGCATGGGTGACTTTTGGATCCCAACATTACTAACCGTGTCGTCGCTAAACATCGTCGGCATTATCTGTGCTATTGGCCTGTTGTCTTTTTATGACGACAGCGTCCACTCTATATTTTTAGCCTTGGTCATTTGCTCATTGCTCTTGATGCTGCTTTTAACTTGGCGTCTGACGTACAAATTTCACCACTACCCTCACCGGCAGATAAAGCGACGCCCAACCTCCAAAATCTCTGATACGTTTGCGAGTTAAACTATGAAACACGCAGATCCTACGTCACACACATCAGACCATCACACCGTCCCCATTACTATTATTAGCCGACATCATGCATGGAGGACATTAAGTGGTGTCAAGACTAATGATTATTACACCTACCGACATGCCATACAGAACGGCTGTCACCTTCAAAGAGCGTCTTTCGATCTTCGCCATCCTGAAGAGATGGTATGTGACCTCAGTAATCTTGAGCGAATCTACGATGGAATGACAGAACAAGCCGTTGTACGAATATGGGATTACCTGGACGTATGGACGCGAAATTGGGCTCATGGAGAAATCTGCAGGGTAAGAGGTGATGGATTATCGCCAGAAATAGCTATTGCGGGCCCTTCAAAGGCTCGTTTAATCGAGGTAAAAAAAATCACTTATCAAACAGGCGTTCCTGCATCTACGCAAAGGTATTTTCCCTACCCATGAGCCAGGAGCGGTGCGCGGCATCAATAAAGACCTGCCACTCATAAACATGAGTGACGCCACCTTGAATTTTCACAATAAATTTTGCGCGTTCTATAGTAGTTACATCTCGCATGAGCATTGGAACAGCAGCAGCTCCCTTAATACTAGATTCATTTATGAAGACCATGATATTTGGCACGAAATAGAACAGATATCGAACAACAAATTATTTTTATTATCAGCTGGTTTACCACTTGCGCTTGGCTATATGACCGCAACGGGAGATAGCAATGTCTTTTTTTCGGAGATTCATCGACAAAACGATGCTGGCATGCTTTCAAGAAACAATGCCTTCCGAGACATATTTCCAACACCGCCTCTAACAGATGAATCTTGGCTGATCATAGACAAATCTTATACCGGAGGAAGCTTAATACAAGCAGCAAACTTAATCAGAAGCACTTTAGGATACAAAGTCAACATAAAGACCTTAGCGTTATTTCCAAAATCTTTCGGCGCCTTCATGAGCGCCGACTATGCGGTCTATGCAGGTCGATTGTACGAAGTAAAAACTCACGCCTCAAAACTGGACAGAAACCATTGGCACAAACAACTTATCACGGGCCATCAACATGAGACCTCTATTTAGTAAAAAACACATTTACCAATTAGAAGAATGCCTTTATGAAGCAAGAAAAGAATTACGTCGCTATTGGGCGGGTACGCTAATTTGCCTACCTAGCACTCACCTAGAGGATATCTTTAACACCACACTAACCGAGTATGACGTAGAGTGCCAAAGAATATTGCTAAATAGCTTATCCAATATCGACACACACATAACGATCTATTCAGAGGACAGCACCTCAGAAATTGCGCTTGGTAACCACGGAGACTTCTCCCTCCTCATAGACCCTTTAGATGGCACACACAACGCCATGCTGGGATTTCCCTCCTATACTTCCAGCGTAGCGCTCTACCACGGCAGTTCTTATATTTTCGGCTGGGTTTACGACATATCGAGAGATGTGGTTTTTACCGCAGCACTAGGTGAAGGGGCCTATTTGCAGTCACCCATCATTGTAAAAAGATTGAAGACTCGAAAAGTCAGCCATATAGATGATATGCGCATTTCATTTCACCGCCCCAACACAGACAGCCAGAAAAAAATAATTGATAACCTATTATGGAGCGCAAATAAAGTCCGCATCTATTCCTGTTCTTCGTTAGAAATATGCCTGATTGCTGCTGGCATCCTTGACGCTTTTATTGATGTCAGCACACCAGGACACGAACGTAGCTGTGATATTGCCGCGGCAGAATTGATTCTCAAAGAAGCAGGTGGCGCAATGTTTGACGGCACAGGAAAAGTAAGATATTCCCTCCCCCCATCAGAAGAGTCGCTCACTGACAGGGGCACATTGATCGCATTATCATCCGCACAGTTAATAAAACTTATCATATGATATTTAACTAGATGGTAGAGGCATAGCTTATGTTAATCGACATGGTAAATCTTAAACTTGAAATATTATGCCATGGCGTAAATTTCTCCCGAGAGTTCCTTGAGCATTTCAAAGCTGCGACTGACCACATTGAAAAAAGGCGTGCTTACGGCACGGGCGACAGCGTCATCATTAGTTCAAATATTCGCACTCCGCAAGAACTCATTCTAAATGAACAAATCATAGTTGCAGTCAACTACAATCCAAACTCAGATTATTTTATAGTCTTGGAGCGGGAAACGCCCATACTCAAACAAGGAAAGAGAAAAATTGAAATCTCATTTCCTAAGAGACCCACATTTTATGGAGCGCACCTGAGTAATGGCGAACTATGCGAACAACATTTAACTGCATATGGCAACTCGACTCTCGGCATTTTCTCACCAGGCCATTGTTACTATTTCAATGACGGCCATGAATGTAAGTTTTGTTCGTTAGGTCCTGCGAGAAAGAGTCTCTCTGATCACAAGATGCGAATAAAGGGCAGCTTGGCAGGTGAGGCTGTGGCCATGGCCATTACCAAGGAGAGTAATCGATATCGAAGGGTTCTATTAAATGGTGGCACAATCCCAAACTATGACAAGGGCTACTCAATACATTTAGACCTCCTTGAGCGAGTAAAGAATACCGACGCGAATAGCGCATTGGATTATCACTTGATTTCCATGCCTCCTAAAGACTTCCGCCTTTTCGAGCGTTTTAAAACAGTCGGAAACAATATGTCGATGAGCCTGGAAGTATTCGATCCCGAATTATTCTCTAAGGTCTGTCCCGGAAAATCTCGTGATTTCACTCGTGAACGCTTTCTCGCAGCTTTCGAAGCGGCGGTGGACGTGTTGGGGCGCGGTAACGTTTACGCTGGGTTCGTCGCGGGGATGGAGCCATTAGAATCGATTATCGAAGGAATCGAGTACTTCGGTGTAATGGGAGTAGTACCTGCTGTGGCGGTGTTTCATCCTGATGCCGGTTCTCAATACGCCAACCGGCAGCGCCCTTCATTAGATTTTTTGAAATCGCTTGGAAAAAAAATGTCGGAGATATATCAGAGGGAGGGCTTCAAACCATTAATTGAGGGAAGTGGCCGCAACTCCTTGGACACTGAAGCCTATCTGAAGGGGTTCGCATGAACAACTTAACTGAACGATCAATGTTTATTGCATTTGAAGGCACTGATGGTGCGGGAAAATCTACGATAGCAAGAGCAACATATAGTAAAATTTTCGACTCCTTTCCCGGCCTTAGCTACATAGACAAGAATCGACCACCGGTAACATCTGGATATACGGAATTCCACATGTCTCGTATACGCGAAATACTCTGGGAGTACCCAGACGATGCCCCGCTGGATCAGCTGGGTGACAGGCACTGGATAAATTTAATAGCTGCTTGGTTCCAAGCTACCGATTACGCCGCCATTACTCCCTTAGTTAACTCTGGAATCAGTTGCATTGCAGACGGTTGGTACTATAAATATCTGGCTCGCTTTTTACTTAAGAATTCCGATTTGGCAGAAGAAGCTTTGGCCATCTTTTCTACGATTAGAACTCCGGATGCGGTCATTTTCTTGGACGTTGATCCAGCTCGCGCGGCGCAACGGAAAGGGGCTTTTCGGCTTAGCGAGAGTGGCGCCTATGATGGAGGCAATGAGGATCGTTATAACAGTTTCATCACCTATCAAAATCAGGTCCGATCCAGCTACGAGCTGTGTGGTTTAGCAAACTGGATAAGCATCGATACGACCGACCTCAGTGAGGAAGCCGTCCTCGATAAAGCCGTCAGCTCAGTGCGAAACATAATTCCAGGAGCGTAGAACAATCAGAGCTACGAAGCTAAGCGTTGCCAAGCGGGGATCTAGTACCCCGCCGATATGCGTCGATCAGGTGGCTTTGAGCGGTATCCAGATCTCCAGGCTGCCTTTCCCCGTCCGCGGGTTGAAGTCTTCGCTGTAGCGCTCGAACTCAGGCTCATCCGCCGCTTCGTGACCGGAATGTGGCAACCATTCCTTCCAGATGTACTGGAAAGTGTCCGGAAGGCTCTTCAATGGCCCTTTGTGCTCGAAAACGGCGTAGGGCCCGGGCTGGATTTCGATCCAGCGGTATTGTTCCGGAAGGTCGTCAAGCCGGCTGATTTCCACGCCGGCGATATATTCGAAGCCCCCCTGGCCGTCCGGGTTGCAACACACGCCGTAGGTCACTTCGTCTTTCTGCCCCGGCACTTTGCCAAGCCAGGGCAAGAACTTTTCCCAGAGCAGCGGGATGTCCTGGGCGGTATCCTGGGTAAAACGCGCGCCGAAACCGGCGATGAGCTGAAAGCGTCCTTGCTCGAAGCGCGGCTCGGATGCATTAACGCGTTTTTGCGATTCCATTGCTTCGACACTCCGGAAAACTTGAAGTCGGGTTTGGCAGTATAGAACCCAAACCGTGATTGCCAGGCCGTTTCGCTTGTCAGAGTCCAGGCGGGACAGCCGAGGCGGTTGTTCCGACAAACTCGTTATAGCCAGAAACGATCACGTAAACGGCGAAATAGCAGAAAATCGCCGCCGATGCCCAGTAGGAATAACGCAGCAATTTATCCCCCAACAATTTTCCGCCCTGGGTTGCCGCCAGGCACAGGCCGGCGCTCCAGAGCAGCCCGGCGCAGAGGAATCCGCTCAGAAACAGCGCCGAACTGACTACCGTGCCGCCCCCTGAGCGGGCGATGAGCGTACCCCCCACCGCCGCGAACCAGAGGATGGCGCTGGGGGACGACATCGCCAGGAAGATCCCGCGAAAAAACTCCTGCCGAGACGAGTTGCCCCGGACCTCGCCGGCCTCGGCCAGCACCGCACTGTGAAAGATCGCCGAATGAACCATCTTCGCGGCGAAATACAGCAACAGCACCGAACCGCCGATCCACAGCACCCACCGCACCGTTTCGTATTGCAGCAGGACAGTCATTCCGGCCAGCGCCAGGACCGCATAGACCAGGTCGCCTACGCAGGTGCCCAGGCCCAGGGCAAAGCCTTGGAAATAGCCGCGCTGCATCGCCAGGGTGATCATCGCGATATTCGCCACGCCGATGTCCAGGCACAAGGAAAGGCTCAGCAGGAAGCCGCTGGAAAATTCCATTATTCATTCCATCACAATTGGGTAAGACAGGTCCGACAAGCCGCTACGGCCACCGCCGGTGGCGCAGCCAGGGCGACAGTGTCGTCGAAAATAGTTCGGCGCGGCTACTGGACAATCCGCCATTGGCCCGATTATCTTGCGCCGCAGGCCAACGCATTGGCCGACGTCGCTCGGACGGTTCCGGGCGCTCACGTATCTCGAGGCAACAATGGCCGAACAAGGTTCGCCGCGCCGCTTTGCGCGCATCGATCGACTCCCCCCGTACGTATTCAATATCACTGCCGAGCTGAAGATGGCTGCGCGTCGGCGCGGCGAAGACATCATCGACTTGAGCATGGGTAACCCCGACGGCGCCACGCCCCCGCATATTGTCGAGAAGCTGGTCACCGTCGCCCAGCGCGAAGATACCCACGGCTACTCCACTTCCAAAGGCATCCCACGCCTGCGCCGAGCCATTTCGCGCTGGTACAAGGACCGCTACGAAGTGGACATCGACCCGGAAAGCGAAGCCATTGTCACCATTGGTTCCAAGGAAGGCCTGGCACACCTGATGCTGGCCACCCTGGACCAGGGCGACACGGTGCTGGTGCCCAACCCCAGCTATCCGATCCACATCTACGGCGCGGTGATCGCCGGCGCCCAGGTGCGCTCGGTGCCGCTGGTGCCCGGCGTGGATTTCTTCGATGAACTGGAGCGGGCCATTCGCGGCTCGATCCCCAAGCCGAAGATGATGATCCTCGGTTTCCCGTCCAACCCGACCGCGCAATGCGTGGAGCTCGACTTTTTCGAGCGGGTCATCGCCCTGGCCAAGCAATACGACGTGCTGGTCATCCACGACCTGGCCTACGCCGACATCGTCTATGACGGCTGGAAAGCCCCGTCTATCATGCAGGTGCCAGGCGCGAAAGACATCGCGGTGGAGTTCTTCACCCTGTCCAAGAGCTACAACATGGCCGGCTGGCGCATCGGTTTCATGGTGGGTAACCCGGAACTGGTCAGCGCCCTGGCGCGGATCAAGAGTTACCACGACTACGGCACCTTCACCCCGCTGCAAGTGGCCGCCATCGCCGCACTCGAAGGCGACCAGCAATGCGTGCGCGACATCGCCGAGCAGTACCGCCAGCGCCGCAACGTCCTGGTCAAGGGCCTGCATGAACTGGGCTGGATGGTGGAGAATCCCAAGGCATCGATGTATGTCTGGGCGAAGATTCCCGAGGCCTATGCGCACTTGGGCTCACTGGAGTTCGCCAAGAAGCTCTTGGCCGAAGCCAAGGTCTGCGTCTCGCCGGGGGTGGGGTTCGGGGAATATGGGGACGATCATGTGCGCTTTGCACTGATCGAGAATCAGGACCGGATTCGCCAGGCGGTACGCGGGATCCGCGGGATGTTCCGGGCGGATGGGTTGGCTGGCAAACAAGCCTGACAGCCAACCACAATTTTTATGTGGCGAGGGAGCTTGCTCCCGCTCGACTGCGAAGCAGTCGCAAACCGGTCGCCTCACTCTATGAATCGGAGTTGACTGGATTGGGGCCGCTTCGCAGCCCAGCGGGAGCAAGCTCCCTCGCCACAGTAAGTCCAGGGTGTTCTTAGATCACCAGCGACAGCAGCAGGATAAAGATCAGCCCCACCACCGACAGGATGGTTTCCATCGCGGTCCAGGTCTTGAAGGTTTCGGCCACGGTCATGTTGAAGTACTGCTTGACCAGCCAGAAGCCCGCATCGTTGACATGAGACAGGATCAGCGAGCCGGCGCCGGTCGCCAGTACCAGCAGCTCACGGTTCACACCTGGCATCATCCCCACCACTGGTACGACGATCCCGGCACCGGTAATGGTCGCCACGGTCGCCGAACCGGTCGCAATCCGGATTACCGCCGCCACCAGCCAGGCCAGCAGGATCGGCGATATCTGCGCGCTCACGGCCATGTGGCCGATCACGTCACCCACGCCGCTGGTCACCAGCATCTGCTTGAAGCCACCGCCGGCACCGATGATCAGGATGATCGCAGCCGTTGGCGCCAGGCTCGCGTCCAGCCACTTCAGCATCTGGCTTGAACCGATGCCCTGCTTGTAGCCGAAGGTGTACAGCGACAGCAGCAACGCCAGCAGCAAAGCCGAGATCGGGTGCCCGATCATGTCCATCCAGACACGGAACAGGTTGCCGTCCGGCAGCGCCACATCCGCGAAGGTCTTGAGCAGCATCAGGAATACCGGCGACAGCACGGTGATCAGGGTGATACTGAAGCTTGGCAGTTCGGCGGCGTTCGTCTCGCGGGCCAGTTGATCCACCAGCTCCTGATTCGGATGGCCGGGGATGTGCTTGGCGATGAACGTACCGAAGATCGGTCCGGCAATGATGGCGGTCGGCAGCGCGACGATCAGGCCGTAGAGAATGGTCTTGCCGATGTCAGCGCCAAAGATGCCGATCGCCAGCAGCGGACCCGGGTGCGGTGGCACCAGGCCATGGACGGCGGAAAGACCGGCCAGCAGCGGGATACCGATCTTGATGATCGACACGCCGGTGCGGCGCGCGACGATGAACACCAGCGGGATCAGCAGCACGAAGCCGATTTCGAAGAACAGCGGGATGCCCACCAGGAACGCGGCGAACATCATGGCCCACTGCACTTTCTCCTTGCCGAAGGCACGGATCAGGGTCTGCGCGATCTGATCGGCGCCGCCCGACTCGGCCATCATTTTGCCGAGCATGGTGCCCAGCGCCAGGATGATGCCGACAAAACCAAGCACGCCACCAAAGCCGTCCTGGAACGCCTTGATGATGGTACCGGTCGGCATGCCCGACGTCAGGCCGAGAAACGCGGCGGCGATGGTCAGTGCAATGAACGGGTGGAATTTGAACTTGGTGATGAGGACGATGAGTCCGATCACCGTAACCACTGCATCTAGCAGCAGGAACGTCTCGTGGGACATGCCGAACATGGGAGGTGTCTCCTGATTTGTTGTTGTTATTGAAGCAGTTATTTTCAAGCCGTCGGGACAGCGCTATCTTTCTGACGCAAAGTGTTCACGCTTCAGCTCGCGAGCTTCAGGCCGTGGGCCAGCCACCAGACGTAAGCCTGGCGGGCCAGTTCATCAACGCTGTGGCTGGACGCATCCAGAGCCAGGGTCAGGGGCTCGCCGACAGGAGATTCAAGGGTGGCAAACTGGCTGTCGATCAGAGTCGACGGCATGAAATGGCCTGGGCGATGGGACACGCGATCAGCGGCCACTTCCGGGGTCAGTTCAAGAAATACGAAGCCCAGGCCCGGCAAGGCGCTGCGCAGACGCTCGCGATAACTGTGCTTGAGGGCCGAGCAGGTCAGCACCGGGCGCGCGCCCATGGCGTCGACACGGCGCAACTCGTCGCACAGGCTGTCGAGCCAGCCGGCACGGTCGTCGTCGTTCAGGGGGATACCGGCGCTCATCTTCTGGATGTTGGCCGCGGGGTGGAAAGTGTCGCCTTCAATGGCGGTGGCGCCGCTCAGTTGGCACAGGGCCTGGCTGACGCAGGTTTTGCCGCAACCGGCAACGCCCATGATGACCAGGGCGGTGATTGGATTATTCATGTAACACCTCAGCGCGCAGACAGCGCTACCTTTGCCAGTTATGACACCGCAGCAAAAGCAGAAGTTGCCGACGCCTTCTTGTCATTTTTGTGGTTGCAGCATGTACGTCCACGACGCCGGCGGACAGGGGATCAGGCAAACCCTGCTCACGCATTTGCAGCCGCGCCGAGACAGCGCTACCTTAGTGCCTTGATTTTTGTTTGGCAAGCCGCCCTGATGACCGCCCCTAAAAACGATAAGAATACTCGCACCACCGGTCGCCCCACGCTCAACGAAGTCGCACGCCTGGCCGGGGTCAGCCCGATCACCGCCTCCCGTGCGCTACGCGGCGTCAGCACCGTGGCCGTCGAACTGGTGGACAAGGTCCGCCAGGCCGCCCTGGAACTCAACTACGTCGTCAACCCCGCCGCCCGCGCCCTGGCTTCGGCCCAGAGCCATTCGGTGGTAGTGCTGGTGCCATCGTTGTCCAACCTTTTGTTTATCGACACTCTCGAAGCCATTCATCGCGTGCTGCGGCCCAAGGGCTTCGAAGTGGTGATCGGCAATTACCATTATTCCCGGGATGAAGAAGAGGACCTGCTGCGCAACTACATGGCCTATCAGCCGCGAGGATTGTTGCTCACCGGGTTCGACCGCACCGAAAGCGCTCGACGGATGATCGAGGCCAGCAACATTCCCTGCGTGTACATGATGGAACTGGACCCGGGCGCCGGCCTCAACTGCGTGGGCTTCTCCCAGCTCAAGGCCGGCGAAACCGCTGCCGATCACCTGGTTTCCCGAGGCCGCAAGCGCCTGGCCTACATCGGCGCGCAACTGGACCAGCGCACGCTGTTGCGCGGCGAAGGTTTCCGGCGCGCGTTGCAGGAGGCCGGGCTCTACGACCCGGACCTGGAAATACTCACGCCGCGTCCGTCATCGGTGGGCCTGGGCGGCGAGTTGTTCCTGCAGTTGCTCGCCAGCCATCCGGACGTCGATGCGATCTTCTTCGGCAACGACGACCTGGCCCACGGCGCCCTGCTCGAAGCGTTGCGCAGCGGCATCAGGATCCCCGAGCAGGTTTCGATCCTCGGTTTCAACGACCTGCCCGCCTCGGCCCACATGGTGCCACGCTTGAGCAGCATCAGCACCCCACGGGAAGCCATCGGCCGCCGCGCCGCTGAACAGATGCTCACCTTGATGGCTGGCAACCGCATCGCCCAGCCGGTGGTGGACTTGGGGTTCGAACTCAAGGTCCGCGAAAGCACCTGAACGGCCCCGGCAGGATGCGGTCGATCCATGCCACGAACCATGCCGACGAACGGCAAGGATTGGCCGCCCCACCCCATATCTCTCGCCTGCAGCCCTTTGATTCCAGGGATCTGGCACGACGGCATGGGAATTGCTCCCTCCCTCGCTCAGCCACTTTCTACAGGTACGCATCATGTTGGTCAGTGCAAAACAGCAAGCAATGATCCTGCCGCTCAAGCGCCCCGGCGACGACCCGACAGCCGAAGCCGCCAGCGGCCTGCAAAGCGCCGCGCTGCAAGCGCTGCGAGATAACGTCCAGACCCAGGCCAGCCAGGCCAGCGTCCAAGTCCAGGACTCCGCCACTCGACAAGCCTCGCAACAGGTAAGCGCCGCCACCGCCATCAGCGACAAGGTCGACGAAGCCTTCGCCAAGACCCGAGTGCAATTACAGACGGTTGGCTCGCCAGCCTTCGCAGAGACCAGCTCTGCCATGGCCCAGTTCAAGGACTACATGAGCAAGACGCCTGAACAACGCTTGCATGACAGCATTCTCCAGGAAATGGGCATCACCGAAGAAGAGTTCGCGGCAATGCCGCCGGAGAAACAACTGGCGGTCGGCGAAGAGATTGCCCAGCGCATGCAGGACAAGTCGGCGATGGCGCAAATGGAGAAAGATCAGCAGAGCGAGAAAAACCCTGCCGAGAGCACTGTCCTCGCCACCCTCTGAACCTGGCAGCGCCTCGGTATCACCTCAGCGGGTTTGGGCGGAGCGTTGCAACCTCCGCCTCAAACCTTCGACCAGCCGAGCCGACAGCGCCTCAATGACCGAACAGATTGACCTTCTTGGCTTTTTTGTCGGCGCGTTTTTCATCGGCGCTCTTCGCTGGTTTTTTCTTTGCCGCTTTTTTTGAATCCATGCCTTTGGCCATGATACGTACTCCATTCATACGGGATGTACCCTCAGGTATACACCTATCCCTGCAGCCGCGTTCTTTTATAATCGCCGCGTTCTCTTGACCATGACCCCGCCATGTCCGAAATCCGTTATGCAGCGCTCGAAGAATCGCTTTGGCCGCTGATGAACAAATTTTATCGTGCCCACCAATCCTCGATGAAAGCCGTGCGCGACGCGCAACTCTGGGTGGCGCGGCGCGATGAAATCGTCGCGGCCCTGTGCCTGCGACCGGTGTCCGGTGGGCATTGGTTGACGGGGTTGTTCGTCGACCCGGCGTTCCGCGCGCAAGGCATCGCAACGCGATTGATAGACGAGGCGATGAAAGGCGTGGAGGCGCCGGTGTGGCTGTTCTGCCACCCTGACCTGCGAGGCTTCTATGAGCGACGCGGGTTCCATTTCGATCCGGAACTGCCTTATGCAATGGCTGAACGGCTGAGCCGGTATGCCCGGAGCAAGCCGATGATTGCGATGGGGTTGGTGCCTGCGCAATTCTGAACAACTACACAGCCCATGTGGGAGCGAGCCTGCTCGCGAAGGCGATCTGACTTCAGCAGATGATTTGACTGATACAGCGCTTTCGCGAGCAGGCTCGCTCCCACAGGTTCGGAGGGTGCGGTGTCAATCGTCGGCAGTCGGATCCAGCTCCGGAAACATCACTTCGGTGAACCCGAACTTGCTGAAGTCGGTGATGCGCGACGGGTACAAGCGGCCGATCAGGTGATCGCATTCATGCTGGACTACCCGCGCGTGGAAACCTGAGGCGGTGCGCACGATCGGCTCGCCCTTCGGGTCGAAACCTTCATAGCGGATGTGCTGGTAACGATCCACCGCACCACGCAAGCCCGGCACCGACAGGCAGCCCTCGAAGCCCTCTTCCATCAGCGGGCTCAGCGGCGTGATCAACGGGTTGATCAGGATGGTCTGCGGCACCGCCTCGGCATCGGGGTAACGCTCGCTGTGCTCGAAGCCGAAGATCACCAGTTGCAGGTCGACGCCGATCTGCGGCGCCGCCAGGCCGACGCCGCCGACACTTTCCATGGTCTGGAACATGTCGTCGATCAACTGCCACAACTCGGGGCTGTCGAACATTTCTGGCGGCACCGGCGGTGCGATGCGCAGCAGGCGTTCGTTGCCCATCTTCAGGATTTCGCGGATCATGGTCGGGCTTCGTCAGTATGGTTATGAGGGATGGAATGATCGCGCCCGAGGCCCGACACATGCTGTTTCTCGTGCTCGCCAGGGCTTTTTTCGCCCTGGTCCTTGCCTTCGGCGGACATGTGCTCGATCACCGCGTTCATCTCAGCGCCGAGCAACAGTACCGCCGCCGAGATATAGAAGTACAGCAACAGCACGATGATCGCGCCGATACTGCCATACATGGCGTTGTAGTCGGCGAAGGTCTTGACGTAGAACGCGAAGCCCAGGGACGCGATGATCCAGACCACTACCGCCAGTACCGAGCCCGGCGTGATGAAGCGAAACTCCTGCTTGACGTCAGGCATCACGTAGTAGATCAGCGCCACCGCCACCATCAGCAAAAACACGATGACCGGCCAGCGCGCGAGCGTCCAGACGGTGACAATGAATTCCTCCAGCCCGATCTGGGCGGCAATCCAGCCCATCACCTGCGGCCCTAGCACCATCAGCGCCGCGGCGGCCAGGAGCATGCCCGCAATGCCGACGGTGTACAGGATCGACAGCGGAAAACGCTTCCAGGCCGGACGCCCTTCGACCACGTCATAAGCGGCATTCATCGCGCTCATCATCAACCGCACGCCGGCCGACGCAGTCCACAACGCAATCACGATACCGACCGACAGCAGGCCCCCTTTGGACTGCTGGAGCTGGTCGATCACCGGGTTGACCTGCTCCAGCGCCTGCGGCGGCAGCACCAGTTCCGATTGCAGGCGCAACCAGGAGAAAAAATCCGGCAGGTGCAGGAAACCGATCAGGGCGATCAGGAAAAGAATGAAGGGGAACAGCGAAAACAACATCTGGTAAGCCAGCGCGGAGGCGTACGTCGACATCTCGTCGTCGAGAAACTCGGTCACCGTGCGCATCATCACGCGGTGCAGGGGCAAGCCTTTCAAGGCCGGGAACATCATGTGCGTCTCCTTTCGCCGCAAAAAAGGAAGGTCGCCTGGCGACTCATCAGGGTATGCCAAGACAAAGTAACCTGTTGGCGACTTTGGAACAATTTCCCCCGGTGCAAGTTCGAGCCGACATGAAAACGGCCACCCGCAGATGACCGTTCCAATCACGTTTCAACAGGCCGGTCAGGCTTCGTCGACGCCTTTCTTGACCGCATCCTTGGCCTTGCCCACGTTTTGCTGGGCTTCACCCTTTTTCTCCTGGACCACGCCCTCGGCGCGCATGCGGTCGTTATCGGTGGCCTTGCCGACGCCTTGCTTGATGTTGCCGACGGCTTCGTTGGCAACGCCCTTCACTTTATCGCTCGTGCTACCCATGATGTCTCTCCTGTGAATAACCGTAAGAAAAGTCATTACATAAGGGTTGACCGGGGCCGTTTGCGGGGAGTTTCATTTTTTCTGTGGCTGATTTCGTCGGCGACTGCAGGTTGCGCTTTATGTTTGCCGACCAACCCCCGAGAATGCCCCACGTATCCAGGCTGCGACCTGAAGCTCCAATCCCGTAGGAACGTTATGAAACTCGATAAAAAGCAGGCCATCGCCCGCAGGAACCAGCAACTGGGCGGCGCCGTCCTGGGCGTCAACAATTGCCATTTCAGCGAACTGAACCGCAATCGCAACATCTTCTGGTTCGACATTCCGGTGGCCCGCCTGGCCATTGGTCAATACGAATGGATTCACCTGCTGCTGCACACGCCCGCCACCGATGAACTGCTGCACCTGAAAGTGCCGACGGTGTTCCTGCGGGAGAAACTGGAAGGCCTGGAAGTACGCAACCAGGGTAAACGCAAGGCGGCCCTGAGCCTGGAACTGAGTGCCGACAAGGATTCGTACCTGCAAGACATGCGGCCGGGTGGCACCAACCTGGACTTTGCGCAGTTTCGGTTGTAACTCTGATGTCAGAGGAGCTTGTTGTGGCGAGGGGATTTATCCCCGCCGGGTTGCGCAGCAACCCCCTGTGTCTTGCATGATCTATCGCTGTGGCTGATGAATCCTGGGGGCCGCTTCGCAACCCAGCGGGGATAAATCCCCTCGCCACAGGTTTCCTACCAAGGCAATCCACATGAAAAGCCCCGCATCAGCGGGGCTTTTCATTGGCGGCGGGTTTACTTCTTCAGCCCCAGCTTCTTCAGTTCTTCATCGCGCAACTCGCGCCGCAGGATCTTGCCCACGTTGGTGGTCGGCAATGCATCACGGAACTCCACGGCCTTGGGCACTTTGTAACCAGTGACGTTGGCGCGCATGTGCTCCATCACCTGTTCCTTGGTGAGCGTGGCCCCTGGACGCACGACGATGAAAATCTTGATCGCCTCGCCGGACTTTTCATCCGGTACACCGATCGCCGCGCACTGCAGCACACCCGGCAGGGTGGCCAGTACGTCTTCCAGTTCGTTGGGGTAAACGTTGAAGCCGGAGATCAGGATCATGTCCTTCTTGCGATCGACGATGCGCATGTAGCCGTCCGGCTGGATCAGCGCGATATCACCGGTCTTGAGCCAGCCTTCAGCGTCGAGGATCTCGTCGGTGGCCTCCTGGCGCTGCCAGTAGCCCTTCATCACTTGCGGGCCTTTCACACACAATTCGCCGATTTCACCGAGTGGCAATTCGACGCCCGCGTCATTGATGACCTTGCACAGCGTCGATGGCACCGGAATGCCGATGGTGCCGACCTGGATGTGCTGGATCGGGTTGACGGTAGCCACCGGGCTGGTCTCGGTCATGCCGTAGCCTTCGCAGATCGGGCAGCCGGTGACCGCCTTCCAGCGCTCGGCCGCTGCCAGTTGCAGGGCCATGCCACCGGACAAGGTCACCTTCAGTGCCGAGAAGTCCAGCTTGCGGAAGGCTTCGTTATTGCACAGGGCCACGAATAACGTGTTGAGGCCGACAAAACCGCTGAACTTCCACTTCGACAGTTCCTTGACCATCGCCGACAAGTCGCGCGGGTTGCTGATCAGGATGTTGTGGTTGCCGATCAGCATCATCGCCATGCAATGAAAGGTGAACGCATAGATGTGGTACAGCGGCAGCGGCGTGATCAACACTTCGCAGCCTTCATTGAGGTTGGAGCCCATCAATGCCTTGCACTGCAACATGTTCGCCACCAGGTTGCGATGGGTAAGCATTGCGCCCTTGGCCACGCCAGTGGTGCCACCGGTGTATTGCAGTACCGCCACGTCATCGCTGGTAGGGTTGGCTTCGTTCACGGGCTGGCCGTGCCCCTTGCTCAGCACGTCGTTGAACTTGATGGCCTTGGGCAGGTGATAGGCCGGGACCATCTTCTTGACGTACTTGATCACACTGTTGATCAGCAAGCGCTTGAGCGGTGGCAGCAGGTCGGCGACTTCGGTGACGATGACATGCTTGACGCTGGTCCTGGGCACCACGTTCTCGGCCAGGTGCGCCATGTTGGCCAGGCACACCAGCGCCTTGGCGCCGGAGTCGTTGAACTGGTGTTCCATCTCCCGCGCGGTGTACAGCGGGTTGGTATTGACCACGATGAGCCCGGCACGGATCGCGCCGAAAACGGCCACCGGATACTGAAGAACGTTGGGCAGCTGCACGGCGATTCGATCGCCCGGCTGCAAATCGGTATGCTGTTGCAGGTACGCGGCAAAGGCACCGGACAATTCGTAGAGTTCACCGTAGGTGATCGTCTTGCCGAGGTTGCTGAATGCCGGCTTGTCGGCGAAGCGTTGGCAGGACTGCTTCAACACCGCCTGAATATTCGGATACTCGTCTGGATTGATGTCGGCAGCAATCCCAGCTGGGTACTTATCCTTCCAAAAGTCTTCAATCATGGAAGCCCACTCCTCAGCAACGCGAATTCTTCACCGCATTTGATGCGATTATTATTGGTGTGTGTTTTGTTGGTGAATCTGGCTTGAATCAAGGCCGAGAAGTCACAAAAGCGCGCCGAGAGTAGCAGCTTTGCCGAGGGTCGACTAGAGCCAAAAATGGGCTCTACAGTCACAAATATGACTCAAGAAAATCCAATGGTCATTTTTAGAGTAAAAATTCTAAGGCCGCATGATTGCATCGACACATAACAACTGTGGGAGCGAGCTTGCTCGCGATAGCGATGGATCAGCCAACATCTCTGTCACTGATCTAACGCTATCGCGAGCAAGCTCGCTCCCACAGGGTCAGGGGTTTCCAATGAGGCAAGCGCCTCAGGCGATATCGCGCAGTTCCCGTCGCAGGATCTTGCCCACCGGCGTCATCGGCAGCGAGTCACGCAATACGATGTGCTTGGGGATCTTGTAGCCGGTGAAGTTCTCCTTGCAGTAGGCCTTGAGTTCTTCAAGGCTGACGCCCGCCTCACGGGCCACCACGAACAGTTTCACCGCCTCCCCCGAACGCTCGTCCGGCACGCCGATGACCGCGCAACTGGCGACTTTCGGGTGAGCCATGACCACGTCCTCGATCTCGTTGGGATACACGTTGAAACCCGAGACGATAATCATGTCTTTCTTGCGGTCGACGATGCGCACGAAGCCGTCGGGATCGATCACCGCGATATCGCCGGACTTGAACCAGCCTTCGCCGTCCAGCACTTCGGCGGTCGCCTCGGGCTTGTTCCAGTAGCCCTTCATGATCTGCGGGCCCTTGATGCACAGCTCGCCGCGCTCGCCCAGGGGCAGCTCGACGCCGTCGTCGTTGATGACCTTCATCAGCGTACCCGGCACCGGCAGCCCCACCGTACCCAGGCGCGACTTGCCGCCGTAAGGGTTGGCACTGGCCACTGGCGAGGTTTCCGTCAGGCCGTAGCCCTCGGTGATGCCGCAGCCGGTGAGCTGCTTCCAGCGTTCGGCCGTGGCCTTGACCAGCGCGGTGCCGCCTGAGTTGGTGACCTTGAGGTTGGAAAAATCCAGCGTCTTGAAATCCGGATGGTCCATCAGCGCCACGAACAGCGTGTTGAGCCCCAGCAACAGCGAGAACCGCCAGTTCTTCAGCTCCTTGATGAAGCCACCGATGTCCCGGGGATTGGTGATCAACACGTTGTGGTTGCCCGTGACCATCATGCACATGCAGTTCGCCGTGAACGCATAGATATGGTACAGCGGCAACGGCGCGATCATGACTTCCTGGCCCTCGCGCAACAGCGGCTGGCCGTCATCGCCGATCTGCCCCAGGCACGCCCGGGCCTGCTGCATGTTGGCGACCAAGTTGCCGTGGGTCAGCATCGCGCCTTTTGCCAGCCCCGTGGTGCCGCCGGTGTATTGCAGCACGGCAATGTCATCGAGGCTGACGTTGAGGGGCTTGATGCCCTGGCCTCGCCCGAGGCGCAAGGCGCTCTTGAAGGAAATCGCCTGGGGCAGCGAATAGGCCGGGACCATTTTCTTGACCTTGCTGACCAGCGTATTGACCAGCCAGCCTTTGGCGGTGGGCATCAGGTCGCCCATCTTCGCTTCGATCAGAAATTGCAGGTCGGTGTCGGGCAGCACTTCCTGGACCTTCTGCCCGAACAGGTTCATGTACACCAGCGCCCGGGCACCGGAGTCCTTGAATTGATGACGCATTTCCCGCGGGGTGTACAGCGGGTTGGTATTGACCACGACCAGGCCGGCGCGCAGGGCACCGAAGACCGCGATCGGGTATTGCAAGACGTTGGGCATCTGCACGGCGATGCGATCGCCTGGCGCCAGGTCGGTATTGGCTTGCAGGTAACCGGCAAAGGCCGCGCTGTAGCGCTCCAGCTCGGCGTAGGTGAGGGTCACCCCCATGTTGCTGTAGGCCGGACGGTCGGCAAATTTCTTGCAGGAACGCTCGAACACCTCGACGACCGACTTGTAGGCACCCAGGTCGATGTCCGAGGGCACGCCGGTCGGGCGTTTGTCATTCCAGAAATCAGGCTGCATTGTTTTTGTCCTCTTTACCTGAACGTATCCGGGACCGCTTGCGTATCGCTTGCACAGGCGGAGCTCCTCGGACACTAGCAGCTATGGCCAATCAGGCAAATATGGCAACTTGCGTCATAGATCGTGTGAATCTTCCTCCCTTGCCGTGACCTGATCAGGCGAGACGCGACGGATGCGCTATACAATGCAGCGACGCTGCGTCTGACTTTGTGCAAAGGAACCGCCATGATCCACCAAACGTTCTGGCTGACCGCGACCGACCACAGGCGCATCTTCGTCAACCAATGGTTGCCCGAAACCGCCCCGCAGGCCGTGCTGATGCTGGCCCACGGCATGGCCGAACACAGCGCTCGTTATGGGCGCCTGGCCCAGGCGTTGTGCGATGAAGGTTATGGTGTCTACGCACCGGACCTGCGCGGCCATGGCAAGACCGGCAAGGAAACAGTCCTGGGGCATTTTGCCGACGAGGACGGCTGGGCCAAGGTGGTCGGCGATCTCGCGAGCCTCAATCAGCACATCGGCCAGCAACATCCAGAAATACCAATTCTCCTGCTGGGCCACAGCATGGGCAGCTATGTCGCCCAGGGTTACCTGCTGCACCACAGCGCCAGCCTGCACGGGGCGATTCTCAGCGGCTCGAATTTCCAGCCCGTGGCGCTGTACCGCGCCGCGCGCCTGATCGCCCGCCTCGAACGTCGACGCCAGGGAGCCACGGGGCGTAGCGCGCTCATCGAGTGGCTGTCATTCGGCAGTTTCAACAAAAAATTCAAACCGGTGCGCACGCCCTTCGACTGGCTCAGTCGCGACCCGGCCGAAGTGGACAAATACGTCCAGGACCCGCTGTGCGGCTTTCGTTGTACCAATCAGCTGTGGATCGACCTCCTCGGCGGCTTGCAGCAGATCAGCAAAGCGTCCAATCTCGCGCAGATCGATCCGGGCCTGCCGTTGCTGGTGATTGGCGGCGAATGTGATCCGGTGAGCGAAGGCAAGCGTCTGAAAGATCTGGCCGATGCCCTGCGCGACGCCGGCAATCAACATCTGCAGTTGACGATCTACCCGCAGGCCCGGCACGAACTGTTCAATGAAACCAACCGCGATGAAGTGACGGCCGACGTGCTGGCCTGGATTGCCCAGGCGCTGAGCCACCAGCGGCCGCCACGCAGCGAGTAGGTTCGCAGCGTTTTTCCTTTACCTGTTACAGGATCCAGACATGACCCAGGTTACCAATATCCCTTACGAAGCCCTCGAAGTCGGTCAGACCGCCAGCTACAGCAAGACCGTCGAAGAGCGCGATATCCAGCTGTTCGCCGCCATGTCCGGCGACCACAACCCGGTGCACCTGGATGCCGAGTTCGCCGCCGCCAGCATGTTCAAGGAACGCATCGCCCACGGCATGTTCAGCGGTGCGCTGATCAGCGCGGCGGTGGCGTGCGAGCTGCCTGGGCCGGGCACCATCTATATCGGCCAGCAGATGAGTTTTCAGAAACCAGTGAAGATTGGCGACACCCTGACCGTGCGCCTGGAAATCCTCGAAAAACTGCCGAAGTTCCGCGTGCGCATCGCCACGCGCGTGTTCAATCAGCGCGATGAACTGGTGGTGGACGGCGAGGCCGAGATCCTGGCTCCGCGCAAGCAGCAGACTGTTACGTTGCCGACGTTGCCGGCGATCAGCATCGGCTGACTACCGCGATCTATGGGAATGAAATGTGGCGAGGGGATTTATCCCCGCTGGGGCGCGAAGCGCCCCCGATACCTCAAGACCACTGCAGTGTGTCAGCCGGGGCACAGGGGCTGCTGCGCAGCCCAGCGGGGATAAATCCCCTCGCCACAAATGACTGCAGTGTTGCGGTTATTGCGGCCGCTCTTGCACCTGCACACTCGCCGTCATACCCGCGCTCAGGCTCACCCCTTCCGGCACCTTGTCGAGCTTGATCCGCACCGGGATCCGCTGGGCCAGGCGCACCCAGTTGAAGGTCGGCTCGACCTCTGCCAGCAATTGCGCATCGGGGTTGGTGTTGCGGTCGGTGATACCGCGGCTGACGCTTTCCACATGGCCGTCCAGCGCATGGTCGGCGCTCATCAACCAGACCTTGACCGGATCGCCCACGCGGATCCTCGGCAGTTTGGTTTCCTCGAAATAGGCCTGCACGTAGAACGTCGAATCATCGATCAGCGCCATCACCGGTTGCCCGGCGTTGACGTAGTTGCCTTCGGCCAGGCGCAGATTGGTGATATGACCACTGCGTGGGGCCAGGACCTGGCTGCGGGCCAGGTTCAGCTCGGCGACCTTGGCCTCGGCCTGGGCCTCGCGCAGTTCGCCACGGGCAATGCCGGCGTTGATCTGGGCATTTTCCCGCAGCTCGGCGCTGATCGCCTGGGGCCCCAGGGCGGCGCGACGGCTGGCTTCGTGTTCACGCAGGCTCAGTTGCTGCTGACGGGTCTGGACCACCGCGCGAGCCTTTTCCAGCGCGGCCTCGAAGCGTTCGCGGTCGATGCTCAACAACAGGTCGCCGGCCTTGACCTGCTGGTTGTCCACGGCCTTGAGTTCGCGCACCCAACCGGATACGTCAGGGGCGACCACCACCACGTCGGCACGGATTCGCGCATCCCGGGTCCAGGGCGTGAGCATGTAGTACTGCCACAGATGAAACCCGGCGAAGATCGCCACGGCCACCACGCCCAGCGTGACGGCGACACGTACGGGTGTACGCATGTTCAGCTCCTTATAACGGTCCGAGGACCAGGGTAATGACAGTCAGGACACAGACGTACAGGGCGCAGTCGAACAAGGCTTCATGCCAGATCCAGCGCCCGACCGGCAACAGGCCGAGCAACAGGCGCAGCGCCCCGGTTGCCAGCAAGGCCAGGACCACATAAATCAGGAACGGGCTGAGCAGCACCCCGCCAATCGACCATTCACGCAAGCCCATGGCTATGTTTCCCTTCTTCGGATTCGTGCTGGCGGCACCAGGCGCGCCAGCTGTTCTGCAATTGCACCACCGCGCCTTGGGCGAGCTTCAGCGCATCGCTGGACGGTTGCTGCGACAGCACCCGCAGATATTCGTCGCTTGCCTGGGCCAATGCCTCGGCCTGATCGCCGCCGGGGCCGCGTTCCAGCGCCTGCTCCAGGGTTTCGAAATATCCGCGCTGGGCCGGGCTGTCGGGTATCTGGGCGACGGCCAGGCTCAGGCGCAGATGCAGCAACTCATCACCGACGTCCAGGCCCAGCAAGCCGTCGTCCCAACGGCTGCGCGCCGGCACCGGCAGCTCGGGATAATGCCGCGCCAGTTGCAACAGCCGGTCAGCCATGCGGCCACCGAACCAGCTTTCAGCACCACGCAGATTGCGATGGGTCAGCCTGACCAGATCGTCCAGCGTCGCGCCCAGCAGCCGACGGCCATGCCAGGCCGGGTTGCGCAGGATCAGCAGCTTGAACGCCAGTACCGCCGCGCCGACGCCGATCATCATCGCCTGGGCGTTGTTGAAAAATGCCGAAACGTCGTACTTCATCGCATTAAGCGGCGAGACCAGCACCACAAAGTGCAGGCAGAACGAGGTGGCCGTGGCGTACAGCGGTGGCTTGGCCATGCACAGCGCCCCCAGGAACAACGGCACGCCCATGGCCATGCAGAGCATGGCGAAACTGCTCCATTGCGGCAGGAAGATCTCGCCAATGACAAACGCCGTCGGCACTGCCAGGAAGATACCCCGCAGGAAACTCATGCCGATCTGCGCACCGTTTTCGCGGCTGGCAAACAGGCTGCACACCACACAGGTGAGCAACAGCGCGCCGGATGCGGCGGGCCAGGCGGTCGCCAGCCAGAAACAGGCTACCGCCAGGAATGCCAGGGCGCTGCGGGCGCCGAATACCATGGCCAGGGACAGATCACGGTGCGGCGCCAGCGTGCGCGGCGGATCGGCGGCGGCCCTGCCCTCCTGCACTGCCGCGAGCGCGGCACAGGCAGCCAGGGCGGTTTCGAGCAACAAGGCGAAACGAGCCAGGCAGTAACTTTGCGCCGAGCTGATCCGCAGGTCATGAGAGGCATCCAGAACCCGAGGCCGTAGGGCCTGCAGCGTCGCGCTGTCTGCAGCGAGCGCCTGCTGCACCTCGTCCATCCACGGCTGGAGCGCTTCGGCTTCCTGAGGTTCGAGTTGTTTCCACTGCCGACGCACCGAGCGGGAAATACGCAACAGCATCAGCAGCTTCTGGCTCAAGCCGCTGATGGCCCGGGCGCGCTGGCGACCCAGGCTGCCTTCGAACCAGGCGTGTTCGCGCTGGGCATCCACCGCAACGATCTTGCCGAGGATTTCGAGCAAGCCTTTGCGCGCCTGGGCATCGCCGGCCAACGTTGCACGCGCCGCCTGCATGCCGCTCTGCCAGGCGGCACGGGCCTGATCCGCCAGTTGTCGTTCGACCCGCAACGGCCAGAGCAAGGCACTGGCCGCCGTGGCGCAGGTAATGCCCAGGCTGATCTCGGTGCACCGCGCCACGGCCTGATCGAAAACCCCAAGTGGATGGGAAAGGGCCGGCAAGGCAATGATTGCCACCGTGTAGCCAGCCAGCACGAAAGAATACGACCAGGCGCTGCGCAACAGCGTCGAACAGGCCGTGCACACACCCAGCCACAACGCGAGCGCCAGCAGGAACAACCACGGTGCCTGGGCGAACAACCCCATGAACACCACCGACATGATCGTCCCCACCAATGTACCGACCAAACGCGCCAGGCCCTTCTGCACCACCATGCCGGACAGCGGCTGGGCGACGATGAACGCCGTCATCAATGCCCACGACGGCTGCTCCAGGCCCCAGCGCAACGCCAGCCACAACGCCAGGCCGCCGCCGAGCACGGTTTTGATGGCGAACTGCACAGCGAGGCGGTCGGGGGCAAACAAGGCCTGGAAGGTAATGGGCACGGAAAACTCTTCTGGGGACCGAGGTAATGAACCTAGTAACGAACCTAGTAACGAACCTAGTAACGAACCTAGTAACGAACGTAGTAACGATAGATCGCGCGATGGGCAGCGCAATTATTAGCTAGCTACCTATTCGAGTCCAGAGCAGATTATTGTTGGATCCGACAAACACTCTTGCGGTTTTGTGGCCCATAAAAAAACGCCAGCAAGCTGGCGTTTTTTTGCGTCACGGGCAAGTGTCAGCTGGCACGCGCCTGGTTACGCAGCGCCTTGACCTGGTCATGGTTGCGTTGCACGCCGTGGTACTGACGCTCAACCAGGTCACGGATACCGACCAGGTTGTGCTTGTTGATCTTCTCGATGGCTTCCTTGTAAGCCTTGAGTGCATGGTCTTCGCCGCGCTCGGCTTCGTTGAGGACCGCTTCTTCATCCTTGCCGGTAAACATCGCTTTCACGTCGACCCAACGACGGTGCAGGTCGCCAGCAACGCTGGTGGAAGTTTCCGGATCGCCGCCCAACGAACGCACAGCGGTTTGCAGCTCGGCTGCGGCAGTTGCGCAATCGGCTGCGCGTTTAACGAACAAGGCCTTGAGTTCTGGATGCTTGATGTCTTCAGCGCAGGTCTTGAATCCTTCCTGGCCATCCTTGCTGGTCTCGATCAGGTCGTTCAAGACAGAGATGGATTCTTTATTGATGTCAGTCATTTTTCAGTTCCTTTGCTTGGTGAATAAAAACCTGCAAGGAATATTGCATTGGCCGTGCCAGCCAAAAACAACAATAAAAATACTTTAAATTCAATAAGTTAAAAAATATCGAAAAATCTGTATCCGCGTTATTTGCATGATCTGTCATTTGGCCTGCATGCAGAATGCCTGTATTTTGCCGATGGTTCCTATCAAGACAAATCGCCATGAATCCGCAAAAGCTTGAACTGCTGGTGACGCGCCAGATGCCCTTCGGCAAATACAAGGGCCGAATCCTCGCCGACCTGCCGGGCCAGTACCTGAACTGGTTTGCCCGGGAGGGTTTTCCCCACGGAGAACTGGGCGCTTTGCTGGCATTGATGCAGGAGATCGACCACAACGGTCTGTCGGACCTGCTGGATCCGCTGCGCGCCAAACACGGCCTGCCCAAACCACGCCATTGACCGACTGAATCCGCCCATGCCCGAAAACACCCTGCGCGCCCATGATGAAGCTTTCTGGCAGACCTTCGTCGACCGCTACGACGTCGAGCCCGAGGGCCCGCTCAACCTGGAAAACGGCTACTTCGGGCGGATGTCGCGTACCGTGGTCGAGGAGTACCAGCGCAACATCGAATTCGTCAATCGCGGCAACTCGGTGTACGTACGTCAGCATTTCGACCGGGAACATGGCGAAGCGATTCGCCGCCAAGTGGCGCAACTGATTCACGTCCCCTCCTCTACCGTGGCGCTGGCCACCAGCGCAGTGGACGCCCTGCAGACGCTGATTCGCAATTACAACGGCCTCAAGCCTGGCGACCAGGTGCTGATAAGCGACGTCGAGTACGAGTCAGTCAAAAGCGCGATGCGCTGGCTGGCTCGCAAGCGAGGGGCGCAGATCATCGAGCTGGTGCACCCGCATCCCGCCAGTTTCGAAAGCCTGGTGGGCACCTATCGGGAAACCTTCATTCGTTACCCGCGCCTGAAGCTGATGGCGCTGACTTACGTCAACCACCTGACCGGCCTCGTCATGCCGGTCCGGGCGATTGCCGAGGCGGCACGGGAGTTCGATGTCGACATCATTCTCGACGGCGCCCACGCCTTGGGTCAGATCGAATTCAATCTGAAGAAACTGGGTATCCAGTTTGCCGGTTTCAACTTGCAGAAGTGGATGGGCGGCCCGCTGGCCCTGGGCTTTCTCTATATCGCTCCGGAGCGGCTGGCCGACATCGATCCGGACATGGACGAAGCCAATTACCCCGCCACCGATGTGCGCTCACGCACACCCCACAGCACGCCCAACATCCCTGCCCTGCTGACGCTGCCATTGGTCTTTGAAGAACACCGCACCCTGGGCGGCGCGTCAGCCAAAGGTGCGCGGCTCTGCTACCTGCGGGACCTGTGGGTGAACGCGGTACGTGATGTGCCCGGCATTGAAGTCATGACCCCGGACGATCGGCGGCTCTATTGCGGCATCACCTCGATGCGCTTCACCGCCCAGGCCGATCAGCAAGTCATGGCCGATCGGCTGCTCAAGGAATATGAAATCTTTACCGTGGTGCGCAAGACCAGCGTCGGCCCGTGCATCCGCATCACGCCTGGGTTGATTACCCTGGCGCGGGATATCGAGCGGTTGACCGAGGCGCTTATCCACCTGAGCAACACATAACCCGTGGCGAGGGAGCTGCAGTGAAATAACAGGCAAAAAAAAACGGTGCGCCGACCAAGCGCACCGTAAAGCCGTAGAACACCCAACGAAGTTCGGTAAGACAATCAGTCCAGCAGCGCCAGGGCCTCGGCGGTGCACTCCTGGATGCGGGCCCAGTCGCCGTTCTTGATCCACTCCGGATCCAGCATCCAGCTGCCGCCCACGCACATCACGTTTTTCAACGCCATGTAGCTCTTGATATTGGCCGGACTGACGCCGCCAGTCGGGCAGAATTTCACTTCGCCGAAGGGGCCGCCCAGGGCCTTGATGGCAGCCACGCCACCGCTGACTTCCGCCGGGAATAGCTTGAAGCGGCGATAGCCCAGCCCGTAGCCTTCCATGATGCCCGAGGCATTGCTGATCCCCGGCAACAACGGAATCGGGCTCTGGACGCTGGCTTCCAGCAAGTCGCGGGTGATACCCGGCGTCACGATGAATTGCGAACCGGCGGCCTCGGCGGCGGCCAGCATATGGCGATCGAGCACCGTGCCGGCGCCGGTCACCAGTTCCGGGCGCTGCTCGCGCAGCACCTGGATGGCCTTGAGGCCGTATTGCGAGCGCAAGGTCACTTCCAGCGCCGTCAGGCCACCGGCGGCCAGGGCATCGGCCAGCGGCAGGATGTCCTGTTCACGGGCAATGGTGATCACCGGCAAGATCCGCGCCTTGGCGCAGAGGCTGTCGATCAGCGTTACTTTGTCCGCCATGGAAACGGTCGGGGATGGGTTTGTCATAGCGGCTGATCCTTGGTTCATGGGCACCAGTAAATCTCTAACGTAGGTTGCAAAAACGCGCGGATCGGCATTTCGGCGACGTTGTCACCGGCCGTCGCGGCGTTCAGGGTGGTCAACTTCGATTGACCGGAAATCGACAGCACCTTGTGCCTGGCCGAGGCCAGCAACGCGCGGCTCATGGTCAGGCGCTGGTGCGGGACGGTTGGCGCGAGCATCGGCCAGCAACGGCGAGCGCCCTGTTCATCCAGGGCCTCGGCCAGGTTCGGGCTGTCGGGAAACAGCGAGGCGGTATGCCCGTCGTCACCCATGCCCAGCACCAGCACATCAATCGGCGGCAGCTCGGCCAACAGACGATCCGCCTGTTCGGCCGCGGCCTCCAGGTTGGCGCTGGCGCTGTACAGGCTCAGGAACTGCGCCTTGGCCGCCGCGCCCTGGAGCAGGTAACGCTTGAGCAGACCGGCATTGCTGTCGGCATGTTCAACCGGCACCCAGCGCTCATCGGCCAGGCTGACCACCACCTTTGACCAGTCCAGCGTCTGCTTGGACAGGTTCTGGAAAAATGCCACCGGGCTGCGACCGCCTGACACCACCAACGTCGCCGCACCGCGAGCGTCGATCGCCGCGCGCAACTGCTGCGCCACGTTCAGCGCGAGGTTTTCCGCCAGCAGCACCGGGCTCTTGAACTCAAGGGCCGTGACGCCCTCGGGCAGTTTCAATTCAGATATCGCCATACCATGACCTCCCATCCCGCGTGATCAGTGCGATGGAGCTCATCGGCCCCCATGACCCGGCGGCATACGGCTTGGGCGCATCGCCGGACTTCTTCCAGCCGGCAATCAGCTGGTCGCACCACGTCCACGCGGCTTCGATTTCATCTTTACGGACAAACAGGTTCTGATTGCCATTCATGACTTCCAGCAACAACCGCTCGTAGGCATCGGGAATCCGCGCGCTGCGATAGGTGTCGGAGAAGTTCAGTTGCAGCGGACCGCTGCGCAATTGCATGCCCTTGTCCAGGCCTTGCTCCTTGGTCATCACCCGCAAGGAAATGCCTTCGTCCGGTTGCAGGCGGATGATCAGTTTGTTGCTGATCTGCAAACGCTGCTCGGGGGCGAAGATGTAGTGGGACGGTTCCTTGAAGTGAATCACGATCTGCGACAGTTTCTGCGGCATGCGCTTGCCGGTACGCAGGTAGAACGGAACACCGGCCCAGCGCCAGTTGCGAATGTCGGCGCGCAGGGCGACGAACGTCTCGGTGTCGCTCTGGGTATTGGAATTGGGCTCTTCCAGGTAGCCGGGGACGGCCTTGCCTTCACTGTGGCCGGCGATGTACTGGCCGCGCACCACTTGTGTGGTCAAGCCTTCCGGGCTGATCGGTGCGAGGGCCTTGAGCACCTTGACCTTCTCGTCACGGATGCTGTCGGCCGACAGGTCGGCCGGCGGGTCCATGGCGATCAGGCACAGCAACTGGAGCAAGTGGTTCTGGATCATGTCGCGCAGTTGGCCGGCCTTGTCGAAATAGCCCCAGCGACCTTCGATGCCAACCTTCTCGGCCACGGTGATTTCCACGTGGGAGATGTAATTCTGGTTCCACTGGGTTTCGAACAGGCTGTTGGCGAACCGCAACGCGATCAGGTTCTGGACCGTTTCCTTGCCCAGGTAATGGTCGATGCGGTAGGTGCGGTTCTCCGGGAAGAACTGCGCCACGGCGTCGTTGACCTTGCGCGACGATTCCAGGTCCGAGCCGATGGGTTTTTCCAATACGACGCGGGTGTTCTCGCTCAAGCCGACTTTCGCCAGGTTCTCGCAGATCGCGCCGTAGACCGCCGCCGGGGTGGCGAAATAGGCGATGACTTGCTGCTGGGCCTGGCCGACCTGCTCGGCGAGCGCGACGTAATCGTCAGCCTTGAGAAAATCCACATGCAGATACGTCAGCCGCGCCAGGAAGCGCTCGATCACGGTTTCGTCGAGGTCTTTTTCGCCCACGTAGCGACGCAGCTCGGTCGCGATGAACGTCAGGTGCTGCTGTTCACTGCCGGGTTCGCGGGCCAGCGCGAAGATTCGCGTGTCCTCATGCAACAGGCCGGCACCGTCGAGCTGATAAAGGGCAGGAAACAGCTTGCGCAACGCCAGGTCGCCCAACGCGCCGAACAAGGCAAAGGTGCACGGTTCAACCGTAATCGAATGCATGATGTTTGTTCTTTTATCAAGTTAAACTACAAATACCTTTTTTCAAGGTATCACTCAAGGAAAAATGTAGTAATAACTACAACATTTTTCGAAAATACCGATTCCGAGTGGTGGTCCGTCGGAGCCATCAGTAGGATAGGCCACCGCCAAGGGTCGTATCAAAGACCCGTTTCTCTAGGAGTCTTGTATGGACCGCGTGCGAAATCTACTGGAGCAGATCCAGAGTCGCCTGGAAGACCTGAACAAGGCCGAGCGCAAGGTGGCCGAGGTGATCCTGCTCAATCCGCAGCAGGCGACCCGCTTCAGCATCGCCGCCCTCGCCCAGGCCGCTTCGGTCAGCGAACCGACCGTCAACCGCTTCTGCCGCTCGTTCGGCGTCAGCGGCTATCCGGAACTCAAGCTGCAACTGGCCCAGAGCCTGGCCAGCGGCGCGGCCTATGTCAGCCGTGCGGTCGAGGCCGATGACAATCCGGAAGCCTATACCCGCAAAATCTTTGGCAGTGCCATCGCCTCATTGGACAGCGCCTGCCAGGCCCTTGATCCAAATTTGATCAGTCGCGCCGTGGATCTGCTGATCCAGGCCCGCCAGATCCACTTCTTCGGCCTCGGCGCCTCGGCCCCGGTGGCGCTGGATGCCCAGCACAAGTTTTTCCGTTTCAACCTGGCGGTGACCGCCCATGCCGACGTGCTGATGCAGCGCATGATCGCCTCGGTGGCCCATACCGGCGAGCTGTTCGTGATCATCTCCTACACCGGGCGTACCCGCGAACTGGTGGAAGTGGCGCGCATCGCCCGGGAAAACGGCGCATCGGTGCTCGGCCTGACCGCCGAGGGCTCGCCGCTGGCCAAGGCGAGCACCTTGAGCCTGAACATCCCTTTGCCGGAAGACACCGACATCTACATGCCGATGACGTCGCGGATCATCCAGCTCACCGTGCTGGATGTGCTCGCCACCGGCATGACCCTGCGCCGCGGCGTGGATTTCCAACCGCATTTGCGCAAGATCAAGGAAAGCCTGAATGCCAGCCGGTATCCGGTTGGGGATGAGTTCAACTGATTCGATTCAAAATCTAGGCACCTGATATTCCGTCTTCGCGAGCAGGCTCGCTCCCACAGAGGTCTATGTGAACGTCAAAGATCTATTGTGGGAGCGAGCCTGCTCCGGGCGGCGATCCGACGAAGAGGCCGGCACTTTTGAATCAAGCCCCCACCCGCGCCTGCAAACTCAAATGCGCCCGCTCACCCGGCGCCAGGCACAAGCTCCCGGTACCGCCGCTGGCCGCTTCGACGCAGACAAACTCACTCACCTCATCCCAACTCACACCCAACAGCGGCCGTGCGCCGGGATGCCACACCACCGTATCGGCGCTGTCGCCGGTGTCGATGCGCAGCTCGCGTTGCCAGGCATGATCCTTTAGCTGCAATTCGCCCTCATGCTGGAACACTCGCTGGCAGCCACCCTGGACCCGCAACTCGCCCTCCTGCTGGCAAACCGCCCGGTTCAACTGGTCGTAACCCTGGGCGCCGTCGAGGCCAGACAGCGCTACCTCGCCAACGTCACCAATGCGCCAATAGGCGTGCAAGGCCTGGCTCAACTGGCAGGGCAGGCTGTCCTGATGCTCGGTGCTCAAGCGCAGTTCCATGCGCTCACCCAGGTCGGCATGCAGGTCCACCTGCCAGTCACACAATTGCAATTGCCAATGCAGGTGAACGCCCTCTTCGTCGCTGCTGCTGTCGAGCAATTTCCAATCGATCAATCGCGCCCAACCATGGGAGGGCCAGGCGTTTTCGCTTGGATGACGGCCATACCATGGCCAACACACCGGCACCCCGCCGCGAATCGCCCCGACTTGCGGCCACCTGGCTGCGCACCACAACCACGGCTTCTGCCCGCGCGGCTGGAAGTGCAGCAACTGCGCGCCCTGGCGACTGAACACCGCCTGGCACAACGGGTGGTCGATCACCAACACATCGCGCTGCTGATAGCGCTCCCACGCAAACACCGGACGCTCGCGCAAGGATCTGAAAAAGCGTTGTAGCGGATGCTCATGCATGATGGGTCGCGGTCCTGGAAATCATTCGATATTCAACTGCGTACGACGCTTTTTTTGTGGCGAGGGAGCTTGCTCCCGCTCGGCTGCGAAGCAGCCGTAGACGAGGCAAATACGGTCCGGCTGAAGCACCGAGCTGAATGGCTTAAGGGTCGCTGCGCAACCCAGCGGGAGCAAGCTCCCTCGCCACAGGCCCTACGCGCGACCAAACGCCCCCCGCAAAAAAAAGCGGACAGCCTTGGCCGTCCGCAAATATGCGCACATAGAGAGGAGCTTATCGCAACAGCGTTAGAACACCGACTGAATTTTCAGGCCGGCCACCAGCGCGTTGTCGACTTCATCGACACCACCCGGGTGAGTGACGTATTGCAGGTTCGGACGCACGGTCAGCCAGTTGGTGACATGGAAGCCGTAGTTGATTTCGTAGTTGTACTCGGTGCTACGCAGCGGCGCGAACAGTGGATCGTCGTAGTCGCTGACGCCATTGGCGGCGTTGGTCAGCTCGGCGTTTTTCTTGACGTCCTCGTTGACATGGATACGGGCGAAACCGATACCAACGTCGTCCTTCGGACGCGCATCGAACGGCCCCTTGTACACGAACATCAGCGACTGATAGTTGTCGACGACGTTGGTGTCCTTGTCGTGGACGGTAGCGTTGGCCGCGATGTTCAGGCCTCGCGAAGCATCGCCATTGTGAGTGGTGAGCTGCTGCTGCACGACGAGCCAGTAGCCGTGTTTGCTGCTGTGGCTGCGATAGGCGTTGCCAGTGGTCGCGGCGTCATCGCCGTTGATGTCTTCGCGAACATCGTCAGCCTTGGCCGTGCTCTTGTAGTAACCGACGCGGTATTCGCCCGGCAGGTTATTGAGCTTCGGCGACCAGACCAATTCGACCGGAATCAGGGTGCCCTTGGTGCCGCTGCCGCTGAGCTTGTAGCGGTTGTTGTTTTCCAGTTGCGAAGGGTTCTGGTTGTAGGCACCGATCTGCGCATAGAGCTCAGGGGTAAGGTTGTATTTAACCCGGATCGCCGCCTGCATGATCGGCCAGTTGTACCAGATGCCAGTTGCCCAGTTACCTGCTTGCGAACCGCAGAACGCCAGGTTCTGGAACTCGCACGGGAAGGTGTTGAAGTCTTCGCCTTCACCGAAGTAACCGGCTTTGACATCCAGCTTGCTGTCGAAGTACTTCTGCTTGATCCACAACTGGGTCAGACGGGTCGTCTGCCCACGGCCCCAGACTTCCTGGGAGGAACTGAGAGTCCCGGCACGTGGATCACCGATACGATCGTTGGAGATGTTACGACCATCCCGGCGAGTGAATTGAATCTTGGCTTCCGTATCGTTCCAGCCTGCCAGTTTTTCCAGGTCAAGAGCTACGCCCAGGCCGAATTGACCAGACCAACGCGCAGTCTTGTCGTCGTTGTAGCCACCGTCGAGGTTGGCGCCCATTTCGCCGACGTAGTCAGCCTTGATATCGATACCTTGCTCGATCAGCTTGGTCCGTTCACCGCCCCAGTCGCCCGTCATCCACTTCGAGTCGGCGCTGAACGCGTCGGCTGCGTGTGCGCTACCGGCCAGCATCATCGCCGCAACGGCTGACAACTGGCAGATAAGCTGGGCATTGTTCTTCTTCTTCATCCCTACATCCTCGTCTTTATTGTTATTAACTGTTTTTATCTAACGCGGTTTACAACGATTGCGATGAATGTCCCCATCCATCGCATACTCCTTTTGTACATCTGTTCATCATCGGCCTTTGAACTGCGCCACATTGGCGGCTCGGGCCTCCACCGATGGTTGCGCGGCCACGCCCAGGCGCTCGCCGGACTTGGCGTCGAACAGCAGCACTTTCGATGGATCGAATTGCAATGTCAGGGTCTCTCCCGGCGACGGCGCCACGTCCGGCGCCAGACGGCAGCAGACCTTGGTGTCGTTGAGATTGACGAACACCAGGGTGTCCGGACCGGTAGGCTCGGTGACCTGGACTTCGGCGCGGATGGTCGGCAGGCCGTTCGGCTCGTTACCCGCCAGCACGATCTGTTCCGGACGCAGGCCAAGGATCACTTCGCGGTCCTCCAGGCCGGCGTCCTGCATGCCCAATGGCAACTCGCAACGGGCCTGGCCGCTGTCGAGCAGGGCCAGCAGGCGACCGTCCTTGCGTTGCAGGCGCAGCGGGATGAAGTTCATCGGCGGCGAACCGATGAAGCTCGCCACGAACAGGTTGGCCGGGTTGTTGTAGATGTCCTTCGGCGTGCCGAACTGCTGGATGATCCCGTCCTTCATCACCGCGACTTTATCGCCCAGGGTCATGGCCTCGATCTGGTCGTGGGTCACGTAGACCGTGGTGGTCTTCAGGCGCTGGTGCATCAGTTTCATTTCGGTGCGCATCTCGACGCGCAGCTTGGCGTCGAGGTTGGACAGCGGCTCGTCGAACAGGTAGATCTTCGGCCGTCGCGCCAGGGCCCGGCCCATCGCGACGCGCTGTTGCTGCCCGCCAGAGAGCTGGCCGGGCTTGCGGTTGAGCAAGTGCTCGATCTGCAACAGCTTGGCCACCCGCGCCACTTCTTCGTTGATGTCCGCCTGTTTCATCTTGCGGATCTTCAGGCCGAACTCGATGTTCTCGCGCACGCTCATGGTCGGGTACAGCGCGTAGGACTGGAACACCATGGCGATGTCGCGATCCTTGGGGCTCATGCCGCTGACGTCCTGGTCGCCGATCATGATCGCGCCACCGGTGATGGTCTCGAGGCCGGCGATGCAGTTCATCAGGGTCGATTTGCCGCAGCCCGAAGGACCGACCAGGATCAGGAATTCACCTTCCTTGATCGACAGCTGGATGTCTTTCAAGGTGTCGGGCAGGCCCGCGCCGTAGGTCTTGTTTACATTGCGAAGTTCAAGCGTAGCCATGATTACCCCTTGACCGCGCCAGCCGTGAGGCCGCGCACGAAATACTTGCCTGCGATCACATAGACCAGCAGGGTCGGCAGCCCGGCGATCATCGCCGCCGCCATGTCCACGTTATATTCCTTGGCCCCGGTGCTGGTGTTGACCAGGTTGTTCAGCGCCACCGTGATGGGCTGGGAGTCGCCGCTGGAGAACACCACGCCAAAGAGGAAGTCGTTCCAGATCTGGGTGAACTGCCAGATCAGGCAGACCATGATGATCGGCGTCGACATCGGCAGGATGATCCGCCGGAAGATCGTGAAGAACCCGGCACCGTCGAGGCGCGCGGCCTTCACCAGCGCGTCGGGGATGCTCACGTAGTAATTGCGGAAGAACAGCGTGGTGAACGCCAGGCCGTAGACGACATGGACAAACACCAGGCCGGTGGTGGTACTGGCCAGGCCCATCTTGCCGAGAGTGAACGAGGCCGGCAGCAGCACGGTCTGGAACGGCAGGAAGCAGCCGAACAGCAACAAACCGAAGAACAACTGCGACCCACGGAAGCGCCACATCGACAGCACATAGCCGTTCAACGCGCCGATGGCGGTGGAAATCAGGACGGCCGGCACGGTGATCTTGATCGAGTTCCAGAAGTATCCGTTGACCGTACCCCAGGCCTTGACCCAGCCGATGCCGCTGACCACGGTCGGCCAGCTCAACAGGTTACCGGTACTGATGTCTTCCGGCGTCTTGAAGCTGGTCAATAGCATGACCACCAACGGCACCAGGTAAAGCAACACGGCAAGGATCAGCACCGCATAGATCGCGATACGGCTGAGGCTGATGGCGGGTTTCGCAGCGAGACTAGTCATGACGCTTGGCCCTCAGCTCGGAATACAGGTAAGGCACGATGATCGCGAGGATCGCACCGAGCATCAGGATTGCACTGGCCGAGCCCATGCCCATCTGGCCGCGACTGAACGTAAAGGAGTACATGAACATGGCAGGCAGGTCGGAGGAGTAACCCGGACCACCAGCTGTCATCGCCGCCACCAGGTCGAAACTCTTGATCGCGATATGCGCGAGGATCATCACGGCACTGAAGAACACCGGACGCAGGCTTGGCAGCACCACTTTCCAGTAGATGCGCGGCATGCTCGCGCCATCGATCTGCGCGGCACGGATGATCGATTGATCAACGCCCCGCAGGCCGGCCAGGAACATCGCCATGATGAAACCCGAGGCTTGCCAGACCGCAGCGATCACCAGGCAGTACACCACGCGATCGGGGTCGATCAGCCAGTCCAGGCGGAAGCCTTCCCAGCCCCAGTCGCGCAACAATTTATCCAGGCCCATGCCCGGGTTGAGCAGCCATTTCCAGGCGGTACCGGTGACAATCATCGAGAGTGCCATCGGGTACAGGTAAATGGTGCGGATGAACCCTTCGCGGCGAATACGCTGGTCCAGGAACACCGCCAGCAGCACGCCGATCACCAGGGTGATACCAATGAACATGCCACCAAAGACTGCCAGGTTCTTGCTCGCCACCCACCAGCGGTCGTTGTCCCACAGCCGTGCGTATTGCGCCAGGCCGGCCCATTTATAAGTAGGCAGGAAGGTCGACGTGGTGAACGACAGGACGAACGTCCACAAGATGTAGCCATAGAAGCCCACCAGGACGATGAACATGCTCGGCGCCAGCACCAGTTTTGGTAGCCAGCGCTGCAACGCATCGAACGGCGAGGCCTTGCTGAACACAGCAACAGAACTCATGGGGAAATCCAAAAACTAGGTTACAAGGGCCTCCCCCCTGTGGGAGCGAGCTTGCTCGCGATGGCATTGTGTCAGTTCACTCATTGCTGCCTGACACTCCGCTATCGCGAGCAAGCTCGCTCCCACAAAGGGACCGCGGCGCTAATTACTTCGCAGACTGAACCGCTGCGCCCAATTTCTTGGCGGCATCGGCCGGGTCGGCTTTCGGGTCGTTGATGTAGTTGGTCACGACATCGAAGAACGCGCCCTGCACCGCCAGCGTGGTCGCCATGTTGTGCGCCATGCTTGGTTGCAGGCCGCCGTTCTTGGCGTCTTCAAGGAAGTCCTTGGCGGCGGTCTGGGCGCACGAGTCGAAACCGTACTTGGCCATGTCGCCCAGCATGTCGTTACGCACCGGGATCGAGCCCTTGTTGATGCTGAAGACTTTCTGGAAGTTCTCGCCCAGCACGACCTTGGCGATATCCTGCTGACCCGCCGCCGTGCCCTTGTCTTTCTGCTTGAACACCGCCAAAGAGTCGATGTTGTAGGTGAAGGCCTTGTCGGTGCCCGGGAAGGCTACGCACTCGTAGTCCTTGCCGGCGACTTTCTTGGCCGCGGTCCACTCGCTCTTGGCCCAGTCACCCATGATCTGCATGCCGGCCTTGCCATTGATGACCTTGGCTGCTTCCAGGTTCCAGTCCTGGCCCTTGCCATCGGGATCCATGTAGGTCGCGACCTTTTTCAGCTCGGTCAGCGCCTTGACCATTTCCGGGCCGGTCAGCGCCTTGTTGTCCAGGTCGACCAGGGCTTTCTTGTAACCGTCGGCACCCATCACCGAAAGCACCACGGCTTCGAACACGGTGCTGTCCTGCCATGGCTGGCCACCGTGGGCCAGGGGAATGAAACCCGCGGCCTTGAGCTTGTCGGCGGCGGCATAAAATTCTTCGAGGGTGGTCGGGTTCTTGGTGATGCCGGCTTTCTTGAAGACTTCCGGGTTGATCCACAGCCAGTTGACGCGGTGGATGTTCACCGGCACGGCAACGTAGTCACCTTCGTACTTCACGGTGTCGGAGACTTTCTTGTCGAGCAGGCTGTCCCACTTCTCCGCTTTGGCGACGTCTTCCAGGATGTCGGTATCAAGCAGGCCGGTGGATGCCCATTCCTGGATGTCCGGACCTTTGATCTGGGCTACGCCCGGTGGGTTGCCGGCTACGGCGCGGCTCTTGAGCACGGTCATGGCGGTGGAACCGCCGCCGCCGGCGACAGCGCCGTCCTTCCAGGTAAAGCCGTCTTTTTCTACCTGGGCCTTGAGCACATCGACCGCGGCTTTTTCACCACCCGACGTCCACCAGTGGACGACTTCCACGGAACCTTTCGATTCGGCGGCCAGGGCGCTGACGGGGAATGCTGCGACGGGAAGCAAGGAAGCAAGAGAAATGACAGTAGCGAGGCGAGAAATCGCATTCATCTAGAAGTACCTTTCTTGTTGTTATGCATGCAAGTCTGGTGCTTGCGCTGCATGGATTCTAATCAGGGGCAATCCCTTCGCAGGTAACGAAGGGACGCGTGTATGTCACGACATGGTTACACAGGTGCAGGATCGGATAATCGCGCCAGGGCCGACGCCATGCTCGGCGCCAATGGCAGGCGTGGTATCAGCACCGCTTGCCAGGCGTGATAAAGGTCCGGTTTGCCCGGCCAGATGTCGGCGCTGGGGCGGTTCTGCGGGTCCAGCTCGTGATGCCAGCTGCCGTTGCAGCGGTCGATGAAATGTTTGTCACAAAACTCCCAGAAGCGCCGGTACCAGACTTCGTATTGCGCCTCGTCGGTACGTTTGAGCAAGGCACTGGCCGCCGCTGCCGCTTCGGCGTGCACCCAGTGCAGGCGATGGCGAACCACGGCGCGATTGTCCCAGTCCAGCGTGTAGACGATGCCGGGCGCACCATCGATGCCCCAGCCATGGCGGCAATTCTGATCGAAAAGTTTCTGCGCATCCTGGGCCAGCCAGCCCGGCGTCAGCATGCCGATCTGCACGCGCGCGGCTTCCAGATGCAGCAGCAGCCGCGCCCATTCGAAACCATGACCGGGCGTGGTGCCGTAGGGGCGGAAGCCATCGGCGGGATTGTCCTGGTTGTACTCGCGCAGCGGTTGCCAGTCGCGGTCGAAATGCTCCACCACCATGTAATCGTTGGCGGCCGCATGACCATGGATGACCCGCTCGACGATACGCAGCGCGCGGGCCAGCCAGTGCGGGTCGTCCGTGGCGTCGGCCAGGGCGAGGAAGGCTTCGGTGGCGTGCATGTTGCTGTTGGCGCCGCGATAGGCTTCCTCCTCGCTCCAGTCGCGGTTGAAGGACTCGCGCAGGGCGCCCTCTTCTTCACACCAGAAATGCTCGTCGATGACCCGCACCGCTTCCTTGAGCAATGCCTCGGCGCCGGGGCGTTGGGCGACTACCGCTGAGCTGGCGGCCAAGGCCACGAAAGCATGCAGGTAAGCGGCCTTGCCGGTGTCGCTGGCAGCGGGATCGGCCATGGCGAACCAGCCGCCATGTTCGGCGTCGCGCAGCGGGCCGCCGAGGGCCTGGATGCCATGATCCACCAGTTCGGCGAACCCCGGCAGACCCTGGATGTGGGCCATGGCGAAGCTGTGGGTCATGCGTGCGGTGTTCATGGTCTCGGCCCGCGCATCGGCCGGCAGGCGACCCACCTCGTCGAGGTTGCCGAAACCGTCCGGCAGCTTCGAAGCCTTGGCGAACGCCAGCAGCCGCAAACCTTCGGCGGCGAGCCATTGCTGATGGGCAGGCGCATTCAGCCAACTGCTGAACGCCGGTTGGAAGGTGTCCATCGAGGTACCTTTTTTGTTGTTTTGACGCAGGGAGTCTAAACAAGGCGGGATGGGCGACAGGTAACGAAAGGGGCGAGTTATGTCACCGGATTGTGACATTCAGCTGAGAGAAGTATCGAGACGACTGACGCCATCGCGAGCAAGCTCGCTCCCACATTGGATCTTCGGCGTTCACAAATCCCCTGTGGGAGCGAGCTTGCTCGCGATGAACGATAACGCGGTCTAATCAATCCACACTGCGAGGCAACTGCAACGTCACCCGCAACCCGCCCTCGCGCAGGTTCTGCAGGCTCACCTCGCCGCCATGGCTGTGGGCAATGTTGCGCGCGATGCCCAACCCCAGGCCATATCCCTGCTGCTGCCCGGCCAGGCGAAAGTGCGGTTCGAAGACCTGTTCGAGGCGTTGTTCCGGTACGCCCGGGCCTTCATCGTCAACGTGGAGGATGAAGGCGTTTTCATCATCATCGATGTGCAAGTGGGCCCTCTGCCCGTATTTCAAGGCGTTATCGATCAGGTTGCCGATGCAGCGCTTGAGGGCCAGCGGTTTGCCCGGGTACGGCGCCAACGCCCGGCCATCCTGGGTCACCCGGCCGTTGCCGTGGGGCGCCAGGTAAGGTTCCACCAGGCAATCGAGCACATGATTGAGGTCCACCGGCTCGATGTTCTCGTGGATATCGGTGTCCTTGACGCATTGCAGCGCGCCTTTGACCAGCAGCTCCAGCTCGTCGAGGTCGCGGCCGAACTTGGCCTGGAGATTTTCATCCTCCAGCAACTCGACCCGCAGCCGCAGGCGGGTGATCGGCGTGCGCAGGTCGTGGGAAATCGCGCTGAACAACTGGCTGCGCTCGGTCAGGTAGCGGCTGATACGCTCGCGCATGGCATTGAACGCGCGCCCCACCTCGACCACTTCGCTGCCACCGCCCTCGGCCACGGGCTCCACTTCAGCGCCCAGGGACATGTCCCGCGCGGCCCGGGCCAAGCGCTTGAGCGGCCGGCTCTGCCAATGCACGAGCAAGCCGATGAACAACAGCAACAGGCTACTGGTGAGCACGATGAAGCCCACCTGCTGCTTGGGCAGGTCCTGCTCTTCAAGACTGGTATAGGGTTCGGGCAGCAGCGAGGCGATGTACAGCCATTCGCCCGGCGCCATCTGGATCTGCGTGACCAGTACCGGCGGGTTCACCGGCTCCAGCGTCAAGGCGTAGTGAGCCCACGAACGGGGCAATTCATCAAGCTTGAGCCCGCCGTTGAAGATCCGCAGGTCCTCGGGGCTGACAAACTTGACGGAGATGTCGGCGTTATTGCCCAGGGAGCGGCGCAGCACATCGTCCACGGCCTTGAGCACCGCCAGTTTGCGCGGCGTGACCGGCAGCACATCCATGCCCAGCGGCTTGTCATTGAGCGTAACGACAAACCGCGTGCCGCCCATGCTGCGCAATTGGTCCAGCACCAACGGCCGATAGGCCACCGGCAGCGAACGCAGGTAGGTCACGGTGGCGGTCATCGAGTGAGCCAGGCTGCGGGCGCTGGTGACCAGGCCTTCGAGCTGCGTGGCGCGCAGTTGCGAAACCCAGATCAGGCTGGACAGCGTCTGGGCGAACAGCACCACCAGCAGCGTCAGCAGCAGCATCCGTCCGAGCAACGAGCGCGGCACGGGCACCCGTCGGGCAATCTTGCGGATTCCCTCAATGACCATTGCTGGCAACCACACTGGCCGCCAGTTGATAACCGCTGCCGCGCACCGTGCGGATCAATCGCGGCGGTTTGTCGGTATCGCGCAGGCGCTGGCGCAAGCGACTCACCGCCATGTCGACGATCCGGTCCAGCGGCATCAATTCACGCCCCCGGGTGGCGTTGCCGATGGTGTCGCGGTCGAGGATTTCCTGTGGATGATCGAGGAACAGCTTGAGCAAGGCAAAATCGGCACCCGACAGGATCACCTCTTCGCCATCGGCATGGAACAGCCGGTGGCTGACCATGTCCAGCCGCCACTCATCGAAGGCCAGCACTTCGCCGCCGGATCGCTCCTGGCCGAACTGCGCCCGTCGCAGCAAGGCCTTGATGCGCGCCTGCAATTCGCGAGGACTGAACGGCTTGCCCAGGTAATCATCCGCCCCCAGCTCCAGGCCGATGACCCGATCGGCCTCGTCGGAACTGGCGGTGAGCATGATGATCGGCACATGGGCCTGGCGCGGATGCTGGCGAACCCAGCGGCAAAGGCTGAAGCCGTCCTCATCGGGCAGCATCACGTCGAGAATCACCAGGTCGCTCGGGGCCTCGTTCAAGGCCTGGCGAAACCCGGCGCCATCGGGGGTGGTACGCACCTGGAAACCCGCGCGACTGAGGTAAGTGTCCAGCAGTTCGCGAATCTCCTGGTCGTCGTCGACCAGCAAAATCGATTTGTTCACTGAACTCACGGGGCCTCGTCCTTGTTGTTTGAATTGGGGGCGATTATGCCTGATGGACGGGATCTGCAAACACACCACAACCCCCGTGGGAGCGAGCCTGCTCGCTCCCACAAGGGGGGCAACATTTCAAACTGCGGAGGACTGCTCCAACGCCACACCCGCGCCCATCAGCCCGGAATACGGCGCCGTCACCAGCCAGACCGGAATGCCTTTGAAATAATCGCTCATGCAGCCCTTGTCGGCGAAGCATCGGGCGAAGCCGCTCTCGACAAAAAAATCGGCAAAGCGCGGGACCACGCCACCGACGATGTACACGCCGCCACGCCCGCCCACGGTGAGCACATTGTTGCCCGCCACGCGCCCCAGCCAACGGCAGAATTGTTCGAGCACTTCCAGGGCGACCGGGTCGCCGGCCAGGCCGGCGGCGGTGATCGACTCGGGGGTATCGAGCACCGGCTCGTGGCCGTCCACCGCGCAGATCGCTCGGTACACACGAGGCAGACCGCTGCCGCTCAGCGCCGTTTCGGCACTGACGTGGCCGATCTCGTTGTAGATGTGTTGCCAGAGCTGGGTCTCGCGCGGACTGCTCATCGGCAGGTCGACATGCCCGCCCTCCCCCGGCAACGCCGCGAAACGGCCCTCGCCCAGGTCCAGCAGTGTACCGACGCCCAGCCCCGTGCCCGGGCCGATCACCACCGCCGGGCGCATCGGCTCCGGCGTGCCCTGGCAGACGACCCGGTACTCATCGGGACGCAAGCAAGTCATGCCCAGGGCCATGGCGGAGAAATCGTTGACCAGCAGCAGCTTCTCTACCTGCAAAGTCTTGCAGAACGCCAGGTTGCTCAAGCGCCAGTGATTATTGGTGAAGCGAAACTCATCGCCACTCACCGGACCGGCCACCGACAGGCACACCGAGCCGATGGAACCCGGCCCCATGCCCATGCCGCTCAGGTAAACCTTGATGGCATCTTCCGGGCAGGCGTAATCCGCCGTCGCCAGCACCTGGATGTTTTCCAGGTTATGGTTCTTCCACAACGCGAAACGTGCGTTGGTCCCACCGATATCACCGACCAAAGCCAGTTTCAATTAAGCGTCTCCAGGGCAGAAGTGAAGGCGCTGGCGCCCTGCTCTGCCGAGCTGAAGGCCATGCGCATGAAACCGAACAGCTCGCGACCGGTGCCGATGTTGTTGCCCAACAGGCCCTTGGCCGGTTCGCGCGCGGCGAATTCCTCGGCGTCCACCTTCAGTTCCAAGGTGCCTTTGACGCCATCGACACGGATGATATCGCCCTCGCGCACCCGAGCCAACGCGCCGCCGACATAGGCTTCGGGACTGACATGGATGGCCGCCGGGATTTTCCCCGAGGCGCCGGACATGCGTCCGTCGGTGACCAGCGCCACCTTGAACCCGCGATCCTGCAGCACGCCGAGGAAGGGCGTCATCTTGTGCAGCTCAGGCATGCCGTTGGAGCGCGGGCCCTGGAAGCGCATCACCGCGACAAAATCCTTCTCCAGCAGACCGGCCTTGAACGCATCGGCCAGGTCCTGCTGGTCCTGGAACACCATGGCCGGGGCTTCGACGACCTGGTTTTCCAGGGCCACGGCCGAGACCTTCATGACGCCCCGGCCCAGGTTGCCTTCCATCACCCGCAACCCGCCTTCCGGCGAGAAGGCCCGGGCGACCGGACGCAGGATGCTTTCGTCGAGACTTTCGGTCGGGCCATCGCGCCAGACCAGTTCGCCGTCCTCCAGGAATGGTTCCTGGGTGTAACGGCTCAGGCCATGGCCCAACACGGTGTTGACGTTTTCGTGGAGCAGGCCGGCTTCCAGCAGTTGGCGAATCAGGAACGACATGCCGCCCGCCGCCTGGAAGTGGTTGATATCGGCCTTGCCGTTCGGGTAGACGTGGCTCAGGGTCGGCACCACTTCGGAGAGGTCGGCCATGTCCTGCCAGGTCAGCTGGATGCCCGCCGCCATGGCGATGGCCGGCATGTGCAGGGTGTGGTTGGTGGAGCCACCGGTGGCGTGCAGCGCAACGATGGAGTTGACCAGCGAACGCTCATCGACGATTTCGCCGATGGGCATGAAGTTGCCGCTCTGCATGGTCAGGCGCGTCACCTGGAACGCCGCTTCGCGGGTCAGGGCATCGCGCAGCGGCGTGTTCGGGTTGACGAACGAGGCGCCTGGCAAGTGCAGGCCCATCACTTCCATCAGCAACTGGTTGGTGTTGGCGGTACCGTAGAACGTGCAGGTACCTGGGCTGTGGTAGGACTTCATCTCCGATTCCAGCAGCTCTTCGCGGGTCGCCTTGCCTTCGGCGTAGCGCTGGCGCACATCGGCTTTTTCCTTGTTGGAAATGCCCGAGACCATCGGCCCGCCAGGCACGAAGATCGTCGGCAGATGACCAAAGCGCAGCGCACCCATCATCAGGCCCGGGACGATCTTGTCGCAGATGCCCAGCATCAGGGCTCCGTCGAACATGTTGTGGGACAACGCCACCGCCGTGGACAACGCGATCACTTCGCGGCTCGGCAGGCTCAGCTCCATCCCTGCCTCGCCCTGGGTCACGCCATCGCACATGGCTGGCGTACCGCCGGCGAACTGGCCGACCGAGCCGATCTCGCGCAGGGCTTTCTTGATTTGCTCAGGGAAGGTTTCGTAGGGCTGGTGGGCCGAGAGCATGTCGTTATAGGACGACACGATGGCGATGTTGGCGGCGTTCATCATCCGCAGGTGATGCTTGTCTTCAGTGCCGCAACCGGCAACGCCATGGGCGAAGTTGGCGCATTGCAGCTTGCCGCGCATCGGACCGTCGCTGGCTGCACCGCGGATCAATGCAAGGTAAGCCTCGCGAGTAGCGCGACTGCGGGCGATAAGCCGTTCGGTGACCTCAAGTACGCGGGGATGCATGTGTAGAACTCCAGGCTAACGGATGTGGCGACCTGATTGTCTATGCTGGTTGGAAGCCCGTTGCACACCGCGGCAAAGACAGGGCGACAGACGGTTTCTGACCAATCGGACCAGTTGATTCAGGTCACTCGTTGTAGATAAAACAAAATATTGCCACTAAAAAGGCTTGTTTTCTATTTTTATGCGAATAATCTTGTAATTCCAACAACAAATCGACGGCGGCGCAGTTAATGACTCTTCGAATCGCAATCAATGGTTTTGGCCGCATCGGCCGCAACGTCCTCCGTGCACTGTATACCCAAGGCTATCGTCGCGACTTGCAGATCGTCGCCATCAACGACCTGGGTGACAGCGCGATCAATGCTCACCTGCTCAAGTTCGACACCGTCCACGGCACCTTTGATGCCGACGTGCAGCACGATCACGAGAGCCTGACGGTCAATGGCGACCGCATCGCGGTCAGTGCCATCCGCAACCCGGCCGAACTGCCCTGGGCCGCCGAAAAGATTGACGTCGTGTTCGAATGCACCGGCCTGTTCACCGACCGCGCCAAGGCTGCCGCGCACATCAGCGCCGGCGCCCGCAAGGTGATCATCTCGGCCCCGGCCAAGGGCGCCGACGCGACCGTGGTGTATGGCGTGAACCATGACATCCTGCGCCAGTCCCACCAGATCATTTCCAACGCTTCGTGCACCACCAACTGCCTGGCCCCGGTAGCCCAGGTGCTGCACCGCGAGCTGGGCATCGAAAGCGGCCTGATGACCACCATCCATGCCTACACCAACGACCAGAACCTGACCGACGTCTATCACAGCGACCCGTACCGCGCCCGTTCGGCCACCCAGAACATGATCCCGAGCAAGACCGGCGCCGCCGAAGCGGTAGGCCTGGTGCTGCCGGAGCTGGCGGGCAAGCTGACCGGCATGGCCGTGCGCGTGCCGGTGATCAACGTGTCGCTGGTGGACCTGACCGTGCAGCTCAAGCGCGAAGCTTCGGCCGATGAGGTCAACGCGCTGCTCAAGCAGGCCAGCCAGCATTCGAAAATCCTTGGCTACAACACCCTGCCGCTGGTCTCCAGCGACTTCAACCACAATCCGCTGTCGTCGATCTTCGATGCCAACCACACCAAGGCCAGCGGCAAGCTGCTCAAGGTACTGGCCTGGTATGACAACGAATGGGGTTTCTCCAACCGCATGCTGGATAACTGCCTGGCACTGTGCAACGCCGAATAATCCCCGCTAGCTGCGTGTGCCTCGACTATTGCTCCCTTGGGGGCGATAGTCGAAAAAGGCCGTCCACCGCCAGGCGATTGAAGCACCGGCCTCGAACCAAACGATAATTCCTCTTATTCAAACTCCCCCACCCTGTTAGACTTTGCGCCCGCGTTTCACTCGTCCCGCAGGATTTCCAATGCTGTCGTTGCCTCTTCGCTTGTGCGCTCTGTTCATGGCCCTGGGCCTGACGGCCTGCGATGACGCCCCGCGTTTTACCCAGGCCGAGCCCGGCGAAGCCAGATCCGGCGGCAGCGCGACTGTACGCAAGGCCGACCAGAACGCCTTCTCGCTGCCCTCGGCCAATCTGCCGCCGTCGCGGCGCGTGGACTTCAGCGTCGGCAACAGTTTTTTCCGCAGCCCCTGGGTAATCGCGCCCTCGACTACTACCGCCCGGGACGGCCTCGGCCCCCTGTTCAACACCAACGCCTGCCAGAACTGCCACATCAAGGACGGTCGCGGCCATCCGCCGGCACCGGATGCCAGCAGCGCGGTGTCGATGCTGGTACGCCTGTCGATCCCCGATGCGCCGCCCTACGCCAAGCTCATCGAACAACTCGGCGTCGTACCGGAGCCGGTCTACGGCGGGCAATTGCAGGACATGTCCGTGCCGGGCGTCGCGCCGGAAGGCAAGGTCAGGGTCGATTACTCTCCCGTCCCGGTGCGCTTCGAGGACGGCACCGTCGTCGAATTGCGCAAGCCGAGCCTGCAGATCACCCAACTGGGCTATGGCCCGATGCACCCCGACACACGATTTTCGGCCCGTGTCGCACCGCCGATGATCGGCCTGGGTCTGCTCGAGGCCATCCCCGATGCAGCCATCCTGGCCAATGCCGAGGCCCAGGCGCGGGAGAACAACGGCATCGCCGGTCGCCCGAACATGGTCTGGGACGACGTTCAGCAAAAAACCGTGCCGGGGCGCTTCGGCTGGAAGGCCGGACAACCGAACCTCAATCAACAGAACGTCCATGCGTTCTCCGGCGACATGGGCCTGACGACCAGCCTGCGGCCCGTCGACGACTGCACCCAGGCCCAGCTCGATTGCCAGCGCGCGCCCAACGGCAACGGCCCGGAGGGCGAACCGGAAGTCAGCGACAACATTCTGCGGCTGGTGCTGTTCTACAGCCGCAACCTTGCCGTGCCGGCCCGCCGCGACGTGGATTCGCCCCAGGTACTGGCGGGCAAGAACCTGTTTTTCCAGGCCGGTTGCCAGTCCTGCCACACCCCCAAGTACACGACGTCCGCCAATGCCGCCGAACCCGAGCTGGCGAACCAGGTCATCCGTCCCTATACCGACCTGCTGTTGCACGACATGGGCGAAGGCCTGGCCGACAACCGCAGCGAATTCAAGGCCAGCGGCCGCGACTGGCGGACCCCGCCGCTGTGGGGTATCGGCCTGACCGAGACCGTCAACGGCCACACCCAGTTTCTCCACGACGGTCGCGCCCGCAACCAGCTCGAAGCCGTGCTCTGGCATGGCGGCGAAGCCCAGGCGGCGCAGCGACAGGTTCTAGCATTCAACGCCGAGCAGCGCGCTGCGCTGTTGGCTTTCCTGAACTCTCTTTAAACGCACTTTCCGAAAACGGGAGCCCGACATGTTCCGTCCCAAACTGTTGTTCACCAGCCTCGCCGCCATCGCCCTCGGTGCCTGCTCGCCCCAGGACCCGCAAGCGGTCACCTCGGCCGCCATCGCCAAGCAGGTGATCCTGCCGACCTACAGTCGCTGGGTCGAGGCCGACCGCCAACTGGCGACCAGCGCCCTGGCGTTTTGCCAGGGCAAGGAAAACCTGGAAACCGCCCGCGCCGATTTCCTCAAGGCACAAAAAGCCTGGGCTGAACTCCAGCCGCTGCTGATCGGGCCGCTGGCGGAGGGCAACCGCGCCTGGCAGGTACAGTTCTGGCCGGACAAGAAAAACCTCGTGGGCCGCCAGGTCGAGCAACTGGTCAACAGCCAGCCGCAGATCGACGCCGCCGGCCTGGCCAAGTCCAGCGTCGTCGTGCAAGGACTCTCGGCCTACGAATACCTGCTCTTCGACGCGAAGATCGACATGGCCGACAGCGCCCAGAAAGCCAAGTACTGCCCGCTGCTGATCGCCATCGGCGAACGCCAGAAGCAATTGGCCGAAGAGATCCTGTCGCGGTGGAACACCAACGACGGCATGCTCGCCCAGATGAGCAAGTTCCCGAACCAGCGCTATGCCGACTCCCATGAAGCGATCGCTGACCTGCTGCGGGTCCAGGTGACCGCCCTGGACACCTTGAAGAAAAAACTCGGCACGCCGATGGGCCGCCAGAGCAAGGGCGTGCCGCAACCGTTCCAGGCCGATGCGTGGCGCAGCCAGTCGTCGCTGCAAGGGCTTGAAGCCAGCCTGAGCGCCGCCCGGACCGTGTGGGTTGGCGTCGACAACAAAGGCTTGCGAGGTTTGTTGCCAAGCGAGCAGAAGCCGCTGGCCGACAAGATCGACGCCGCCTACGACGCCTCGTTGAAACTGTTCGCCAGCAGCCAGCGCTCACTGACCGAAATGCTCGGTGACGACGCCGGGCGCCAGCAACTCAACGATTTGTACGACAGCCTCAACGTCGTCCATCGCCTGCACGAAGGCGAACTGGCCAAGGCGCTGGGCATTCAACTGGGCTTCAACGCCAACGACGGTGACTGATCATGTTTCGACGTCAGGCTCTGACGCTGGGCAGCTTGCTGCTCGGCGCCATCACCCTGGGCGGCTGGACGCTGTTCAAGCAAAAGGACAAGAGTCCATTACTGCTGTCGGCACGGGACGATGCCGACGGCAAGCACTACGCGGTCGGCTATCGACTGGACGGCACACGGGTGTTCGCCACCCAGGTTGGCCAGCGCTGCCATGACATCATCAATCACCCGGCGCTGCCGATCGCCCTGTTCGTCGCCCGCCGCCCGGGCACCGAAAGCTACCTGGTCGACCTGCGCGACGGCACGCTGCTGCAAACCATCACCTCGCTGCCGAACCGGCATTTCTACGGTCATGCGGTGATTCACAAGAGCGGCGAATGGTTGTACGCCACGGAAAACGATACCAGCGATCCGGGACGCGGCCTGCTCGGTGTGTACCGTTTCGAAGGCGAACGGCTGGTGCACAGTGGCGAACTGTCCACCCACGGCATCGGCCCTCACCAGGTGTCGTGGCTGCCCGACGGTGAGACGCTGGTGGTGGCCAACGGCGGCATCCGCACCGAGGCCGAGAGCCGGGTCGAAATGAACCTCGACGCCATGGAGCCGAGCCTGGTGCTGATGCACCGCGATGGCACGCTGTTGAGCAAGGAAACCCTTGCCCAGCAGATGAACAGCGTGCGCCATATGGGCATCGCCAGCGATGGCACCATCGTCACCGGCCAGCAGTTCATGGGAGCGGCCCACGAATCGTCCGAATTGCTCGCGATCAAGCGTCCGGGCCAACCGTTCAAGGCGTTCCCGGTACCTGAATACCAGTTGCAAGCCATGGGGCATTACACCGCCAGCGTTGCCGTGCACAGCGACCTGCGCCTGGTGGCCCTGACGGCGCCACGGGGCAACCGCTTTTTCATCTGGGACCTGGACAGCGGCGAGGTTCGCCTCGACGCGCCCCTGCCGGACTGCGCCGGGGTCGGCGCGGTAGCCGACGGGTTTGTCGTGACGTCGGGCCAGGGACGTTGCCGCTACTACGATTGTCGGCAGCCACAACTGGTTGCAAAGCCGCTGGATCTGCCGGCGGGGCTCTGGGACAACCATCTGCATCTGGTCTGAGCCGCAAGCGCAGAGGGCGCAGGGAAGAACCTTACACATTGCCGACAAACACCGATTGGAATCCTCCGGGCACTCAAGGTAATGTGCCCGCCTGTCTGTATCTCTCTCGGCTATTTTCCAAGGAAGTGGAACATGCTGCGACGCCGCATGCTGATCATGTTGGGTGTTGTCCTGCTGGTGGTACTGGCGCTGGCGGGCTACAAGGCCTTTTCCATTTATCAGCAGATCCAGATGTTCTCTGCGCCCAAACCTGCGGTCAGCGTCGCCGTGGCCAAGGCCGTCGAACAGCCTTGGCAATCGCGCCTGCCCACCGTTGGCAGCCTCAAGGCGTTGCAAGGCGTCGACCTGAGCCTGGAAATCGCCGGCACCGTGCAAAAGGTCCAGTTCGAATCCGGCCAGAAGGTCAAGGCCGGGCAACCGATCCTGCAACTGGACAGCGAAGTCGAAAGCGCCCTGCTGGAAACTGCCCAGGCCGACCTTGGCCTGTCGCAACTGGATTTCGGCCGTGGCCGACAACTGGTGGGCAGCCAGGCGATTTCCAAGGGTGAATTCGACCGGCTCTCGGCCCAGCTAAAGAAGAACCAGGCCACGGTCAACCAGCTCAAGGCTTCGCTGGCGAAAAAACACATCGTCGCGCCGTTCAGCGGCACCATCGGCATCCGCCAGGTGGATGTCGGCGACTACCTCGCCAGCGGCACGGTGATCGCGACCCTGCAGGACCTCAGCAGCCTGTACGTCGACTTCTACGTGCCTGAACAGACGGTGCCTCGGCTGGCGGTTGCCCAGCCAGTCAACGTCAGCGTCTCGGCCTATCCCGGCCAGACCTTCGTTGGCAGCATCAGCGCAATCAACCCCAAGGTCGAGGACAGTACCCGCAACGTGCTCGTACGCGCCACGCTCGCCAACCCCGACGGCAAGCTGTTGCCCGGCATGTTCGCCAACCTCAACGTCATCCTGCCGGACCTCGCCGTCGGGATCGTCGTGCCGGAGAGCGCCGTGACCTACACCCTCTATGGCAATTCCATGTACGTGGTGACTCAGAAGAAAACCGCCGATGGCAGTGTCGAGAAGGATGACAAGGGCCAGCCGATCCTGATTGCCGAACGGCGCTTTGTCGAAACCGGAGAGCGCCGTGACGGGCAGGTCCTGGTGACCAAGGGCGTGCAGCGCGGCGAAGAAGTAGTGATTGCCGGCCAGATCAAGCTCGACAACGGCACGCCCATCGCCATCAGCGACGACAAGACCCTGACCGAACAGAACAGCCCACCGCGCGCGGACTGATCAAGGAACCCCCATGGCCTTTACCGATCCGTTCATCCGCCGCCCGGTGCTTGCCACCGTGGTCAGCCTGTTGATCGTGCTGCTGGGCTTCCAGGCCTGGAGCAAGCTGCCCCTGCGCCAGTATCCACAGATGGAAAATGCCCTGATCACGGTGACCACCGCCTACCCCGGGGCCAACGCCGAGACCATCCAGGGTTACATCACCCAGCCGATGCAGCAGAGCCTGGCCAGTGCCGAGGGCATCGACTACATGACTTCGGTCAGCCGCCAGAATTTCTCGGTCATATCGGTCTACGCGCGCATCGGTTCCAACAGCGACCGGCTCTTTACCGAGCTGCTGGCCAAGGCCAACGAGGTGAAGAATCAACTGCCCCAGGACGCCGAGGACCCGGTCCTCAGCCGCGAGGCAGCCGATGCCTCGGCGCTGATGTACATCAGTTTCTTCAGCAAGGAGCTGAACAACCCGCAGATCACCGATTATCTGTCGCGCGTCATCCAGCCCAAACTGGCGACGCTGCCGGGCATGGCCGAGGCCGAGATCCTCGGCAACCAGGTGTTTGCCATGCGCCTGTGGCTGGACCCGGTCAAGCTCGCAGGCTTCGGCCTGACCGCTGCCGACGTGACCAACGCCGTGCGCCAGCACAACTTTCTCTCCGCCGCTGGTGAAGTGAAAGGCGAGTACGTGGTCACCAGCATCAACGCCAACACCGAACTCAAATCCGCCGAGGCATTCGCCGGCATCCCGCTCAAGACTGACGGTGATAGCCGCGTGTTGCTGCGGGACGTGGCGCGGGTGGAGATGGGCGCCGAAAACTACGACACCATCAGCTCGTTCGGTGGCACGCCTTCGGTGTACATCGGGATCAAGGCAACCCCTGGTGCCAACCCCCTCGATGTCATCAAGGAAGTGCGCAAGATCATGCCGGAAATGGAGGCCCAGCTGCCGTCCAATCTCAAGGCCGAGATCGCCTACGATGCCACCCTGTTCATCCAGGCCTCCATCGACGAAGTGGTGAAAACCCTGTTCGAGGCGGTGCTGATCGTCATCGTCGTGGTGTTCCTGTTCCTCGGCGCCCTGCGCTCGGTGCTCATTCCGGTAGTGACCATTCCGCTGTCGATGATCGGCGTGATGTTCTTCATGCAGTTGATGGGCTATTCCATGAACCTGCTGACACTGCTGGCCATGGTGTTAGCCATCGGCCTGGTGGTGGACGACGCCATCGTGGTGGTGGAAAACATCCACCGGCACATGGAGGAAGGCAAGACACCGTTCGACGCCGCGATTGAAGGCGCGCGGGAAATCGCCATGCCGGTGGTCTCGATGACCATCACGCTGGCGGCGGTGTATGCACCCATCGGTCTGCTCGAAGGCCTGACGGGGGCGCTGTTCAAGGAGTTCGCCCTGACCCTCGCCGGGGCGGTGGTGATCTCCGGAATCGTCGCCCTGACCCTCTCGCCAATGATGTGCGCGATGCTGCTGCGTCATGACCAGAATCCCTCAGGGCTGGCCCATCGGCTGGACGTGATCTTCGAGCGCCTGAAGGCCCGTTACCAGCGCATGCTTCACGGCACGCTCAATACCCGTCCGGTGGTGCTGGTGTTTGCCGTGCTCGTGCTGTTGCTGATTCCGGTACTGATCATGTTCACCAAGTCCGAACTGGCGCCCGACGAGGACCAGGGCATCATCTTCATGATGGCCAACGCCCCGAAGACCACCAACCTGGACTACCTGAACGCCTATACCGATCACTTCATCACGATTTTCAAGGAATTCCCCGAGTACTACTCCTCGTTCCAGATCAACGGCTACAACGGCGTACAGTCGGGCATCGGCGGGTTCCTGCTCAAGCCCTGGAACGAACGCAGCCGCACCCAGATGGAAATCCTCCCGGAAGTCCAGGCCAGGCTGGAAAGCGTGCCCGGCCTGCAGATCTTCGGCTTCAACCTTCCCTCGCTGCCCGGCACCGGCGAAGGCTTGCCCTTCGAGTTCGTGATCAACTCGCCGAAGGACTACACGACGCTCCTGCAGATTGCCGAACGGGTCAAGAAGCGCGCGCTGGAGTCCGGCAAGTTCGCCTTCATGGACATCGACCTTGCGTTCGACAAGCCTGAAGTCGTGGTGGATATCGATCGCGCCAAGGCCGCCCAGATGGGCGTCTCGATGCAAGACCTCGGCGGCACGCTGGCGACCCTGCTGGGCGAGGCGGAGATCAACCGCTTCACGCTGGAGGGGCGTAGCTACAAGGTCATCGCCCAGGTCGAGCGGCCATTCCGGGACAATCCAGACTGGCTGAACAATTATTACGTGAAGAACGCCCAGGGCGAGTCGCTTCCGTTGTCGACGCTGATCAAGGTCAGCGACCAGGCGCGACCGCGGCAATTGAACCAGTTCCAGCAGCTCAATGCCGTGACGATCTCGGGCTTTCCCACGGTAAGCATGGGCGAGGCTATCGAGACCGTTCGCCAGATAGCCCTTGAGGAGGCGCCGACAGGGTTCGCCTTTGATTACGCCGGAGCTTCGCGTCAGTTCGTCCAGGAAGGTAGCGCGTTATGGGTCACCTTTGGCCTGGCCCTGGCAATCATTTTCCTGGTGCTGGCGGCGCAGTTCGAAAGCTTCCGCGACCCGCTGGTGATCCTGGTGACGGTGCCGTTGTCCATTTGCGGCGCACTGATTCCGCTGTTCCTCGGCTGGTCGAGCATGAACATCTACACGCAGGTGGGGCTGGTGACCCTGATCGGCCTGATCAGCAAGCACGGCATCCTGATCGTCGAATTCGCCAACCAGCTGCGCAAGGAACAAGGCTTGAGTCCGCGCGACGCAGTGGAACAGGCCGCATCGATTCGCCTGCGTCCGGTGCTGATGACCACTGCCGCCATGGTGTTTGGCATGGTGCCGTTGATCCTGGCCACCGGTGCCGGCGCAGTGAGCCGCTTCGACATCGGCACGGTCATCGCCACCGGCATGTCGATCGGCACCTTGTTCACGTTGTTCGTGCTGCCGTGTGTCTACACCTTGCTGGCCAAGCCGGACAAAGCCTGAGCATGCAGATATCGGGGCCTTGTTTGGGCTTTATGACACTCAACTCTGCGGTCGCATGCCCTGGGACAGACTGAACATGAACAGCAACAGGTCGTCGTCCGGCTGGATCGCCTCGCTGGCCTTGGCCACCCGAGGCACCGGGCAATGTGCGCCGACAGTGGAGGCACTGAGGATCTGCGAGCGTGGCTGCTCCCACACCACCAGTGCCAGGGATGCAACTGCCAGGGCTCCGACTAAAAACAAACCTCTAGCAATTTCTAGTTTCATCGGGATAAACCTTTGATAGCGCTGCCAAACGCCGCCTCGTAAAAATAGACGAGTTTTCCCCAGTCGCAATCCTGGAACGACGAATGGCGCCGCAGCTGGCTCATGTCATGGAACGCCGCGCCGCGGGCGGTCAGCCGTTGGCGACATTTCTCAAGATCGAGCAACGCCACTTCGGCCTTGGCCGACTCGCCCTCTCCGGTTACTCGCACGAATACATGCTTGATGTAGAGGCAACTGTGCTGCCAGCGCCCCTTGTGCATGCGGGCGAGGTTCTCGGCCAGGGCCTGGAGGAGACGATCATGGACCGCCTCGCCATGACGCTCGCGGCCGCCTGCGGCATACCAACGGCCGATTTCCTCGAAGCCGTCCAGAGCGCGGGTGACCAGCAGTGCCCGCCACTTGTGGACCGGGTCCCTCTGCGCACCGCAAAAGACCACTTGGGGTACCGTGACGCCGAGTTCCGCCAGAGCCAGCAGCGCTCGCTCTTCACGCAACACGGTCGGACGGCCGAACGGGTGCAGCAAACTGCGGTAGATGTGTCCGGTCTGGCGCTTGGAATAAAACAGTTCGCCATCATGGCTGATCCGCTGCACACCGCTTTCGCCGCCACGCCGGGTATTGGGAGCTTCCACCCACTCGCCACGCTGATTCCAGATCTGGTCAAAGCAACTACGAGAAGCCGCCTGGGCTCCTGCTACCTGTACAACCATGCCTGCTACCCCTTGCGTAATACATAAACTCGCCACATGGCATAGAGCGGCAGGAAATCCAACTGTTCCTCGATGCGAAACCCGGCCTGTCGAAATTCTGCTTCGACTGTAGCGGCCGGTAACACAAATCGGTTCTGGTAGTCTTTCTGCCCACGGGTGCGCTCCAGGCGCTTGCGTTTCCAGGCCTTGAAATTGCCGTCGACCCACAATGAAACGATCACACTGTCACGGGTGACACGCTCGAATTCCCTCAATATCGCCAGTCGGTGCACGGGTTCGCCGATGTGGTGCAAGAGGCGCATGCAAAAAATGCTGTCGACGGCGTTATCAGGCAAGGCGATGTCGAACGCAGATGTGTGCAAAGGTTGTACCCGTTTTACGACATCGGCCGGTTGTGCCTTCAATGCCGTCTGGAGCATGGCGGTGGAATTGTCCGCGCCGATGATCACCCGGCCAGGTTTCTCGGCCAGCAGCGGCCAGAAACGCCCGGCTCCGCTCGGCAGGTCGAGGACCAGGCCCGGGTCGCCCGCGAGCATCAAGGCGCGCCGGGCCAGTTGTTCGTCCCGGTGGTGGGAAAGACGGCGGCTCAGCCCCGTCTTGTGTTTGCGCAGGTATTGCTGGGCATGTCGCTCGTCGTACTTGGCGGAAAAAGCTAGCTTGATGGGATTGGACATCGATGGCGCCTCCAGTGTTGATGGCGCCACCTTAGGGATCGACTTGTAGCCGACAGGTCATCCCTTTGTGAAAACTTCGTCATGTAAACGGCTGAATGTTTTCAAGACTTTTCGCCGCCGATCTCAGGACTTCGGGTTCAACTCCACTTCGAAACGGCAGCCGTTGGGTTCCATCGTGCTGAGGCTCACCGTCCAGCCCTGGTCCTCACAGATCCGCTGCACCAGTGACAGCCCCAGCCCCAGTCCCTCGCCACGCTTTTCGTTACCGCGCACGAACGGCTCGAACATCGCCTCGCGCTTCTCCTCGGGAATGCCTACGCCGCTGTCCTCGACGACAAATCCGGTGGCGGTCAGCGAGACGCGGATAAAGCCCTGATCGGTGTAATGCAAGGCGTTACGCAGCAGATTTCCCATGACGGCAGTCAGGAACGTGGCGTTGTATTGCGTATCGGTGGTTTGCCCTGGTTCGAAGATCAAGGTCAGACCCTTGGATTCGATCGGCGCGCGCCAGACCCCGAGGAGGTTTTCCGCGACCTGCCCCAGCGTCGAGCGAGGCGACATGCCGTTGTCCTCGCGTTGGGCCCGGGCAAGCATCAGGAAGGTCTGCACCAGTTCGCGCATTTCTTCGCTGGCGCGGTTGATGCGTTCGACCTGGGTGCGACCACGCTGGTCCAGCGCCGGATTCTCCAGCAGCAATTCGCAGGAGGTGGCGAGGATCATCAACGGCGTGCGCAGTTCGTGACTCACGTCACTGGTGAACAAACGTTCCCGGGTCAGCGCCTGGCGCAACCGGCCCAGCGTGGCATCGAACGCCACGGCCAGCTCGCCCACTTCATCAGCAGCGTAATCCGGCGCCAATGGCGGGGCGAGCCCGAGCAACTGGTCGCGATGCCGCACCTGCCGGGCCAGACGTACCACCGGCGCCATCACCCGGCGTGCCAGGACCCAGCCCAGGAACACCGCGAGCGCCAGACTGAGGACGAAGCCCACCAGCACCACGGCAAACAGCACCCGCTCGCGCTCCTCGAAATCGCTCTGGTCCTGCAACAGTACGTAATGCCGACCGTCAACAATCTCTACCATCGCGTGATAGGACAGCTGTTCGCGAAATACTTCGTGAAAGCCACGTTGCAGGTGACGCAGGTCCCTGGGCAACTCGAAGTCTCCCGGGCCGCCGCTGAAATAGAACAGCTGGTCGGGTTCCGGGCGATGACTCCAGTCGGAAACGCTGTCCATCAACAGCAGGCGTTGCAGGTCGCCTCCGAGCCCGGCGGAAATCAGTTTTTCTTCCACCAGATGGACCGTTGCCACGATGCCCAGTGCAAACGCTCCCGCCACCAATGCGCTCATCAGCGCAAAAGCGATGATGATCCGTTGCGCAAGGCTTTGCTTAAACTCCATCTCGGCCCTCGGCCAACCGATAGCCGACGCCGTGCACAGTGTGCAGCAACGGTTTTTCAAACGGTTTGTCGATCACCTGGCGCAATTGGTGGACATGGCTGCGCAGGCTGTCGCTATCCGGGCAGTCATCGCCCCACAGGGCTTCTTCGAGGATCTCGCGCCGCAGCACGTGGGGGCTTTTCTGCATCAGTACCGCCAGCAACTTGAGGCCCACGGGGTTGAGCTTGAGCAGCTTGCCTTCCCGGGTCACTTCCAACGTATCGAGGTCGTAGCTCAGGTCGCCGACTTGCAACGCGCGTCGGCCACCGCCCTGGGCACGCCGCATGACCGCTTCGATCCGCGCCGCCAGCTCCGACAAGGCAAAGGGCTTGACCAGGTAATCATCCGCCCCGGATTTGAAACCCTGCAAACGATCATCCAACTGATCCCGCGCGGTGAGCATGATCACCGGGGTATCGCGCCGGGCGTCTTCGCGCAGGCGCTTGCACAGCGTATAGCCGTCGATACCCGGCAGCATGATATCCAGCACGATCAAGTCGTAGTGTTCGGTCGCGGCCAGGTGCAGCCCTGACAAACCGTCCTGTGCGCAATCGACCGTGTAGCCCTTGAGGCCCAGGTAGTCGGCCAGGTTGGCCAGAATGTCACGGTTGTCTTCAACCAACAGAATTCGCATGGGCATCTCCTCTGCGCACGGGGCAATCGTCGTGGCCCGCGCAGCTTAAGGCCAAGCGTGGCTTACGGCTAGGGTTGTATACGCAGTGCGAACCACTGTGGGAGCGAGCCTGCTCGCGAAAGCGGTGGACCAGCCGCCATCCAGGTTGAATGTGTCGACCCTTGGCGAGAAGGCTCGCTCAAAAGGATCAAGCGCCCCTGGAGTGTGGCTGCTCGGGGGTTGACGAGTTTTTCACTCAGCCTTCACACCGCCCGAACGCAACGCAGACCAGACTGTGCAACGCGCTGATCACGAAAACTCCCATCAAAGGTACTGCCATGGTTTCCACTGCCATCCGCCCCGCTTCCAGGCGCCTGAATTTTTGGGTTGCCCTGGGCTTGCCCGCTGTGGTCGCAGCCAGTCTGGGGTTGCTGGAACTGACCACCCTGGACATGAACGTAGCCAAGCTGTTTTACGATCCGACGGCGGGTGGATTTATCGGTCGACACAGTTTTTTCCTGGAAGACATCCTGCACGACCGGGCCAAACAGCTGGTCATCGGGTTTTCCGTGCTGGCGGTCGTGGGGTTTGTCGCCTCGTTTTTTATCGCTCGGCTCAAGCCGTACAAACGTGAGCTGGGTTGCCTGGTCCTGTCGCTGGCATTGGCGACTGCGTTTGTCACACCTTTGAAGGCAGCGACGGCGGTGCAATGCCCATGGAGTCTCAAGGAGTTTGGCGGCAAGGAAACCTACAGTGAGCTACTGAGCCCACGTCCGGCTACCGACAAGCCCGGCCGATGCTGGCCCGGCGGGCATGCCGCCACCGGCTTCACGCTGTTCGCGCTGTTCTTCGTACTGCGTGACCGTCGCCCACGCCTCGCACGCCAGGCGCTGGTGTTCGCCTTTGCCCTGGGCACGGTGTTTTCCATGGGACGCATGATGCAAGGGGCGCACTTCTTCTCCCACAACGTATGGACAGCGGTGTTCTGCTGGCTGATTTGCCTGGGGTGTTATTACTGCGTTCTGTACCGACCAGTTTCCACACCTGAACGTGTCGCTGTCACCAGTCCCGCCAATGCCTGAACTGAACCACGTCCCAATGTGGGAGCGAGCTTGCTCGCGATAGCGGTGGATCAGTGCCGGATAATTAGCTGACACACCGTAATCGCGAGCAAGCTCGCTCCCACATTGGGATTGGAGTCGTTCATGAATCCGCACCAATAAAAAACCCCACCTGCTTTCACAGGCGGGGTTTTTCGCTACAGGGGTAAGGCTGGCTTACATCATGCCGCCCATGCCACCCATGCCGCCCATGTCTGGCATGCCGCCGCCAGCTGGAGCGTCGTCCTTGATTTCAGCGATCATCGCCTCGGTGGTGATCATCAGGCTGGCAATCGACGAAGCCGCTTGCAGAGCCGAACGAGTCACTTTGGCCGGGTCCAGGATACCCATTTCGATCATGTCGCCGTATTCGCCGGTGGCAGCGTTGTAACCGTAGTTACCCGAACCCTGCTTGACCTTGTCAACCACTACGCTTGGCTCGTCGCCGGAGTTGGCAACGATCTGGCGCAGAGGTGCTTCAACAGCGCGACGCAGCAACTGGATGCCAACGTTCTGGTCATCGTTGTCGCCTTTCAGCTCGCTGATGGCTTGTAGGGCACGAACCAGTGCCACGCCGCCGCCAGGCACCACGCCTTCTTCGACGGCTGCGCGGGTTGCGTGCAGGGCGTCTTCAACGCGGGCTTTCTTCTCTTTCATTTCAACTTCGGAACCGGCGCCAACCTTGATCACCGCAACACCGCCGGACAGCTTGGCCAGACGCTCTTGCAGTTTTTCGCGGTCGTAGTCGGACGAAGTCTCGGCCACTTGTGCGCGGATCTGGGTGACACGAGCCTGGATATCGGCATCGTTGCCAGCACCGTCGATCACGGTGGTGTTTTCCTTGGACAGGATAACGCGCTTGGCGTTACCCAGGTGCTCCAGGGTGGTGCTTTCCAGGCTCAGGCCGATCTCTTCGGAGATAACGGTACCGCCGGTCAGTACGGCGATGTCCTGCAGCATGGCCTTGCGACGGTCGCCGAAGCCTGGAGCCTTGACGGCTGCAACCTTGACGATGCCACGCATGTTGTTCACGACCAGGGTCGCCAGGGCTTCGCCTTCGACATCTTCAGCCACGATCAGCAGAGGGCGGCCGGCTTTGGCAACGGCTTCCAGCACTGGCAGCATTTCGCGGATGTTGGAGATCTTCTTGTCGACCAGCAGGATCAGCGGGCTGTCCAGCTCGGCAACCATGGTGTCCGGCTTGTTGACGAAGTATGGCGACAGGTAGCCACGGTCGAACTGCATGCCTTCTACAACCGACAGTTCGTTTTCCAGGCCCGAGCCTTCTTCAACGGTGATCACGCCTTCCTTGCCGACTTTTTCCATGGCTTCGGCAATGATGTCGCCGATGGAGTTGTCGGAGTTGGCGGAGATGGTACCTACCTGGGCGATAGCCTTGGAGTCAGCGCAAGGTTTGGCCAGACCCTTCAGTTCCTTGACGATGGCGATGGTCGCCTTGTCGATGCCGCGCTTGAGGTCCATCGGGTTCATGCCGGCAGCGACGGCTTTGAGGCCTTCGTTGACGATCGATTGAGCCAGTACGGTCGCGGTGGTGGTACCGTCGCCGGCGTCATCGTTGGCACGGGAGGCAACGTCCTTGACCAGCTGCGCGCCCATGTTTTCGAAACGATCTTTCAGCTCGATTTCCTTGGCTACGGAAACGCCGTCCTTGGTGATGGTCGGAGCGCCGAAGCTCTTCTCGATGATCACGTTACGGCCTTTCGGGCCGAGGGTCGCTTTTACTGCGTCAGCCAGGACGTTGACACCGGCGAGCATTTTCTTGCGGGCGGAATCGCCGAATTTAACTTCTTTAGCAGCCATGATCGATATTCCTTAAATACTTTGTAGTAGTAGCGGGAAAATGAGCGGGGAAATCAGCCTTCGAGAACGGCGAGGATTTCGTTCTCGCTCATTACCAACAGGTCTTCGCCGTCGACTTTCACAGTGTTGCTGCCGGAGTAAGGGCCGAACACAACCTTGTCACCCACTTTCACGGCCAGCGCACGTACTTCACCGTTTTCCAGAGCCTTGCCCGGACCTACAGCGAGAACTTCACCGTGGTTGGCTTTCTCAGCAGCCGAACCTGGCAGGACGATACCGCCAGCGGTTTTCTTCTCTTCTTCGCTGCGACGGATGACGACGCGGTCATGCAGAGGACGAAGCTTCATTGTCGATCTCTCCTAATTTTGGTTTTCATCGGCCGGTGTAGTCCCGGCGGGTTTAACAAAAGCCGGCGGAGCCGGGGTGCGGTTCGTCAAGCGAACCGCGGAAGTCTGTCCGGTGTCGCCACCGGAAACCTTGCGGTGACCCATACATAAGGGCGTGCAAGACGATTACAAGGGTCGAGGGTGAAATTTTTTACTGAACGAGCGCTAAAACGAACACGGCACCCGAAGGTGCCGTATCGCTGGCTGCCGTGTCACTGAAAGCTACTTGGGGTCGCGGTGTTCGAATTCGCCTTCGATCACGTTGGGCTCACGGCCCACCGGTTCGCGCGGCGTCGGACCGCCACGGGGTTGGAGATCATCGGCGAAAGCCCGCTGGCGCATCGCCTGTTCTTCGGCGCGCTGGCGCATCTTGTTGGCCAGCAACCGGCGCGTGAAGGGCAGCAGCAAGACCAGGCCCAGCACGTCGCTGATGAAGCCCGGCAGGATCAACAGACCACCACCCAACGCGAGCATCAGGCCTTCGAGCATGGTCTGGGCGGGCAGCTCGCCACGGGTCAGGCTTTCACGGGCACGCAGCGCCGTGGCCAGGCCGGCGATGCGCAGCACGAACACGCCGAGCATCGAGCCGAGAATGACCAGCAGCAACGCCGGGAAGAACCCGATCGCAGCGCTGACCTTGACGAATACGAACAGCTCCAACACCGGGAACAGCAGAAAGAGCAATAAAAAAGGGCGCATCAAATGGTTCCTCAACGCAAGAATGCCTTGCTATGAAAACCTAAATGACGTCGCCCTTTCGTGAATTCAAGCATCAACCTCGGCATTTTTTGGCCATTGCTCGGCGTGAGCCAGGTAAACCAAGGCTTCGCGCACTTGTGTCGGCGTGTTGCAAGGCGCTGCAAACGGCAACCAGTGCAGACCCTGCCCAATGCGCAGGTGCATGCCTTCGCTGTCGATACCGACCATTTGCGCGGGTTGGTTTTTTGGCAGGCCGCTCAACTCCACGTAGTGGGCGATGGCCTTGGCGTGATCGGCATTCATGTGTTCGATCATGCTCGCTTCGGCCTTGCTGGCGAAGGGATTGGCCAGGGTGATCTGGTCGATCCAGTGAATCGCGCCGAAGCCGCCGATATAACGATGGCGCACCGGGTGGAGAACCCAGAAATCGAAATCGTGGGCCTTATGGTAGTTCTGCGATTCGGGGAAATAGCGGTAATAACGCTCGGCGGCGGCCTCGATGGCGGCGCTGTCTTCGAGCTTCTGCGCTTCGGCCAGATAGGTCAGGCGCCCGACGGCCTGAACATCCTCGGCGCCCCGCTCTCCCACCAGCATTGAGCATTTAGGGTCTTTTTGCAGATTGTGGGTGTGCTGGGCGATGCGGCTGATGAGTATCAACGGCAGGCCTTGCGCGTCCAGGCAATACGGCACAACGGAGCCGAACGGAAAGCCGGGCATCGATTTGGAATGGGTGGAGAGCATGCCCCGATATTCCTTGAGCAGCAATTCGCGGGCATGCTTGGCAGCTTCAACGCTCAATTTATGACTCCTTTAATAAAATTCGTCTAGAAAACGGTCGGTTGACTGGAGTAATGTTCTGACGCACCTTCGGGCCGGTATCCTCGCGCAGCCGCGCTACACCGCGGCAAATCGAGACCCGCCCAACCCCTCCACCGCTGCGCCACCTGGACATGAGAATGCAACTCACTGACAAAGTAATCATTATCACCGGCGGTTGCCAGGGCCTGGGTCGCTCCATGGCCGAGTATTTCGCCGGCAAGGGTGCAAAGCTCGCGCTGGTGGACCTCAATCAGGAAAAACTCGACCAGGCGGTCGCCGCCTGCGCCGCCAAGGGCGTCGAGGCGCGTGCGTACCTGTGCAACGTGGCCAACGAAGATCAGGTGATCGACATGGTTGCCCGGGTGGCCGAGGACTTCGGCGCGATCCACGGGCTGATCAACAACGCCGGTATCCTGCGCGACGGCCTGCTGCTCAAGGTCAAGGACGGTGAAATGACCAGGATGAGCCTGGCCCAGTGGCAGGCGGTGATCGACGTCAACCTCACCGGCGTATTCCTGTGCACCCGCGAAGTGGCGGCGAAAATGGTTGAGCTGAAGAACAACGGCGCGATCATCAATATTTCCTCGATCTCCCGCGCCGGCAACGTCGGCCAGACCAACTATTCGGCGGCCAAGGCCGGCGTCGCGGCCGCTACCGTGACCTGGGCCAAGGAACTGGCGCGCTACGGCATCCGCGTGGCGGGGATTGCCCCGGGCTTCATCGAAACCGAAATGACCCTCGGCATGAAACCCGAAGCCCTCGAAAAAATGACCTCAGGGATTCCGCTCAAGCGCATGGGCAAGCCCGAAGAGATTGCGCACTCGGCGGCGTATATCTTCGAGAACGACTACTACACCGGGCGGATTTTGGAGATGGATGGCGGGCTGCGGATCTGAACCCATCGCACAACAAAATGGACTGACCCAAAAATGTGGGAGCGAGCTTGCTCGCGATGGCGTCGGGTCAGTTTGCATCAATGTTGAATGTCAGACCGCTATCGCGAGCAAGCTCGCTCCCACAATGGAATGTGTTACCGCTTATTCAATCGTCGCTGATAGTGATATTCGGCATCGCCGGCGACGCAGCCTCCTGCAACACGATCCGCGCGCCCACGTGGCGGGCCAGTTCCTGGTAGACCATGGCGATCTGGCTGTCCGGCTCGGCGATGACGGTTGGCTTGCCGCCGTCGGCCTGCTCGCGGATCACCATCGACAGCGGCAACGAAGCCAGCAGCTCGACACCGTACTGGGTCGCCAGTTTTTCACCGCCGCCTTCACCGAACAGATGCTCGGCGTGCCCACAGTTCGAGCAGATGTGCACGGCCATGTTTTCCACCACGCCCAGTACCGGGATGTTCACCTTGCGGAACATCTCCACCCCCTTGCGCGCGTCCAGCAGGGCCAGGTCCTGGGGCGTGGTAACGATCACCGCGCCGGCCACCGGGACTTTCTGCGCGAGGGTCAGCTGGATATCGCCAGTGCCCGGTGGCATGTCGATCACCAGGTAATCCAGGTCGCCCCACGCGGTTTGCGTGACCAGTTGCAGCAAGGCGCCGGAGACCATCGGCCCGCGCCAGACCATCGGTGTGTTGTCATCGGTGAGGAAGGCCATGGACATGACCTCCACGCCATGGGATTGCAGCGGTACGAACCACTTCTGGTCCTTGACCTGCGGCCGGGTGCCTTCGGCGATGCCGAACATGATGCCTTGGCTCGGACCGTAGATATCCGCGTCGAGGATACCGACCTTCGCCCCTTCGCGAGCCAGGGCCAGCGCCAGGTTGGCGGCGGTGGTGGACTTGCCTACGCCGCCCTTGCCCGAGGCCACGGCAATGACGTTCTTGACGTTCGCCAACCCCGGCACCTGGGCTTGGGCCTTGTGGGCGGAAATCACGCTGGTAACCTGGACTCTGGCGCTCGCCACGCCATCCAGGCCTTCGATCGCCATTTGCAGCATCTGCGCCCAACCATTCTTGAACAGATCGGCGGCATAACCGATCTCCAGTTCGACGCTGACGCGATCGCCCTGGATATCGATGGCTCGCACGCATCCGGCGCTGACCGGATCCTGGCTCAGGTAGGGGTCGGTGTACTGGCGAAGGACGGCTTCCACCGCTGCGCGATTGACGGCGCTCATGGGCAACTCCGATAACAAGACTTGAAAACAGGCCGCTATCCTACGCCGCACGCTCTCGCGTGGCGACCCGATTACCGCACGAGTGAACAGCTTTGTGGTGAGGGGATTTATCCCCGCTGGACTGCGAAGTAGTCCCAAAACATCCGAACCTGACCAGTCCGATTCACCGAGGCGCCAGGTTTTGTGGGCGCTTCGCACCCCAGCGGGGATAAATCCCCTCGCCACAGTTGTGTCTGGCCGTTACATGGTGGAGCACTCGGAAACAGCCTCGAAAGGTGAAAAAAAGCCGCCGGCGCTTTATAGTGGCCGACCTCCGTTTCATCAAGTAGCCGAGCCCCATGTCCGAGCCACGCAAGATTCTCGTCACCAGCGCCCTGCCCTATGCCAATGGTTCGATTCACCTTGGCCATATGCTGGAATACATCCAGACCGATATGTGGACGCGCTTTCAGAAACATCGCGGCAACCAGTGCATCTACGTCTGCGCCGACGACGCCCACGGTTCGGCCATCATGTTGCGCGCGGAAAAGGAAGGCATCACCCCGGAACAACTGATCGCCAATGTCCAGGCTGAACACAGCGCCGACTTTGCCGAGTTCCTGGTGGACTTCGACAACTTCCACTCCACTCACGCCGAAGAAAACCGTGAGCTGTCGAGCCAGATCTACCTGAAGCTGCGTGACGCCGGGCATATCGCCACCCGTTCGGTCACCCAATATTTCGACCCGGAAAAGAAAATGTTCCTGGCCGACCGCTTCATCAAGGGCACCTGCCCGAAATGCGGCACCGAAGACCAGTACGGCGACAACTGCGAAAAATGCGGCGCTACCTACGCACCGACCGACCTGAAAGACCCGAAATCGGCGATTTCCGGCGCGACGCCGGTACTCAGGGATTCCCAGCACTTCTTCTTCAAGCTGCCGGATTTCCAGGACATGCTGCAGGCCTGGACCCGCAGCGGCACGCTGCACGACGCGGTGGCCAACAAGCTCGCCGAATGGCTCGACTCCGGTTTGCAGGAATGGGACATCTCCCGCGATGCGCCGTATTTCGGCTTCGAAATTCCTGGCGAGCCTGGCAAGTACTTCTATGTATGGCTGGACGCGCCCATCGGCTACATGGCGAGCTTCAAGAACCTTTGCGACCGCACCCCGGAGCTGGATTTCGACGCGTTCTGGGCCAAGGATTCCACGGCCGAGGTGTATCACTTCATCGGCAAGGACATCGTCAATTTCCACGCGCTGTTCTGGCCCGCCATGCTCGAAGGCGCCGGTTTCCGCAAGCCGACCGGCATCAACGTCCACGGCTACCTGACCGTCAACGGCCAGAAGATGTCCAAGTCCCGCGGCACCTTCATCAAGGCGCGGACGTACCTGGATCACCTGTCGCCGGAATACCTGCGCTACTACTACGCGGCCAAGCTCGGCCGTGGCGTCGACGACCTCGACCTGAACCTCGAGGACTTCGTGCAGAAGGTCAACTCCGACTTGGTGGGCAAGGTCGTCAACATCGCCAGCCGTTGCGCCGGGTTCATCCACAAGGGCAACGCCGGCGTGCTGGTGGCGGGTAACGCCGCGCCGGAACTCACCGACGCTTTCCTGGCTGCCGCGCCAAGCATCGCCGAGGCCTACGAGAGCCGCGACTTTGCCCGCGCCATGCGTGAAATCATGGCCCTGGCCGACCGCGCCAACGCCTGGATCGCCGACAAGGCCCCATGGTCGCTGGCCAAGCAGGAAGGCAAGCAGGACGAAGTCCAGGCGATCTGCGCCTTGGGCATCAACCTGTTCCGCCAGTTGGTGATCTTCCTCAAGCCGGTGTTGCCATTGCTGGCCGCCGATGCCGAAGCGTTCCTGAACGTTGCGCCGCTGACCTGGAACGATCACCAGACGCTGCTGAGCAACCATCAACTGAACGCGTTCAAGCCGTTGATGACCCGCATCGACCCGGCCAAGGTCCAGGCCATGATCGACGCGTCCAAGGAAGACCTCGCCGCCAGCCAGACCGACACCGGCGCCCCCGCCGGCAACGGCGAGCTGACCAAGGACCCGCTGTCGCCGGAAATCGATTTCGATGCCTTCGCCGCCATCGACTTGCGCGTGGCGCTGATCGTCAAGGCTGAAGCCGTTGAAGGCGCCGACAAACTGTTGCGCCTGACCCTGGACATCGGCGATGAACAGCGCAACGTGTTCTCCGGGATCAAGAGCGCCTACCCGGATCCAGCCAGGCTCGAAGGCCGGCTGACGATGATGATCGCCAACCTCAAGCCGCGCAAAATGCGCTTCGGCATTTCCGAAGGCATGGTCATGGCGGCCGGTCCTGGCGGCGAAGAAATCTACCTGCTGAGCCCCGACAGCGGCGCCAAGCCGGGTCAGCGGATCAAATAACGCGACTGCGCGCTGTACCGATCCCACAGTCGCTGTCGAGCGGCTGTGGGATTTTCATATCTGGCCCGCCCTCGCGGCGTGCCGGATAATGCCTGATCCTTTAACCGGCTCCCCTGTTGCCCCATGCCCATGACCGACATTCTTCTCTCGCTGTTCAGCGCTGCCCTGATCAACAACCTCGTGTTGCATTGGCCGCTGGGCGTCGATCCGCTGCTGGCAGTCAAGGAGCGGAGCCGGGTACACGCCCTTGGCCTGGCGACAGCCTGCCTGATGCTGGTCGTCGGGACCCTCGGTTATCTGCTCGACCGCTGGCTGCTGGTTCCGGCGCAGCTGACATCGCTACGGTTATTCGTATGGCTGCCCCTGAGCGTGCTGCTGATCAGCCCGTTGCTGCGCCTGCTGACGCATTGGCTGCCGGCGCAGCCGTTCGATGGCTTGTGGCCGCTGCTGCTCGGCAACGCCGGCATACTGGGCGTCACGCTGCTCAACAGCCGGAACGACCAAGGCCTGGGCCAGGCCATGGCCTTCAGCCTGGGCGCCGGGCTGGGTTTCTGGCTGGTCTTGAGCCTGTTCGATGATCTGCGCCAGCGAGTCCAGGATAACGATGTTCCCTTGCCATTTCGGGGCCTGCCAATCCAGTTGATCAGCGTCGGATTGATGGCGGTGGCATTTCTCGGATTGCGCGGGTTGGTCAAGACATGAACCTGATTCAACGTATCGACGCCCTGCTGCCGCAGACCCAATGCGGCAAGTGCGGCCATCCCGGCTGCAAGCCTTACGCCGAAGGCATCGCCCAGGGCGAACCGATCAACAAATGCCCACCCGGCGGACGCGAAACCATCGCCGCCCTGGCCGAGCTGATGACCGTGCCGGTACTCGAACTGGACGCCAGCCGTGGCGCGGCCCCGGCGCAGATCGCGTATATCCGCGAAGCCGAATGCATCGGCTGCACCAAGTGCATCCAGGCTTGCCCGGTGGACGCGATTGTTGGCGCGGCCAAGCTGATGCACACCGTTCTTATCGATGAGTGCACCGGCTGCGACCTCTGCGTGGCGCCTTGTCCGGTGGATTGCATCGAGATGCGCCCACTGCCGATGGCAACCGTAACGCCGGTCGTCGGTGGCCTGGCCTCCACCATCGAAGAGCAGCAGGCGCGGACCGCCAAGCGCAATCACGCCCGCCGCCGCTTCGAGCTGCGCAATGCGCGCCTGCGCCGAGACGAAGAGCAGCGCCTGGCCGAGCGCCTGGCCCGAGCCCAGCGCAACGTTCAACCAGCCCAGGCCCAGCCACTTGATCCGGTGCAGGCTGCGCTGGAACGAGTGCGCGCGCAAAAAGCCGCCTGCGCCGACGCCGCCCTGAAAAAAGCCAAGGTCGACCTGGCGATGAGTCGGGCACAGTTGAATAAATCCTTGAAAGCGTTCGGCCATCCACCGACCTTCGAACAACAATCACAATTGATCGTGCTGCAACGCCAATTCGAAGCGGCAGAGCAGGCTTTGGCAAGACTGGAAGGCAGCGCGGCGCCCGCCGCCCCGGCACCGATGCAGAGTGCTGAATTGAAGCGGGCCAAGATCCAGCTGGCGATGCGTCGCGCCGAACTCGGCAAGGCCCGGGCTGCCGCGGCTTCCGCCGAACAGCTACAGGCACTGGAACAAGCGGTGGAAGACGCCCAACGGCAGGTGGACGCCCATGCTACGCCCTGATCCGGTGGACGAGCGGCTGCGGCAAGCGATGCGACGGGTGCTGCTGGCGATGCTGCCCGGCGTGCTGGCGATGGTCTGGTTTTATGGCTGGGGCGTGGCGCTGAACCTGCTGTTGTCGGCCCTCGCCGCGCTGGCCGTCGAGGCGCTGGCGTTGCGTCTGCGACGACGCCCCCTCAGGTCCGGCCTGAGCGACGGTAGCGCACTGGTCAGCGCCGCGCTGCTGGCCATGGCCTTGCCGGCGTATTGCCCATGGTGGCTGACCGTCACGGCCGCTGCCGGCGCCTTGCTGTTCGGCAAGCACTTATGGGGCGGGCTCGGCAGCAATCCCTTCAATCCGGCGATGCTCGGGTATGCCCTGGTGCTGGTGGCGTTTCCCCAGCACCTGAGCCAATGGCCCGCTCCCCGTGACATGGACTTTCTCGAAGGCCTGCGACAAGTCGCCGGCATTGCCCAGCCGCCCGACGGATGGGCCGGCGCCACGGCGCTGGACAGTCTGCGAATCAACACAAGCCTGACCGTCGACGAACTGTTCGCCAGCAATCCTGCGTTCGGTCGTTGGGGTGGGCGCGGGGTCGAGTGGGTCAACCTGGCCTTCCTCGCCGGAGGCCTGTTCCTGCTGCAACAGCGTGTGTTCAGTTGGCACGCGCCGGTGGGCATGCTTGCCAGCCTGTTCACCCTGAGCCTGCTGTGTTGGAACGGCTTGGGCTCGGACTCCCATGGCTCGCCGCTGTTTCATCTGGTGACCGGGGCAACCATGCTGGGCGCATTCTTCATCGTCACCGAACCGGTGTCAGGCGCCAAGGCCCCGCTCGCCCGACTGTTGTTCGGTGCCGGCGTGGGCGCGCTGGTCTACCTGATTCGCACCTGGGGCGGCTATCCGGATGGCGTGGCGTTTGCCGTGCTGCTGATGAACCTCGGCGTGCCTGCGCTGGACCGTCTCGCCGAGGCACGACAAAGGCGAGCGCTGACATGAAAAGACCCGGCGGCGTGCTGATCCTGATCGTCCTGGCCGGCCTCGGCATCGGCGCCACGTACCTCATGCAGATCAGTCTGGCCGGACGCATCGAAGCCCAACGGCAAGCCTTGGCCGGCCGGACCTTGCTCGAGGTTTTGCCCTTTGAGCGGTATGACAACCAGCCGTTGGCGCAACCGGTCATGACGACGCCGGTTGAGTTGAGCCACAGCCGGTTGCTGGGCGGTTACCTGGCGACCCGCAACGGCCAGCCCAGCGCGGTGCTGTTGCGCAGCCAGGTGCTGGGCTATGAGGGCAGCATCGAATTGATGATCGCCATTGATCCCAGCGGCCGCCTGCTTGGCGTTAAAACCCTGCGCCAGTCGGAAACACCCGGCCTGGGCGCGGTAATCGCCGACTGGCCGAATACCTGGCTGCAGACATTCACCGGAACGTCGCGCAAGGCACCGACCGATGACGGCTGGGCCTTCAAAAAGGACCAGGGCCAGTTCGATCAATTGGCCGGCGCGACGGTGACATCCCGCGCGGTGCTCCAGGCGATCCACGATGCGCTGCGTTATTTCGATGAGCACCAGGCCCACCTGACCGGAGCGAGTGCCAATGAATAAGCCGGTACTGACCCGGGGCCTGCTGCTCGTGCCCTTGGTGGGCGCAAGCAGCTCGCTGACGAATGCGCTGGGCGTGTGGCTGGCCTGGGTTTTGATCAGCTTCGGCCATGGCTGGGCCATGACGCTGGCCGGGCCACGCTGCACGACTTATCAGCGGCTCGTTGCCGCTATCCTGCTGGCCGCAGCCTTGAGTGCTTGCGCAAGCCTGGTCGCGCAGGCCTGGCTGCCGGAGTGGTATGCATCGTCAAGCCTTTACCTCGGCTGGATCGCCTTGAGCTGCGTAGCGCTGGATCAAGCGCCTGAGGACGAATCCCGGGTAGCTGACCGCCTCAGGCTGGCGGGCCAGTCTGGCCTCCTGATGGCCATTCTGAGCGCCCTGCGCGAATTGATTGGCAATGGCGTCCCACTGGCCCTGCTGGCTCCCGGCGGGTTCATCCTGCTCGGCCTGCTGCTGGCGGCCCACCAGGCCTGGACGGCCAGCAAACCCCATCCACCCCTTGAGGAAACGCCGCGCCCATGAACGCCGCAAAACGCCTGGAAATATTCCGTCGCTTTCATGAAGACAACCCGGAGCCGAAAACCGAACTGGCCTACTCCTCGCCCTTCGAGCTGCTGATCGCGGTAATTCTGTCGGCCCAATCCACCGACGTCGGCGTCAACAAGGCCACGGCCAAGCTGTTTCCCGTGGCCAATACGCCGCAAGCGATCCACGCCTTGGGGGTCGAAGGGTTGTCGGAATACATCAAGACCATAGGGCTGTTCAACAGCAAGGCCAAGAACGTCATCGAGACCTGCCGCCTGCTGATGGAGCGCCACGGCGGCGAGATCCCGCAGACCCGCGAAGAGCTGGAAGCGCTTCCAGGCGTCGGCCGCAAGACCGCCAACGTGGTGCTCAACACCGCGTTTCGTCAGCTGACGATGGCAGTCGACACGCACATTTTCCGCGTCAGCAACCGTACCGGGATTGCTCCGGGCAAAAATGTCGTGGAAGTGGAAAAGAAACTGATGAAATTCGTCCCCAAGGAATACCTCCTGGATTCCCACCACTGGCTCATCCTCCATGGGCGTTACGTCTGCCTGGCGAGAAAGCCCCGTTGCGGCAGCTGCCGAATCGAAGACCTGTGCGAATACAAGCACAAGACATCTGACGATTGAGGCGCTATTGCTTTCTTTGATCGAGCGATTGAAAAAATCTTTTTTACCCGCCGCAGGTTTATCGCTATAAGGAGCGCCAATGGCAGTCTTAGCCTGGAGTCGAACCCATGAGCGCTGGCAAAGAACAACTGGATGTAGAAGACGATTTCATCGCCGTCGAGGCTGACGATGCGGAACCTGTGGTCGTGGAAGTGGCGAAAACCAACCTGAGCAAACGTCGCACCATCGATAACCTGCTGGAAGAGCGTCGCTTGCAGAAACAATTGGCCGACTATGATTTTGACCTCTGACTCGTAAAAGCCTCCCTGACGGAGGCCTTTTACCGAGCACGTGGGGCTGTGGACTCACACCAATCCGTTACGCTGTGCCAGCTCGATCAGGTCGACCAGCGAGCGGGCATTGAGCTTCAACAACAGTCGGGTCTTGTAGGTACTCACTGTCTTGTTGCTCAGGAACATCCCGTCGGCAATCTCCTTGTTGGTCCTTCCACGGGCCAGCTGCTGCAGGACCATCATCTCTCGCCCGGACAAACGATCGACCATATCCGACTCGCTGGCGTTGCCCAGGCTCGAACGCACGGTATGCAACGCCTGGTTGGGAAAATAACTGTAGCCCGAGAGCACCGCTTTTATTGCACTCAACAACTCGGTCAGGTCCTGTTGCTTGCACACATAACCGGCCGCTCCCATCTGCATGCATCGCATCGAGAAATGCCCTGGCGACTGAGAGGTGAGCACCAGCACCTTGAGCGGCGAAGGATTGGTGGTCAGGCGCGCGATAACCTCCAGTCCGTCCAACTTCGGGATCCCGATATCGAGAACAACGATGTCGGGCATTTTATCGCGCGCCAGCTGTAACGCATCGACGCCATTATCTGTTTCCGCGATGACTTCATATCCATGGCGCTCCATTAACAAACGTACAGCAAGACGAATGACGGGGTGATCATCCACGATCAGCACTTTATTCATGGGCAAATCCAACTTAGCTGTTCGAATTTTTAGAGCACGCACAATAGCGTAGTCATTTCACCCGTGGGATGCCGCTGTAGCAAGCCGTTCGCACCGAAAGACATAACTTACAAGCAATGCAGAAAAATCCTACAAATAACCCGTGAAATAACGCGCCATGATTTTTTCCATCGCAGCGATGGAGTGATTCTGACGCGCCACACCTCCCCGAGAACAGCTTGATTTCGTCAAAAAACACACCCGACTGTTATTACACGTGGGACTTTTCTCATAAAAATTAATTGATTTATTCACGCACAAACGCCTGCCTCGCCCAGGAAAAACTTCCATGGAGAGCGAGCCAGCTCAACAACGTTATTTCCGAAGACTATTTGCGCTTACTCAATTCAACAACTTTACTTTTGTTATAAGCCAGAAAAAGCGATCAAGGATATTCCCCGGCAATAACATTATTCAGGACGAGACAATGCGCAAAAAAAAAGGCCTGCGCAGGGCAGGCCTTTTTTGAGCAGCCGGGTCAGAACAGTTTGCGACCCTTATTCGCCGCGATGCGCATGCGCAGGGCGTTGAGCTTGATGAAGCCGGCCGCGTCGGCCTGGTTGTAGGCGCCACCGTCTTCTTCGAAGGTCGCGATGTTGGCGTCGAACAGCGACTCGTCGGACTTGCGCCCGGTCACGATCACGTTGCCCTTGTACAGCTTCAGGCGCACTACGCCGTTCACGTGGGCCTGGGAAGCATCAATCATCTGTTGCAGCATCAGACGCTCCGGGCTCCACCAGTAGCCGGTGTAGATCAGGCTGGCGTACTTGGGCATCAACTCATCTTTCAGGTGAGCCACTTCGCGGTCCAGGGTGATCGACTCGATCGCCCGGTGAGCACGCAGCATGATGGTGCCGCCAGGGGTTTCGTAGCAGCCACGGGATTTCATGCCGACATAGCGGTTTTCAACGATGTCCAGGCGACCGATGCCGTGTTCGCCGCCGATACGGTTCAGCGTCGCGAGGACGGTGGCCGGGCTCATTTCCACGCCGTCGAGGGCAACGATATCGCCGTTGCGATAGGTCAGCTCAAGGTATTGCGGGGTATCGGGAGCCTTCTCCGGGGAGACGGTCCAACGCCACATGTCTTCTTCGTGCTCGGTCCAGGTGTCTTCCAGCACGCCGCCTTCATAGGAGATGTGCAGCAGGTTGGCATCCATCGAATACGGGGATTTTTTCTTGCCGTGACGCTCGATCGGGATCGCATGCTTCTCGGCGTAGTCCATCAGTTTTTCACGGGACAGCAGGTCCCACTCGCGCCACGGGGCGATGACTTTGACGCCTGGCTTGAGAGCATAGGCGCCCAGCTCGAAACGTACCTGGTCGTTGCCCTTGCCGGTAGCACCGTGGGAAATGGCGTCGGCGCCGGTTTCGTTGGCGATTTCAATCAGGCGCTTGGCGATCAGCGGACGGGCGATGGAGGTACCCAGCAGGTACTCGCCTTCGTAAACAGTGTTGGCGCGGAACATCGGGAACACGAAGTCGCGGACGAACTCTTCGCGCAGGTCATCGATGTAGATTTCCTTGACGCCCATGGCCTGAGCCTTGGCGCGGGCAGGCTCAACTTCTTCGCCCTGCCCCAGGTCAGCGGTGAACGTCACCACTTCACAGTTATAAGTGTCCTGCAGCCACTTGAGGATCACCGAAGTGTCCAGGCCGCCGGAATACGCCAGAACGACCTTGTTTACGTCCGCCATGCCATCACTCCACGGGTTGTACGGAAAGCCGGGAAGTCTAACGTCCAGCGCGGATAATTTACAGAGGCGCGACAGCTTATGACGACGAAGCGACAGATTATGTCGACGGCGCGACGATCAGAATGGCCTCAGGAAGTCCGAGCAGTCGCCGCTGCGGGGGCCACGGCCTTGGTGGGGGCGACCGGCGCCGGAGCCTTGCCGGGTGCCGCAGCGGGCGTCGCCGCAGGCACAGCTGGCGATGCTGGCGGAGTTGGCGTGGCGGGCTGGGCCGCTGGCGCCTGAGTGGCCGCCACTCGATCCAGTTGCACCACCACACGCCGGTTCTTGGCGCGATGGGCGGCGTTGTTATTAGGCACGAGCGGATAACGCTCACCGTGGAAACGCACAGTGAACTGCGATTCCTGGAAGCCATTGGCCTTGAAGAAATCCATGACCGCCAGCGCACGGCGGCGCGACAGCTCACGATTGGTCAAGCGGTTGCCGCTGTTGTCGGAATGCCCATCGAGTTCGATATGGTTGACGCTCGGGTCAGCCTTGATGAAGTCGAGCATGACCTGCAACTGAGCCTTGGCCTGGGCGTCGAGCTCAACCCCCTCGCCGGGAAAGCCGATCTGGGTCTGCTTGATCTGCTCGAAATTCTTCGGCAACAGTTTCGCCACACAGCCCTGATAGTCGCTGAAGGCCTTGTTGAAGCGCACAGGCAACAGGCGAACTTCCGACACCCGGCCATCCTCGGTATTACGCCGGACCACGGGGCTGCGCCCTTCCATCAACCCACTGATCAGGCGTCCCGCCTGGACTTGGGAGCTGTTGAACAAGACGTCTCCGCTGCCGATCCTGACCGACCCCAGGTTGATGTCGCCCCGCCCCGGTTGCCACGGCGCAGCGGCCGCCAGCAGCGTCGCGGAACCGCCACCCAGCACCGGGTTGTAGGCCTTGAGTCGGAACGTGGCCTGCTCGCCCGCCCGGCGGACGAACTCGCCGCTGCCAAAATCGGCGATCGGCTGGCTCAGCCGGCACTCGAACTTGTCGCCTTCGACCGTCCACTCGATGCTCTCCAGACGAGTCTGGAAAGTGAGCGCCATCGCAGGAAGGCTGGCAAACACACTGAGCAAGGCTAGATAACGCTGGCGCACGGGAGGCTCCACTGGCTTTTTACTTACGGAAATCGAAAAACATCGGGCATGACGCCTGTACGAGACATCGCACGGATTCATGGCACACCTGAAGGAGCTATCGGTAACTTGTGGCAAAACTTGATAGCGGGTGCCCGCATCGGTCTTTTCCGGTAGCATTCCCCAGAGTTTGACCCGCCTGGAAGCCCCTCAATGTCCGACCGCCTGACCCTGCTGCGTCCCGACGACTGGCATATTCATCTTCGCGATGGTGCTGTGTTGACCCATACCGTCGCCGATGTCGCGCGCACCTTCGGGCGCGCAATCATCATGCCTAACCTGGTTCCGCCCGTCCGCAACGCCGTCGAGGCCGATGGCTATCGCCAGCGCATCCTGGCCGCACGCCCGGCCGGCAGCCGCTTCGAACCGCTGATGGTGCTTTACCTCACCGACCGCACCCAGCCCGAGGAAATTCGCGAGGCCAAGGCCAGTGGCTTCGTCCACGCGGCCAAGTTGTACCCGGCCGGCGCCACCACCAATTCGGACTCCGGCGTCACCAGCATCGACAAGATCTTCCCGGCGCTCGAAGCGATGGCCGAAGTCGGAATGCCGTTGCTGATCCACGGTGAAGTCACCCGGGGCGATGTCGACGTGTTCGACCGCGAGAAAATCTTCATCGACGAGCACATGCGCCGCGTCGTGGAGCGTTTCCCGACGCTCAAGGTGGTGTTCGAACACATCACCACCGGCGATGCCGTGCAGTTCGTCAACGAGGCCCCGGCCAATGTCGGCGCGACCATTACCGCGCATCACCTGCTTTACAACCGCAACCACATGCTGGTGGGCGGGATCCGGCCGCACTTCTATTGCCTGCCGATCCTCAAGCGCAACACCCACCAGGAAGCCTTGCTCGACGCCGCCACCAGCGGCAGCGCGAAGTTTTTCCTCGGCACGGACTCGGCGCCCCATGCCCGCCATGCCAAGGAAGCCGCCTGCGGTTGCGCCGGTTGCTACACCGCCTATGCCGCCATCGAGATGTACGCCGAAGCGTTCGAGCAGCGCAACGCGCTGGACAAGCTCGAAGGTTTCGCCAGCCTGCACGGTCCGCGCTTCTATGGCCTGCCGGTGAACACCGATAGCATTACCCTGGTCCGCGACGAGTGGACTGCCCCCGCCAGCCTGCCGTTTGGCGAACAGACTGTCATCCCGCTGCGCGCCGGTGAAAAACTGCGCTGGCGCCTGCTGGAGGAAAACGCGTGAGTGAAGATCATTTCGACGACGAACTGGACGGCAACGGTGGTTCCGGCGGCGCTCGCCACCCCATGGCAGCCCGTTTCCGGGGTTACCTGCCGGTCGTGGTCGACGTAGAAACCGGCGGTTTCAACTCGGCCACCGATGCGTTGCTGGAGATTGCCGCGACGACCATCGGCATGGACGAAAAAGGCTTTGTGTTCCCGGACCACACCTATTTCTTCCGCGTTGAACCGTTCGAAGGCGCTAACGTCGAAGCGGCCGCGCTGGAATTCACCGGAATCAAGCTCGACCACCCGCTGCGCATGGCGGTCAGCGAGGAAACGGCACTGACCGACATCTTCCGTGGCGTGCGCAAGGCGCTGAAGGCCAACGGTTGCAAGCGCGCGATCCTGGTCGGTCACAACAGCAGCTTTGACCTGGGCTTCCTTAACGCCGCCGTTGCGCGACTGGACATGAAGCGCAACCCATTCCACCCGTTTTCCAGCTTCGACACGGCGACCCTGGCCGGCCTGGCGTACGGCCAGACCGTATTGGCCAAGGCCTGCCAGGCCGCCGACATCGATTTCGACGGCCGCGAAGCCCACTCGGCCCGCTATGACACCGAGAAGACTGCCGAGCTGTTCTGCGGCATCGTCAATCGCTGGAAGGAAATGGGCGGCTGGCAGGATTTCGACGACTGATATCGGCACTGGCTTTAGTGCTCTTGTGGCGAGGGAGCTTGCTCCCGCTGGGCTGCGCAGCGGCCCCAAAAGCCTGCAACCGCTGCGCAGTCGAGCGGGAGCAAGCTCCCTCGCCACGGTGTTCAGTGCAAAACGTTCTGCGTTGCAGCTTATAACCCGCCCATAAAAAAACCGGCCCATCAAGGGCCGGTTTTTTTATGCCTGAGTGCGCTTACAGCTTATCGCTGTGTTCGCCCAGGTAAGCCGCTACGCCTTCAGGCGATGCGGTCATGCCCTTGTCGCCTTTTTTCCAGTTGGCCGGGCAGACTTCGCCGTGCTCTTCGTGGAATTGCAGAGCGTCGACCAGACGGATCAGCTCTTCCATGTTACGGCCCAGCGGCAGGTCGTTGATGATCTGCGAACGGACCACGCCTTTGTCGTCGATCAGGAACGCGCCACGGAAGGCCACGCCGCCTTCGGACTCAACGTCGTAGGCCTTGGCGATTTCGTGCTTCATGTCAGCGGCCATGGTGTATTTCACCGGGCCGATGCCACCCGCGTTGATGGCGGTGTTGCGCCAGGCATTGTGGGTGAAGTGCGAGTCGATCGAAACCGCGACCACTTCAACGTTGCGCGCCTTGAAGTCGTCCATGCGGTGATCCAGTGCGATCAGCTCGGACGGGCAGACAAAAGTGAAGTCCAGCGGGTAGAAGAACACCAGGCCGTATTTGCCTTTGATGGCCGAGGACAGGGTGAAGCTGTCGACGATTTCGCCGTTGCCGAGGACGGCTGGAACGGTGAAGTCAGGGGCTTGTTTGCCTACGAGTACGCTCATTGGATATCTCCTGGTGTAGTAACGTGGAAACCGGGTCCGCGCCAGCCTGCCACCCTCAGGCGACAGCCCTGTGACACGAACCCGCTTTGCAAGGACCGACCATCATACACCGCGCGTTTGGACTGTCCTCAACGGTTTTTCGGGGATCTCGGAAATCCGCGACGTCTCATGGCCCACCGGGAAAAAACCGTTCGTCAGACCGAGGCAGCTCAAGCCAGGGACTATCAGAAACCACTTTGACAATCATTCTCGTTAACATTAAGATCCGTCTCAATTGAGTCACAACCAGCGACGGTTCTCACTTATGTATGTATGCCTCTGCACTGGCGTCACCGACGGACAGATCCGCGAAGCGATCTATGAAGGTTGCTGCAGTTATCGGGAAGTCCGCCAGGCCACCGGCGTAGCCAGCCAATGCGGTAAATGTGCCTGCCTTGCCAAGGAAGTGGTACGTGAAACCCTCGCCAAAGTGCAGACTGCCCAGGCCTCGATCCCTTATCCGGTAGAATTTACTGCCGCATAAATCCAGCTTTTTGAAGAACCGGACTCAATGTCCGGTTTTTTTATGCCGGTAAATCAAGTGCTTAGCTTCCAGACGCGGAACACAAACATTCTTATTCCGATTAATTTTCATTTATTATTCAATAACTTAGGTTTGACACTGGTAATTGCGCGGCTCAAACTCTGCCGTATACACAGCTATTACAGGGCAGGCCCTCACCATGAAAGGCGACATCACAGTCATCCAGCATCTCAACAAGATCCTCGCCAATGAGCTGGTCGCGATCAATCAATACTTCCTGCATGCGCGCATGTATGAGGATTGGGGCCTGAACAAGCTGGGCAAGCACGAGTACCACGAATCCATCGACGAGATGAAACACGCGGACAAGCTGATCAAGCGCATCCTGTTCCTCGAAGGCCTGCCGAACGTCCAGGACCTGGGCAAGCTGCACATCGGCGAACACACCCGGGAAATGCTCGAATGCGACCTGCGCATCGAACGCACCGGCCACGCCGACCTGAAAGCCGCCATCGCCCATTGCGAAACCGTCGGTGACTTCGGCAGTCGCGAGTTGCTCGAGGATATCCTCGAGTCCGAAGAAGAGCACATCGACTGGCTGGAAACCCAGTTGGGCCTGATCGACAAGATCGGTCTGGAGAACTACCTGCAATCGCAGATGGGCGAAGAATAAGCTTCCCCGACAGCGAGCCACAAAAAAGCCCCGCCCTCTTTCGAGGAGCGGGGCTTTTTGTTGCCTGGATTTCCAGGCCTACCCAACCCACAAGGTTTCCTATTCACCACAAAGCGTGTGGTGAATAGGATCCTTGTGGATCAAGCTTCAGTCTTGTTCGCCGCTGCCGCTTCTACAGCTGCCTTGATCGTGGACTGCAGCGAACCGTCCGCGGCCATCTCGGTCATGATGTCGCTGCCGCCGATCAGTTCACCGCCAACCCACAACTGTGGAAAGGTTGGCCAGTTGGCGTACTTGGGCAGGTTGGCGCGGATTTCCGGGTTCTGCAGGATGTCCACGTAAGCGAACTTCTCGCCACACGCCATCACCGCCTGAGCAGCCTTGGCCGAGAAGCCGCACTGAGGGGCATTCGGCGAGCCTTTCATGTAAAGCAGGATAGTGTTGTTGGCAATCTGGTCTTTGATCGTTTCGATGATATCCACGGAGCACCTCGGCTTGAACTTTGCGACTACAGATGTCGACACGGTGGCGCATTGTAACGGAAAGCCGAGCACCCTGCTCGGTCCGGCCCAAGGACAATTCTACGCAGCCGCCACTTTCACCGGAACCCCATTAAGCGCCGCATTGCCGGACAACTCGTCGAGCTGACATTCATCGGTCAGGTCGTTGGCGCTGGATCCAGGCTGGCCGCTGGCGATGGTCATCTGCACGCCCGGTCGGGCGTGGCCCCAGCCATGGGGAAGGCTGACCACGCCTTTCATCATGTCCAGGCTGCCTTGCACCTCCACTTCGATCACGCCCACCCGTGAACTGACCTGCACGCGCTGGCCATCGACTAAACCGCGACTGGCGAGGTCTTCAGGGTGCATCAGCAACTGATGGCGCGGCTTGCCCTTCACCAGTCGATGAAAGTTATGCATCCAGGAATTGTTGCTGCGCACATGCCGCCGGCCAATCATCAGCAACTCGTCCGATGCCGGCGCTCGCAGCGCGGCAAAGCGCGCCAGATCCGCGAGGATCACCGCCGGCGCGGCCTGCACACGGCCATTTTCGGTTTTCAAGCGCGTCGTCAGGTTGGGCTTGAGCGCACCGAGGTCGATGCCGTGGGGATGGTCGAACAGCGTCGCCAGCGACAACTTGTGTGGCGAGGCATCCCCATACCTTCCCGCGCGCAGGCCAAAATCAATCATTTGCGCGGGCGGCATGGTCGGCTTGAGTTCCTTGCCAGTCCGCGCGGCGAAGGCCTTGGCCAGGCCGACAAAAATCTCCCAATCGTGCAGCGCCCCTTCGGGTTTGGGCAGGATCGCCCGATTGAAACGGCTGACGTTACGCACGGCGAACAGGTTGAACGTGGTGTCGTAGTGATCGTTTTCCAAAGCCGAAGTCGATGGCAGGATCAGATCGGCATAACGCGTGGTCTCGTTGATGTACAAATCGATGCTGACCATGAACTCCAGCCCATCCAGCGCCTGTTCGAGCTGCCGCCCGTTGGGCGTGGACAGCACCGGGTTGCCGGCCACGGTGACCAGCGCACGAATCTGCCCGTCGCCTTCGGTAAGCATTTCCTCGGCCAAGGTCGACACGGGCAGCTCGCCGGCGTATTCGGGACGCCCGGACACCCGGCTCTGCCAACGGTTGAAATGGCCACCCGAAGTGGTCGCCACCAAGTCCACCGCCGGCTCGGTGCACAACGCCCCGCCCACCCGATCGAGGTTGCCGGTGACCAGGTTGATCACTTGGATCAGCCAGTGGCATAACGTGCCGAACGCCTGGGTGGACACGCCCATTCGTCCGTAGCACACCGCTGAAGGCGCGGCGGCAAAGTCGCGGGCCAACTGCCGGATCTGCGGCGCCGGGACCGCACAGAGGGGGCTCATCACCTCGGCGGTAAAACCTGCCACGGCCTGGCGCACCTCGTCGAGGCCGTCCACCGGCAAATGGCTGTCGCGGCTCAGACCTTCGTTGAACAGCGTATTGAGCAGGCCAAACAGCAGCGCGGCATCGCCACCAGGACGCACGAAAACATGCTGGTCGGCAATGGCCGCCGTTTCGCTGCGCCGTGGATCGACGACCACGACTTTGCCACCGCGGGCCTGGATCGCCTTGAGGCGCTTCTCCACGTCCGGCACGGTCATGATGCTGCCGTTGGAAGCCAGGGGATTACCGCCCAGGATCAGCATGAAGTCGGTATGGTCGATGTCCGGTATCGGCAGCAGCAGGCCGTGACCGTACATCAGGTGACTGGTCAGGTGATGGGGCAGTTGGTCCACCGACGTCGCCGAGAAGCGACTGCGTGTCTTCAGCAGGCCGAGAAAATAGTTGCTGTGGGTCATCAACCCATAGTTATGCACGCTGGGGTTGCCCTGGTAGACGCCCACCGCGTTCTGGCCGTGGCGCTCCTGGATTGCCGCCAGGCGTTCGGCAACCAGGGCGAAAGCGTCATCCCAGGCAATCGGCTGCCACTCGCCGCCGACCCGCTGCATGGGTTGGCGCAGCCGGTCCGGGTCATTCTGGATATCTTGCAGGGCGACGGCTTTGGGACAGATGTGCCCACGACTGAAACTGTCCAGCGGATCGCCCTTGATCGAGGTGATCGCCAGGCCTTGGCCTTCAGTTTCGGTGGTTTCGAGCGTCAGGCCACAGATGGCCTCACATAGATGGCACGCACGGTGATGAAGAGTCTTGGTCATGGCCAGTCTCTGTTTTATTCGTAGCGGGCACTTTCGGCCGCGGGAACAAAACTATGGCGCGGGATCCTCCACCGCGCCAGCGACGTTCGTCCTGTGAATCGCCGGCCATCAGGCCAACCGATTTCAGGGGTGCTCGGGAGGCGGCGCCAGCAGCTGGATTTCCTCGACGGTTTCCACTTGTTCCTGAGCGATGGGCACTCCGGTCAACTCGCCGATCAACCGCCAATGTTCGTCGAGGCCGCTGCTGATGGTAGCCATGCGGTCGATCATGCGGCGGCCGGCAGCCTTGGTCACTTCGTCTTCGCTGCGCAACAATTCGAATGACATGGAGGTCACCGAAGCGGTCAGGTGCGTCAGGGAGCGTGCCGTCAGCCCCAGCAGTTCCATCAGTTGTTGCTCTTTCGAATCCATTTCGGGGCTCCTGCGTCTAGGGGTTCATTTATAACCCAGGCCCTTGCATTAGGAAATCTCACATCCGATGACAGACACACGAAATCAATTGCACGCTGGCCAATAAAACTCCGTTTGTCCTCCGGCCCCGTCCGGCTTGTTTGCCAAGCGCCGCGACGCCAGTGTACAAATGGGGTCGCTGCTGTCAGGAAACCGGCTTCAAACATGTCATCGCAGTCCTGCCATGACCTCGTTGAAATCCCCTAAAACCGTAGCCCTATTGGTAAGACGCGACATTTAATGTCAATATCGCGCCTTCCCCTAATTTCGTCGCCCCGTGCGGCTTTTGCCGCAGGTCTCGCCCGTTTTTCCATTAAACAAGGCTTTGAGCATCTGCGGTCAGTTACAAAAAAGGTAGTCAATCATGAGCGCAAGGCACTTTCTCTCCCTGATGGATTTCACGCCCGAAGAGTTGCTCGGCGTGATCCGTCGAGGCGTGGAGCTCAAGGACCTGCGTAAGCGCGGCGTACTATTCGAGCCCTTGAAAAACCGTGTGCTGGGGATGATCTTCGAGAAATCCTCCACGCGCACGCGCATTTCTTTCGAAGCCGGCATGATCCAGCTCGGCGGCCAGGCGATTTTCCTGTCGCCCCGTGACACCCAGCTGGGCCGTGGCGAACCCATTGGCGATTGCGCCATCGTCATGTCGAGCATGCTCGATGCGGTGATGATCCGGACCTTTGCCCACAGCACGCTGACCCAGTTCGCGGCGCATTCGCGCGTGCCGGTGATCAATGGCCTGTCCGACGACCTGCACCCGTGCCAGTTGCTCGCCGACATGCAGACTTTCCTCGAACATCGCGGCCCGATCCAAGGCAAGACCGTGGCCTGGATCGGCGATGGCAACAACATGTGCAACAGCTATATAGAAGCGGCGATCCAGTTCGACTTCCAGTTGCGCATCGCCTGCCCTGAAGGCTACGAACCTAACCCGCAATTCGTCGCCAGGGCCGGCGACCGGGTGACAATCCTGCGCGATCCGAAACAGGCCGTTGCCGGCGCGCACCTGGTGAGCACCGACGTCTGGACGTCCATGGGCCAGGAAGAAGAAACCGCCAAGCGCCTGGAGCTGTTTGCGCCCTTCCAGGTCAATCGGGCACTGCTCGACCTGGCGGATGCCGAGGTGCTGTTCATGCATTGCCTGCCAGCCCACCGTGGCGAAGAAATCAGCCTCGACCTGCTCGACGATCCCCGCTCGGTGGCGTGGGACCAGGCAGAAAACCGTCTCCATGCACAGAAGGCCCTGCTTGAATTCCTCGTCGAGCCGGCGTACCACCACGCATGAGTGCTCCATTGTTATTGAATCTGCACAATCTGGCCTGCGGTTATCAGGACCAGCGGGTCGTCCAGAACCTCAACCTGCACCTCAATGCCGGTGACATCGGTTGTCTGCTCGGCTCGTCCGGGTGTGGCAAGACCACCACCCTGCGGGCCATCGCCGGTTTCGAACCGGTGCATGAAGGCGAGATCCAGTTGGCTGGGGAAACCATTTCCCGCGCGGGGTTTACCCTCGCCCCGGAAAAACGCCGCATCGGCATGGTGTTCCAGGACTACGCGTTGTTCCCGCATTTGAGCGTCGCCGAAAATATCGCGTTCGGCATCCGCAAACATCCGGACAAGGATCGCGTGGTCGAAGAACTGTTGGAGCTGGTCAACCTGAAAAGCCTGGGCAAGCGCTTTCCCCACGAGCTTTCGGGAGGCCAGCAACAGCGCGTGGCGCTGGCCCGCGCACTGGCACCGGAACCCCAACTGCTGTTACTCGACGAGCCATTCTCCAACCTCGACGGCGAGCTGCGACGCAAGCTCAGCCATGAGGTGCGGGACATTCTCAAGGCCCGCGGCACCAGCGCGATCCTGGTCACCCATGACCAGGAAGAAGCCTTTGCGGTGAGTGACCATGTCGGCGTGTTCAGAGAGGGTCGCCTGGAACAGTGGGATACGCCCTACAACCTGTATCACGAACCCCTGACGCCCTATGTCGCCAGTTTCATCGGCCAGGGTTACTTCATACGCGGTCAGCTCAACAGCCCGGAATCGGTGCAGACCGAACTGGGCGTGCTGCGCGGCAACCGGGCGTACACCTGGCCCATCGGCAGTGCCGTAGACGTCCTGCTGCGCCCGGATGACATCGTCCACGCGCCGGACAGTCCGCTCAGGGCGACTATCGTTGGCAAGACGTTCCTCGGTGCTTCAACCCTGTATCGCCTGCAACTGCCGACCGGCGCACAACTGGAATCGATTTTCCCAAGCCATGCCGACCATCAGGTCGGTGCTACCGTCGGTATCCGCGTGGCGGCCGAGCACCTGGTGCTGTTCCAGGCGTCGGGCAGCACGGCGGCGCATTTGCCACTTGGGGAAAGTGGTGTGCGGCGGTATGGCACCGCCAGCTAAGATTGAAAGAACAATACCTGTGGGAGCGAGCTTGCTCGCGATGGCGGTGGCACAGTCAGCATTGATGCAAGCTGAAGCACCGCTATCGCGAGCGAGCTCGCTCCCACAATTTATAACATTGGATTCAGTTGGCTTACCCAAGCACTAGCGTACCGCTAGCCACCAACGTCGCATCCCCGCCAATCTTCACCCGCTCACCCTCCAATCGGCAGAACAGTGCCCCGCCCCTCGCTGAGCATTGGTAAGCCGTCAGGCCGTGTTTGTTCAGGCGTCTGGACCAGTATGGAATCAGGCTGCAATGGGTCGATCCGGTTACCGGATCCTCGTTGATGCCGATCGCCGGGGCAAAATAGCGCGAGACAAAATCGTGCTTGCTTCCCGGTGCGGTAACGATCGCGCCCGGCCACGGCAGCTTCGCCAAGGCCGCCATGTCCGGCTTGCAATCGAGCACTGCCTGCTCCGACTCCAGCACCACGAACAATTCGTTGCAACTGAGCACATCCACCGCCTCTACACCCAAGGCGCTCTGGACCGCCAGCGACGCGCCCAACTCAGTCGGCACGATGGCCGGGAAATCCAACCACAACCGATCGCCTTCACGAGTGACACTCAACGCTCCGGACTTGCAGATGAAGTCGAGTCGCTCGGCCGGTTCGTGGTAGACCTCGAACAGTACATGGGCGCTGGCCAATGTCGCATGCCCGCACAGCGGCACTTCGGTGGTGGGCGTGAACCAGCGAATATGCCAACGCTGATTCTCACGCACCAGAAAAGCGGTCTCGGCCAGGTTGTGTTCGGCGGCAACTTTCTGCATCAGCTCATCGGCGAGCCAGGCATCGAGCCGATAGACCATCGCCGGGTTACCGCCAAACGGCCGGTCACTGAATGCATCGACTTGATGAAACGCGAGCTGCATGGCACTTCTCCTTTTTTATGGATGCGCGAGCATGAGCTGCCCGGACATCGTTTAGCCAGTGACAGATCAGCAGAATTTTCACCCTACAGCGCACATGAAATCTGACGCCCGATCGATCTTGAAGATTCAAATCATTCTGGCGAGGGAGCCTGTTCCCGCTTGGGCGCGTAGCGGCCACCAACAGACTCAGGCACGCCCGATATCAGCAAAGATCGCTCCGGTATGCTCCGCCAGTACCGCAGGCGCCAGTTCCACTTCCAGCCCGCGCCTCCCCGCGCTGACGAACATGCTGGCCAACGGCTGCGCAGAATTGTCGATAAATGTGCGAAGACGCTTTTTCTGACCCAGCGGGCTGATCCCGCCGAGCAAATAGCCGGTCGAACGCTGCGCGGCGGCCGGATCGGCCATCTCGACTTTTTTCACTCCGGCCGCATGAGCCAGGCCTTTCAGATCCAGGCTCCCGGCCACCGGCACCACGGCCACCAGCAACTCGCCTTTTTCGCTGGCCGCCAGCAGGGTCTTGAACACCTGCGCCGGGTCCAGACCGAGTTTTTCAGCCGCCTCCAGCCCATAGGAGGCAGCCTTCGGGTCATGTTCGTAACTGTGGATGCGGTGTTCGGCGCGCACTTTTTTAAGCAGGTCCAATGCGGGGGTCATGACGGCTCCTGACCAGGAAAAAGCAAAAAGAGTGGCGCGGATTCTAAGCCATCGGCAATGAAAAGGCGTCGTGAGCCTGCTGGGATGATCTCCTTGCAGGGTGCACGGCGGGACATTCACGTGACGAATAATCCAAATGTGACCGACGGTTCACTTTCGACCTTTGACACCAGCGTTTCTTGTCTATATTTTTTCGAAACTGAAAGCAGATTTACCTGTCTCAAACAGCACCCGAGACTTGGATGGGGATCCTGGTCTCGGCGAAGAACGCGTCTTCAACGTTTATCGAAGGCGCCAGACAAGAACAAAAACACCGAGGTTTGCATGACTACCGCTTTACAACAGCCCACCCTTTCCAGCCAATGCCTGGCCGAATTCCTCGGCACCGCCCTGCTGATTTTTTTCGGCACCGGTTGCGTCGCGGCGCTCAAGGTCGCGGGTGCGAGTTTCGGGTTGTGGGAAATCAGCATCATCTGGGGTGTCGGCGTCAGTATGGCCATCTACCTCAGCGCGGGTATTTCCGGCGCCCACCTCAACCCCGCCGTCAGCATAGCCCTGTGTATTTTTACCGATTTCGAAAAACGCAAGCTGCCCTTCTATATTGTCTGCCAAGTGGCGGGGGCATTCTGTGGCGCGCTCTTGGTCTACACGCTGTACAGCAATCTTTTCTTCGATTTCGAACAGTCCCGGCAGATGATTCGTGGCACCCAAGCCAGCCTCGAACTGGCTTCGGTATTCTCCACCTATCCGCACCCGGCGCTCTCCACCGGCCAGGCCTTCCTGGTGGAGGTGATCATCACGGCAATCCTGATGGGCGTGATCATGTCCCTGACCGACGACAACAATGGCCTTCCTCGTGGCGCGCTTGCGCCGCTGCTGATCGGCCTTCTGATCGCCGTGATCGGCAGCTCGATGGGGCCGTTGACAGGCTTCGCGATGAACCCGGCGCGGGACTTCGGTCCAAAATTGATGACTTTCTTCGCTGGCTGGGGTGAAATTTCCCTCACGGGCGGGCGTGACATCCCTTACTTCCTGGTTCCGATTTTCGCGCCGATAGTGGGTGCGTGCCTGGGCGCTGCCGCGTATCGCGGATTGATTGCCCGACACCTGCCGGGTGCCAAGGCTGCTACAAAGGATGCAGATCCGGCCATTGACGGCAAGCCAAGAACTTCCTGAAACAATGGGCGCATGCCGCTGCCCTTCAAGCATGCGCCATGGCTTCATCCCAAACACACGTCCCAAGGCAATCGACATGACTGACTCAGAGAACAAAAACTACATCATTGCCCTCGACCAGGGTACGACCAGCTCACGCGCCATTATTTTCGACCGTGACGCCAACGTGGTCTGCACCGCCCAACGGGAATTCGTCCAGCACTATCCGCAACCGGGCTGGGTCGAGCATGACCCCATGGAAATCTTTGCCACGCAAAGCGCGGTGATGGTGGAAGCCTTGGCTCAAGCGGGTTTGCATCACGACCAGGTCGCCGCAATCGGCATCACCAACCAGCGCGAAACCACCGTAGTCTGGGACAAGTCCACCGGTCGCCCCATCTATAACGCGGTCGTCTGGCAATGCCGACGCAGCACCGAAATCTGCCAGCAACTCAAGCGCGATGGCCACGAGCAGTACATCAGTGAAGCCACTGGCCTGGTGACCGACCCCTACTTTTCCGGTACCAAGCTCAAGTGGATCCTCGACAACGTCGAAGGCAGCCGCGAGCGCGCGCGCAACGGTGAATTGCTGTTCGGTACCGTGGACAGCTGGTTGATCTGGAAATTTACCGGCGGCAAGGTCCACGTCACCGACTACACCAACGCCTCTCGCACCATGCTCTTCAACATCCACACGCTGGAGTGGGACGCGAAGATGCTCGACATCCTCAACATCCCTCGCGAGATGCTGCCGGAAGTCAAATCTTCCTCAGAAATCTACGGTCGGACCAAAAGCGGCATCGCTATTGGCGGCATCGCCGGCGACCAGCAGGCCGCCCTCTTCGGCCAGATGTGCGTGGAACCGGGCCAGGCGAAAAATACCTATGGCACCGGCTGCTTCCTGCTGATGAACACCGGTAACAAAGCCGTCAAATCCAACCACGGCATGCTGACCACCATCGCCTGCGGCCCTCGCGGCGAAGTGGCCTACGCCCTGGAAGGCGCCGTGTTCAACGGTGGCTCTACCGTCCAGTGGCTGCGCGATGAACTGAAAATCATCAACGACGCCCTCGACACCGAATACTTCGCCAACAAGGTCAAGGACAGCAACGGCGTTTACCTGGTGCCAGCCTTCACCGGCCTCGGCGCACCATACTGGGACCCCTACGCCCGTGGCGCGCTGTTCGGCCTGACCCGTGGCGTGCGGGTCGATCACATCATCCGGGCCGCGCTGGAATCCATCGCCTACCAGACCCGCGACGTACTCGACGCCATGCAACAGGATGCCGGCGAACGCCTCAAGTCCTTGCGCGTGGACGGTGGCGCCGTGGCCAACAATTTCCTCATGCAATTTCAGGCCGACATTCTTGGCACGCAGGTCGAACGCCCGAAAATGCGCGAAACCACCGCCCTCGGCGCGGCGTACCTGGCGGGCCTGGCATGCGGTTTCTGGGGCAGCCTGGAAGAGTTGCGTGGCAAAGCGGTCATCGAGCGCGAGTTCGAACCGCAGCTGGATGAGCAAGCCAAGGAAAAACTCTACGCGGGATGGAAAAAAGCCGTCAGCCGCACGCGCGATTGGGAGCCCCACGAAGACGCTGAATGACTGTTGAACCGGGGACGATGAGGATCTGAAACTGGTCGGGAAAGGATTCCTGCGGCATCATGGGCAAATTTTGTACGGCAGCCCAAAGGAAGCCCCATGAATCTGCCTCCCCGCCAGCAGCAAATCCTTGAACTGGTCCGCGAACGCGGCTATGTCAGCATCGAGGAAATGGCGCAGCTATTCGTCGTCACCCCGCAGACCATCCGCCGCGACATCAATCAACTGGCGGAAGTGAACCTGCTCCGCCGCTACCACGGTGGCGCCGCTTACGATTCCAGCGTGGAAAACACCGCCTACGCCATGCGCGCCGATCAGATGCGCGATGAGAAGCAACGCATTGCCGAAGCGATCGCTGCGCAGATTCCCGACCACGCCTCGCTGTTCATCAATATCGGTACCACCACCGAATCCATCGCCCGGGCGCTGCTCAACCACAACCATCTGAAAGTCATCACCAACAACCTGCACGTGGCGTCGATCCTCAGTGCCAAGGATGATTTCGAAGTCCTGATCGCCGGTGGCAACGTGCGCCGTGACGGCGGTGTGGTCGGTCAGGCCAGCGTCGATTTCATCAATCAGTTCAAAGTCGACTTCGCCCTGGTGGGCATCAGCGGGATCGACGAGGACGGCAGCCTGCTGGACTTTGACTACCAGGAGGTCCGGGTCTCCCAAGCCATCATCGCCAACGCCCGGCAGGTATTGCTGGCGGCGGATTCCAGCAAGTTCGGGCGCAACGCCATGGTCCGCCTGGGCCCGATCAGCCTGATCGATTGCCTGGTGACCGACCAGCAACCGGTGCCGGCCCTGGCGCAACTATTGACCCAGCACAAGATTCGGCTGGAGGTGGTCTGACTTCCCCCCGGTCCCCCGTGGCGAGGGAGCTTGCTCCCGCTCGGCGGCGTAGCCGTCGTTAAACCAACTGAACGCGGCTCGCCTGAAGAAACGCGCCGGCCTGCTTGGGATGGCTTCGCCATCCAGCGGAAGCAAGCTCCCTCGCCACAAAAGCCTCCCCAACTCCTTTTTGTTCGAAAGTTTTCCTTTCAGCGTACTTCGATCAGTATTTTCAATCGGATTCGACTGGCTGTTGCTGTGCTTATGGGCTAGTATTTTCGCAAATGAACATTTATGTTCGAATTCAAATATTTCGAAAAAAGAACCCGAGGCCAGCCGATGCCCAATTCCACCTTGCCTATGCCCCCTCTCGCTGAAATCTATGACGTCGCCGTCATCGGTGGCGGTATCAATGGTGTAGGGATCGCCGCGGATGCTGCTGGTCGCGGTCTTTCGGTGTTCCTTTGCGAAAAGGACGATTTGGCCAGCCACACCTCTTCGGCCAGCAGCAAGCTGATCCATGGCGGCCTGCGTTATCTCGAACATTACGAATTCCGCTTGGTGCGTGAAGCACTCGCCGAGCGCGAAGTGCTGCTGACCAAGGCTCCGCATATCGTCAAGCAGATGCGCTTCGTGTTGCCCCATCGCCCGCACCTGCGTCCGGCCTGGATGATCCGCGCCGGCCTGTTCCTTTATGATCACCTGGGCAAGCGCGAGCAGCTCGCCGGCTCCCGGAGTCTGAAATTCGGCGCCGACAGCGCATTGAAAAGCGAGATCACCAAAGGCTTCGAATACTCCGATTGCTGGGTCGATGACGCCCGGCTGGTGGTACTCAATGCCATGGCCGCGCGAGAAAAAGGCGCGCATATCCACACCCGCACCCGTTGCGTCAGTGCTCGGCGCAGCAAAGGCCTGTGGCAACTGAACCTGGAACGTGCCGACGGCAGCCTGTTTTCAATCCAGGCCAAATCGCTGGTGAACGCCGCCGGCCCATGGGTCGCCAAGTTCATTCGTGATGACCTGAAGATGGAATCGCCCTACGGCATCCGCCTGATCCAGGGCAGCCACCTGATCGTGCCAAAACTCTACGAAGGCGAGCATGCGCACATTCTTCAAAACGAAGACCAGCGCATCGTCTTCACCATCCCATATCTGAATCAATTCACCCTGATAGGCACGACCGACCGCGAATACACCGGCGATCCGGCCAAGGTGGCAATTACCGAGGGTGAAACGGACTACCTGCTGAAAGTCGTCAATGCGCACTTCAAGAAGCAGATCAGCCGCGACGACATTCTGCACAGCTATTCCGGGGTCCGGCCTTTGTGCAACGACGAATCCGACAACCCTTCCGCCGTGACCCGGGACTACACCCTGGCGCTGTCGGGTGGTGGCCAGGAAGCTCCGTTGTTATCAGTGTTCGGCGGCAAACTCACTACGTACCGCAAGCTTGCCGAGTCGGCGATGGCCCAGCTGGCTCCGTATTTCACCCAGATGCGCCCGAGCTGGACGGCCCTTGAGACCTTGCCCGGCGGCGAGAACATGACCACGCCACAGGCCTTGTGCTCGGCAATCCGCGACAAGTTCGACTGGCTGCCCACCGATATCGCCCGCCGCTGGGCCACCACCTATGGCAGCCGCACCTGGCGCATGCTCGAAGGCGTGCACAGCCTTGCCGACCTGGGCGAGCACATCGGCGCGGGCCTTTATACCCGGGAGGTCGACTATCTGTGCAGCGACGAGTGGGCCATCGACGCCGAGGATATTCTCTGGCGTCGCAGCAAGCTGGGCTTGTTCACAACCGCCGCTGAACGGGAAAAGCTTCGCACGTATCTGGACAAGGTCGAACACAACCGGCGCAAGATCGAAGCGGCCTGAGCGATATCCCGCTAGCTAAACGTAAAGCCCCTGAATTTCAGGGGCTTTTTGCTATCCGGCATCCGCCACGGATCTCCTGTGGGAGCGAGCCTGCTCGCGAAGAGGCCATCCACTTCACAACTGATGCAACTGAGAGACCGTCTTCGCGAGCAGGCTCGCTCCCACAGGAGTCGATGGGCTCTCAAGTCATTCGGTTTTCCGAACACGACCCGCTAGTCAGTTCGGCAAACCGGATAAACAACCGGCAAAAAACCTGAAACAAAACATTAATTTCTTTTAAAAACATAGTGTTAACCAACTGCCACTGGCCTGGCACGAGTCATGCTCTACACTCGTGGAGACGAACGCCTGTACGCCAACACAACAGGAGCTACTAGGCATTCGAAGCACTCAGGGCCGGTGAACCGGCCGAATACAAAAAAAACAATGTCGAGGAAACATCGATGCGCATCGTTCCCCATCTCCTGGGCGCAGCCGTTGCTGCCGCTCTGATCAGCACGCCGGTTTTCGCAGCCGAACTGACCGGCACGCTGAAAAAGATCAAAGAGTCCGGCGTCGTTACGCTCGGCCACCGCGACGCCTCCATTCCGTTTTCCTACATCGCGGACGCTTCCGGCAAACCGGTCGGCTACTCCCACGACATCCAGCTGAAAGTCGTCGAAGCCCTGAAAAAAGAGCTGGATGTACCGAACCTGCAGGTCAAGTACAACCTGGTCACCTCGCAAACCCGTATCCCGCTGGTGCAGAACGGCACCGTGGACCTGGAGTGCGGCTCCACCACCAATAACGTCGAGCGCCAGCAGCAAGTCGCCTTCTCCGTTGGCATCTTCGAGATCGGCACCAAGCTGCTGTCCAAGAAAGACTCCAAGTACAAGGATTTCGGCGACCTAAACGGCAAGAACGTCGTGACCACCGCCGGCACCACGTCCGAGCGCCTGCTCAAGGCCATGAACGCCGACAAGCAGATGGGCATGAACGTCATCTCTGCCAAGGACCACGGCGAATCCTTCCAGATGCTGGAATCGGGTCGTGCCGTCGCGTTCATGATGGACGACGCGCTGCTGGCCGGCGAAGCCGCCAAGGCCAAGAAGGCCGATGACTGGGCCGTCACCGGTACTCCGCAGTCCTACGAAATCTACGGCTGCATGATGCGCAAGGGCGACGAGCCGTTCAAAAAGGTTGTCGATGACGCCATCAAGGCCACCTACGCGTCGGGCGAGATCAACAAGATCTACGAAAAATGGTTCATGCAACCGATCCCGCCAAAAGGCCTGAACCTCAACTTCCCGATGAGCGACGAACTCAAGGCACTGATCGCCACGCCGACCGATAAAGCGGCTGACGAAAAGAAATCCTGATTTCTGACTAACCTTATCTCCTGAAGGGGCCCCGCTCCTTCAGGGGATGGTCACTCCCTGCTGGCAAATCTGGAAATACTCGAACCGGTGGCTGTCGAGCCGATCGCGTGTGCCTGGCCTTCAAGCCGGGCGGGAACGGAGCTTCCCCAGGCGGGCATTTGTATATCGAACGATCAGAGGGGAGACCCTGATGAATTACAACTGGGACTGGAGCGTGTTCTTCAAGTCCACCGGCGTGGGCAGCGAGATCTATCTCGACTGGTACGTGGCCGGCCTGGGCTGGACCATAGCCATCGCCGTCGTCGCCTGGATCATTGCCCTGCTGCTGGGCTCGATCCTGGGTGTGATGCGCACCGTGCCGAACCGGCTGGTGTCGGGCATCGCGACTTGCTACGTGGAACTCTTTCGTAATGTGCCGCTGCTGGTGCAGCTGTTCATCTGGTACTTCCTGGTGCCGGACCTGCTGCCCGCCGACATGCAGGAATGGTACAAACAGGACCTCAACCCGACCACCTCGGCCTACCTGAGCGTCGTCGTCTGCCTGGGCCTGTTCACTGCCGCACGGGTTTGCGAGCAGGTGCGCACCGGCATCCAGGCGCTGCCACGCGGCCAGGAAGCCGCCGCCCGCGCCATGGGCTTCAAGCTGCCGCAGATCTACTGGAACGTGCTGCTGCCCCAGGCCTACCGGATCATCATTCCGCCGCTTACCTCGGAATTTCTCAACGTCTTCAAGAACTCCTCCGTGGCCTCGCTGATCGGCCTGATGGAGCTGCTCGCGCAGACCAAGCAGACCGCCGAGTTCTCGGCCAACCTGTTCGAAGCCTTTACCCTGGCGACGCTGATCTACTTCACCCTGAACATGAGCCTGATGCTGCTCATGCGCATGGTCGAGAAGAAAGTCGCGGTGCCCGGCCTGATCTCCGTGGGGGGTAAATAATGGAATTCGACTTCACTGGCATCATCCCGGCCATTCCCGGCTTGTGGAACGGCATGGTGATGACCCTCAAGCTGATGGCCCTGGGCGTCGTCGGCGGGATCATCCTGGGGACGATCCTGGCGCTGATGCGCCTGTCCCACAACAAGCTGGTCTCCAACATCGCTGGCGCCTACGTCAACTATTTCCGCTCGATCCCGTTGCTGCTGGTCATCACCTGGTTCTACCTGGCGGTGCCGTTCGTGCTGCGCTGGATCACCGGTGAAGACACGCCGATCGGCGCGTTCGGCTCTTGCGTCGTGGCGTTCATGATGTTCGAGGCGGCTTACTTCTGCGAAATCGTCCGGGCCGGCGTGCAGTCGATCCCCAAGGGCCAGATGGGCGCGGCCCAGGCACTGGGCATGAACTACGGCCAGGTCATGCGCCTGATCATCCTGCCCCAGGCGTTTCGCAAGATGACCCCGCTGTTGCTGCAACAGAGCATCATCCTGTTTCAGGACACCTCGCTGGTCTACACCGTCGGCCTGGTGGACTTCCTCAATGCTTCGCGGGCCAATGGCGACATCATCGGCCGCTCCAATGAGTTCCTGATCATCGCAGGTCTCGTGTACTTCACAATCAGCTTTGCCGCCTCGCTGCTGGTCAAGCGTCTGCAAAAAAGGTTCGCCGTATGATCTCTATCAAGAACATCAACAAGTGGTATGGGGACTTCCAGGTACTGACCAATTGCAGCACCGAGGTCAGCAAGGGTGAGGTTGTGGTGGTGTGCGGGCCGTCGGGTTCGGGCAAGTCCACGCTGATCAAGTGCGTCAACGCGCTGGAGCCGTTCCAGAAGGGCGACATCGTGGTCGATGGCACGTCCATCGCCGACCCGAAGACCAACCTGCCGAAACTGCGTTCGCGCGTGGGCATGGTGTTCCAGCACTTCGAATTGTTCCCGCACCTGACCATCACCGAGAACCTGACCATCGCGCAGATCAAGGTACTGGGCCGCAGCAAGGAAGAAGCCACCAAAAAAGGCCTGCAATTGCTTGAGCGCGTCGGCCTGTCCGCCCACGCCCACAAGCACCCGGGCCAACTCTCCGGCGGCCAGCAACAGCGCGTGGCGATCGCCCGTGCGCTGGCGATGGACCCGGTGGTGATGCTGTTCGACGAACCGACCTCGGCCCTCGACCCGGAAATGGTCAACGAAGTACTCGACGTGATGGTGCAACTGGCCCACGAAGGCATGACCATGATGTGCGTGACCCACGAAATGGGCTTCGCTCGCAAGGTGGCGAACCGGGTGATCTTCATGGACCAGGGCCAGATCATCGAGGATTGCGAGAAGGAAGAGTTCTTCGGCGACATCAGCGCCCGCTCCGAACGCGCGCAGCATTTCCTTGAGAAAATCCTGCAGCACTAAGCGTCGCCTTCTTTAGACGCGCTTGTCCTTGTGGCGAGGAAGCTTGCTCCCTCGCCACGGGACCGCGTTTGAAGGGCAATCGCCGCCTCACTGGTTGATCCAAGGCTTCTGTGATGAAATGCGACCCCACCCTCTATCGCGCCGCGCCGCCATCACTCGCCGTGAAACCCCGCCTGATCCGCCACCTGTTCCTGCCGCCGCTGGTCATTGCGCTGATGATCGGCCTGGGTTACCTCGGCTTCTGGATCAGCGAGCACTACGGCATTCGCGGCCTGGCCGAGAATGGCGAACGCCAGCTGGAACTGCATGCCCGTGCGGTGGAAAGCGAGATCAGCAAATATACCTATCTGCCCAGCCTGCTGGAGCTTGAATCCAGCGTCTCAAAACTGCTCGACGACCCGACACCCGAGCACCGCAAGACCGTCAACGAGTACCTCGAAGGCCTGAATCGGCGCAGCCGTAGCCGGGCCATCTATGTCATGGACACCACCGGCCGGGTGATGGCCACCAGCAACTGGCGCGACGTCGACAGTTACCTGGGCGAAGACCTGTCATTCCGCGCCTACTTCCAGAACGCCGTTCGCGGCCAGCCGGGACGCTTCTACGGCATCGGCAGCACCAACGGCGAGCCGGGCTACTACCTGGCCCATGGGCTGGAAGAAAGGGGCAAGATCATCGGCGTGGCCGTGGTCAAGGTGCGTCTCGAAGCCATGGAGGAACGCTGGCAGCGAGCACGCCTGGAAGCCTTCGTCAGCGACGAGAACAGCATCATCATCCTCTCCAGCGATCCGGCGCGACGGCTCAAGTCCGTACGGCCGCTGAGCGACGAAACCAAGGAACGCCTGGCCCGCAGCCTGCAATATTACTGGTTCCCGCTGAACGAACTGATCCCCTTGGCCCGCGAACAACTGGCCGAAGGCATGGAGAAGCTGACCTTCCCCGCCAATACCGAAATCGCCGCCGACCAGCAGGCCACCAGCTACCTCTCGCAGACCCGGCCGTTGAGCGACACGCCGTGGAATTTCACCTTGCTCACCCCACTGGAAGACCTGCGCCGCCAAGCGATCAACCAGGGCATCCTGGTGGCCGTGGCGTTTGCCCTGGTGGCCTTCCTGCTGATCGCCTGGAACGAGCGGCGCAAGGTGATTGCCACCCGCCTCGCCGCCCGCGAAGCGTTGCAGGAAGCCAACAACCAGCTCGAGCGTCGGATTACCGAACGCACCACTGACCTGCGGGCCAGCAACGAGCGGCTCAAAGGCCAGATCCGCGAACGCCGGCAAGCGGAAGAGACCCTGCGCCGCGCCCAGGACGAACTGGTACAGGCTGGCAAGCTGGCGGCCATCGGCCAGATGTCCACCAGCATCGCCCATGAACTCAACCAGCCGCTGGCCGCGTTGCGTACGTTGTCCGGCAACACGGTGCGCTTCCTGGAGCGCGGCCAGCTGGACATTGCCAGCGCCAACCTCAGGACCATCAACGACCTGATCGACCGCATGGGCCGGATCACCGCCAGCCTGCGTGCCTTTGCCCGGCGCGGTGACGACAAAGGCCGGGCCAGCCTGGGCAAGGCCGTCGAGGCCGCGCTGCAATTGCTCGGGGCGCGTCTGGAAAAACTTGGCGTCCAGACACAGACAGCTTTCGAAGACGTCCAGCTGCAAATCGACCAGACACGCCTGGAGCAGATCCTGGTGAACCTGATTGGCAACGCCCTGGACGCAATGCAAGTCCAACCCGAGCCAAGACTGTGGCTGGCCGGCGAGATCAGCGATGGCAAATGCCGCCTGCGGGTGCGCGATAACGGCCACGGCATCGATCCGGAGGCGCGCAAGCATCTGTTCGAACCCTTCTTCACCACCAAGCCCGGCGAACAAGGCCTGGGCCTCGGCCTGACGCTTTCGGCGAGCCTGTGCGCCGCCGCGGGCGGGCACCTGGGCGTCGAGCACCCGGACGATGGTGGCACCACGTTTGTCCTCAGTTTACCGTTGGTAAGCCTTTCACCTCCCGAGCCGCTATGAACAACGACCTGAGCGTTCTGATCGTCGAAGACGACCCCCATGTCCTGTTGGGCTGCCAACAGGCCCTGACCCTGGAAGACATACCCTGCGTGGGCGTGGGCAGCGCCGAAGAGGCCCTGGAACGGGTTGGCGATGATTTTGCCGGCATCGTCATCAGTGACATCCGGTTGCCGGGCATCGATGGGCTGGAACTGTTGACCCGGCTCAAGGCCCGCGACCGCAGCCTGCCAGTGGTGTTGATCACCGGCCACGGCGACATCTCCATGGCCGTCGGCGCCATGCAGAAAGGCGCCTACGACTTCATGGAAAAACCCTTCTCCCCCGAACGCCTGGTGGACGTCGCCCGCCGCGCCCTGGAGCAACGCAGCCTGGCCCGGGAAGTTTCAACGCTGCGCAGGAAACTGGCCGAACGCGACTCGCTGGAAGGCCGGATCATTGGCCGCTCGCCGGCCATGCAGCATTTGCGAGCGCTGATCGCCAACGTCGCCGACACCTCGGCCAACGTATTGATCGAGGGTGAAACCGGCACCGGCAAGGAGCTGGTTGCCCGCTGCCTGCACGATTTCAGCCGGCGCCACGACAAACAGTTCGTCGCGCTGAACTGCGGGGGGCTGCCGGAGAACCTGTTCGAAAGCGAGATTTTCGGTCACGAGGCCAACGCCTTCACCGGTGCGGGCAAACGCCGGATTGGCAAGATCGAGCACGCCGATGGTGGCACGCTGTTTCTCGATGAAGTGGAAAGCATGCCCCTGCCCTTGCAGATCAAGCTGCTGCGGGTGTTGCAGGAACGCACCCTGGAGCGCCTGGGTTCGAACCAGAGCGTGGCCGTGGATTGTCGCGTGATCGCCGCCACCAAGTCCGACCTCGACGAAATGGGCCGGGCCGGGCAGTTCCGCAGCGACCTGTATTATCGCCTCAACGTGGTCACCCTGGAACTGCCGCCCCTGCGCGAACGGCGCGAGGACATCCTGCAACTGTTCGAGCATTTCCTCCAGCAGTCGTCCCTGCGCTTCGACCGCACGGTGCCGGAGCTGGACAACCAGACCCTGTCGAACCTGATGAGCCATGACTGGCCGGGCAACGTACGGGAACTGCGCAACGTCGCCGAGCGTTATGCCCTCGGCCTGCCGGCTTTCAAGAAGTCCGGCGCCAGCGCGGGCAGCCAGGGCCTGGCTTTCGCCGAAGCGGTGGAAGCCTTCGAGCGCAACCTGCTGGTGGACGCATTGCAACGCAGCGGCGGCAACCTGACCCAGGCCAGCCAGGAACTGGGCATGGCCAAGACCACGCTGTTCGACAAAGTCAAAAAATATGGCTTGAGCCACTGACCGGGGACGCGAACCTGTGGATCTGATTTTCAAGGCGGCGCTTGGCGCAGCCGTAGTGGTCATCCTGGCGATGCTCGCCAAGACCAGGAATTATTACATTGCCGGGCTGGTGCCGCTGTTTCCGACGTTCGCCCTGATCGCCCACTACATCGTCGGCAAGGGCCGCTCGGTGGACGACCTGAAGACCACCATCGTGTTCGGCATGTGGTCGATCATTCCGTACTTCGTCTATCTTGCGACGCTGTACGTGATGGTCGACCGCATGCGTCTCGAAGCCTCATTGGCCGTAGCAGCCGTCGCCTGGCTGATGGCGGCGACGGTGCTGGTCAGCGTCTGGGTGCGGCTTCACGGCTGATTTCGGCGATCAATAGCCGACGGTAAAACGCGTCCGTGAGAACTGCGGCGTTTCGACTTCATCGATCATCGCAATGGCGTAGTCGGCAAAGCTGATCCAACTGCGTCCGGCCTGGTCGAACAACAGGTGGTCCTTGCCGACACGGAACTGCCCGGTGCGCTCGGTTTCGACGAACTCCGCCGAGGGCGAGAGGAAGGTCCAATCCAGGTCCTGCTCCTTGCGCAACACGTCGAGGAACAAGGCACCGGCGCTGGCTTCGGCCAGGTATTCCTCCGGGAAGCCCTTGCTGTCGATCACACGGCTGTCATCCGGCAGCAACAACGAACCGGCACCGCCCACCACCAGCAGACGCTTGACCCCGGCGGCTTTCACCGGTGCGATGACCTTATCGGCCGGCACGGTGGCAAAGTGCGCGGCGCTGATTACCACGTCATGGTCAGTGACTGCTGCGGTCAACGCCTCGCTGTCCAGTACGTCCAGTTGCTTGCTGACCACACCGGCCCGCTCGCCGATCTTGCTCGTATTGCGGGCAATGGCCGTCACGCTGTGACCGCGTCGCAGGGCCTCTTCCAACAGCTGGCTGCCGGCCCGGCCGGTGGCGCCAATGATTGCGATTTTGCTCATGAAGTTCTCCAGTGATTAGCGATGTTGAAATACATGCTCTTGTGGCGAGGGGATTTATCCCCGCTGGGCTGCGAAGCAGTCCCCATGCCCCCACCCCGCATAAACCTGATGTATCCCGGTCTGTCTTTTTGGGGCCGCTTCGCAGCCCAGCGGGGATAAATCCCCTCGCCACAACGGCGCCCCGATCAAAGATCGTTTGTCACCACTTCATCTCGCCCTTCGCGACCTTGGCGCTGAGTTCCAGGGAGCTGGCCTCACCCAGGTTGGGATAGCGTAGTTTCATCGCGGCGATCAGCGCAGCGGAATCCTTGGCCTTGGCGGTCTCCTCGTCGAAGGCCTTGATGTAGTCGGCGGTGAAGCGCACCGGCGCCAGGGACCGGGCACTTTCACCCAGGTAATGGCCGGGGATCACCATGGCCGGTTGCAGGTTTTCAATGCCCGCCAGCGTCGCCAGCCAGTCCTGGTGGGATTGCGGCGTCTGGGTATCGGCCATCCAGACGTGAATGTTTTCCGCCACCACCACGCCGCCAACCACTGCCTTGATCGATGGAATCCAGACAAAGCTGCGGTCCGGTTGCGGGCCGTCGAGGCCGATGATCTGCAAGCGCTTGCCCTCCAGCGTCAGGCTGTCGCCCTTGAGTACCTGGGGCACGAGAGTCTTGGCCGGTGCATCGGCCTTCAGGATCGGCCCCCAGTATTTCAACTTGCCGTCGGCGGTGTGCTGGATGTGCTCGACGGTCGCTGCCGACGCGAGCACCTTGGCTTCAGGGAACGCCGCGGTCAGGGTTTCGAGGCCGAAATAGTAGTCCGGATCGCCGTGGCTGATGTAAATCGTGGTCAGGCGTTTGCCGCTGGCGCGGATTTTCTCCACGACCTGCTCGGCCTGGGCCTTGCCGAACTGGGCGTCCACCAGGATTGCCTCCTTGTCGCCGCTGACCAGAACCGAAGTCACCGGGAAAATCGCCGCGGCGCCGGGGTTATAGACATCGAGCGTCAAGTCGCCCGCCCAGGCCTGGGCGGTGAAGGCCAAGGCGGCGGTCGCCAGCAGCAGGCGTTTGATTGGGGTGAATCCGGTCATGTTGTGCTCCGTCGTCCAAGGTCCGCAAGGGAATGGACAGAGCTTAGTTGCCTGACTCGCTACAAAAAATGCGATGCTGGGACATAGTTTGTTTCTAAAAGCGGGCAGATCATGGATCGTCTACAAGCAATGCGGGTGTTCGTGACCGTGGTGGACCTGGGCAGCCAATCGGCGGCGGCCGAGCATCTGGACCTGTCGCGACCGGTGGTGTCGCGCTACCTGGCGGAGCTGGAGGACTGGGTCGGCGCCCGGCTGATGCACCGCACTACGCGCAAACTGAGCCTGACGGCCGCCGGCTCGGAAATTCTGCCGCGCTGCCGACAGATGCTCGAGCTGTCCGGCGACATCCAAGCCGCCGTGAGCACGCCGGAAGACGCGCCCCGCGGCATGCTGCGCATCACCGCCAGCCCGTCATTCGGCCAGTCCCAGCTGGCGTCGGCCATGGCCGAGTTCGTCAAGCGCTACCCAGGGGTAAGCGTCGACCTGCAGATGCTCGATCGCACGGTGAACCTGGTGGATGAGCGCATCGACCTGGCGATCCGCATGAGCAACGATCTCGATCCCAACCTGATCGCCCGGCGCCTCACGGTGTGCCGCTCGGTGATCTGCGCCTCGCCCCGCTACCTGCGCGAGCAGCCGACACCGCAACGGGTGGAGGATTTGAGCCGGCACAACTGCCTGACCCATTCCTACGTCGGCAAGAGCTTGTGGCATTTCGAGCAGGACGGCGAACAGATCGCGGTGCCGGTGCAGGGCAACATCAGCGCCAACGAAGCCAGCACGCTGCTCCAGGCAACGATCGCCGGCGCCGGCGTGGCGATGCTGCCCAGCTACCAGGCCGGCCCTTATCTGCGCAGCGGTGAACTGGTGCGCCTGCTGGCCCACGCCGAACCGCGGCTGATGAACATGTATGCGGTGTATGCATCGCGCAAGCACATGCCCTCGGCGCTGCGTTGCCTGGTGGATTTTCTGGTGCTGAAGTTTCCCGAGACGCCTGAGTGGGATGTGGGGCTATGAGCTCTTTGGGGGCCTGTGGGAGCGAGCCTGCTCGCGAAAGCGGTGTCTCAGTCAACATCAATGCTGGCTGACAAACTGCTTTCGCGAGCAGGCTCGCTCCCACAATGGAAATCGACGCATGACCGGGATTTCACCAAAACCCCGGCCCAAGGCATACTTGCCACCCTTCGTAACCCAGAACCCGAAACCGCCCCATGCGCATCCACGTCAGTTTCATCGACCGCGTCGGCATTACCCAGGAAGTCCTGGCCTTGCTTGGCGGGCGCAATTTGAACCTGGATGCGGTGGAAATGGTGCCGCCCAACGTCTACATCGACGCCCCGACCCTCAGCCCGCAGGTGCTCGACGAGCTGCGCGAGGCACTGTTCAGCGTGCGCGGCGTGCAGGCGGTCACCGTGGTGGACATTCTCCCGGGGCAACGCCGGCATTTGCAGCTCGATGCCTTGCTCGCCGCCATGACCGACCCGGTGCTGGCCCTCGACAGCGCCGGCAAGGTACTGCTCGCCAACCCCGCGCTGATCGCCTTGTACGGTCGGGAACCGGCCGGGGAAAGCGTGGCCGAGCTGTTCGGCGACGCGGCGCTGCTGGACGCCCTGCTGGAAAACGGCTTTCGCCTGCCGCTGCGGGAAATCACCCTCAACGGCCAGACCTTGTTACTGGACGCCACGCCCATCACCGATGCCGGGGCGCTGCTGACGCTTTATCAGCCGAACCGCATCGGCGAACGCCTGTCGGCGCTGCATCACGACCACGCCGAGGGTTTCGATGCGCTGCTGGGCGAATCTCCGGCGATCCGCACGCTCAAGGCCCGGGCCCAGCGCGTCGCGGCCCTGGATGCGCCGCTGCTGATCCAGGGCGAGACCGGCACCGGCAAGGAACTGGTGGCCCGCGCCTGCCACGCCATCAGCGCCCGCCACGGCGCGCCATTCCTGGCCCTGAACTGCGCCGCGCTGCCGGAGAACCTCGCCGAAAGCGAACTGTTCGGCTATGCCCCCGGCGCCTTCACCGGCGCCCAGCGCGGCGGCAAGCCGGGGCTGATGGAACTGGCGAACCAGGGCACGGTGTTTCTCGATGAAATCGGCGAGATGTCGCCGTACCTGCAAGCCAAGCTGCTGCGTTTCCTCAACGATGGCAGCTTTCGCCGTGTGGGTGGCGATCGGGAGATCAAGGTCAATGTGCGGATCCTCAGCGCCACCCACCGCAACCTGGAGAAAATGGTCAGCGAAGGCTCGTTCCGCGAAGACTTGTTCTACCGCCTGAACGTGCTCAACGTCGAAGTCCCGCCGCTGCGCGAACGCGGCCAGGACATCCTGCTGCTGGCGCGTTATTTCATGCAGCAGGCCTGCGCGCAGATCCAGCGCCCGGTCTGCCGGTTGGCCCCCGGCACGTATCCGGCATTGCTGGGCAATCGCTGGCCGGGCAATGTGCGGCAACTGCAGAACGTGATCTTCCGCGCCGCCGCCATCTGCGAAAGCAGCCTGGTGGACATCGGCGACCTCGACATCGCCGGCACCTCCGTGGCGCGCCAGGGCGACGTGGAAGTCGAAAGCCTGGAGCAAGCCGTCGAAGCGTTCGAGAAGCAATTGCTCGAATCGTTGTACGCCAACTACCCCTCCACCCGTCAACTCGCCAGCCGCTTGCAAACTTCTCATACGGCCATTGCCCATCGGTTGCGCAAGTACGGCATCACCAACAAGCCATAGGCCCACCACACCACATCCCCCCTGTGAACACATGTCCATGTGGGAGCGAGCCTGCTCGCGAAAGCAGTATGTCAGTCAGCATTGATGTGACTGATACACCGCGTTCGCGAGCAGGCTCGCTCCCACAAGGTCTGACGGGCACATCTAAAAACGACCTCTACTGTACTGAAAGCGCTACAGCGGAACGATATCGCTACAGGCGCCGTCAGCGTGCGCAGCGTAAGGCTCTGATCCCATAACGATTTTATCCGGCCCAGGCACTGTAGCGATTTCGCTACAGCGCGAAAGGCTATCGCCGCGCGACATTTCATCAAACCATTGATAAATAAAGAATTTTATATATTGGCCACGTTCTTGCTAAGGCTTTAACCATTCGGCCGGGCCAAGCCCCGCGCCTTTCTTCGCGTCCACCAGACGAAATCTGGCCCCAGGAGTTTCCATGAGCGAGTTGCGTTTTACTGAAGATCACGAATGGCTGCGCACCGAAGCAGACGGCAGCGTCACCGTAGGCATTACCGCCTTCGCGCAGAACGCATTGGGCGACGTGGTTTTTGTGCAACTGCCTGAATTGCAGGCCTACGCCAAGGGCGACGAAGCCTCCACGGTTGAATCGGTAAAAGCCGCCAGCGGTGTGTACATGCCGTTGGACGGTGAAGTGCTTGAAGTGAACGACAAGCTCGGCGACAGCCCGGAACTGGTCAACGAAGATCCGCTGGGCGAAGGCTGGTTCTTCCGCTTTAAACCGACCGACGCCGACGCAGTGGCTAAGCTGTTGGATCAAGACGCCTACGATCGCCTGATCAAAGCCAACGCCGAAGCCTGAGGAGCCACGACATGACCGTAAATCTCGGCACCGCCAACGAATTCATCGCCCGTCATATCGGCCCTCGGGCCAGCGACGAGCAAGCCATGCTCGAGCGCCTGGGTTTCGACTCCCTGGAAGCCCTGAGCGCCAGCGTCATCCCGGAAAGCATCAAGGGCACCAGCGTGCTGGACATGGGCGACGGCCAGAGCGAGGCCGATGCACTGGCCTCGATCAAGGCCATCGCCAGCAAGAACCAACTGTTCAAGACGTACATCGGCCAGGGTTACTACAACTGCCACACCCCGGCGCCGATCCTGCGCAACCTGCTGGAAAACCCGGCCTGGTACACCGCTTACACCCCGTACCAGCCGGAAATTTCCCAGGGCCGTCTCGAAGCGCTGCTGAACTTCCAGACCCTGATCAGCGACCTCACCGGCCTGCCGATCGCCAACGCCTCGCTGCTCGACGAAGCCACCGCCGCCGCTGAAGCCATGACCTTCTGCAAACGCCTGAGCAAGAACAAGGGCAGCAATGCCTTCTTCGCCTCTCGCCATTGCCACCCGCAGACCCTCGACGTGCTGCGCACCCGTGCCGAACCCCTGGGTATCGACGTGGTGGTGGGCGACGAGCGCGAACTGAGCGACGTCAGCGGCTTCTTCGGCGCGCTGCTGCAATACCCGGCCAGTAACGGCGACCTGTTCGACTACCGCGAACTGACCGAACGCTTCCACGCCGCCAATGCCCTGGTGGCCGTCGCGGCTGACCTGCTGGCCCTGACGCTGCTGACCGCTCCCGGTGAATTCGGTGCAGACGTGGCCATCGGCAGCGCCCAGCGCTTCGGCGTGCCACTGGGTTTCGGCGGCCCGCATGCGGCGTATTTCTCCACCAAGGATGCGTTCAAGCGCGACATGCCGGGCCGTCTGGTCGGCGTGTCCGTAGACCGTTTCGGCAAGCCGGCCCTGCGCCTGGCGATGCAGACCCGCGAGCAACACATCCGCCGCGAGAAAGCCACCAGCAACATCTGCACCGCCCAGGTGCTGCTTGCCAACATCGCCAGCATGTACGCTGTGTATCACGGCCCCAAAGGCCTGGTGCAGATTGCCAACCGCATCCACCACCTGACCGCGATCCTCGCCAAGGGCCTGGGCGCGCTGGGCCTGAGCGTCGAGCAAGAGAGCTTCTTCGACACCCTGACCCTGCACACCGGCGCACAGACTGCCGCCCTGCACGACAAGGCCCACGCCCAGCGCATCAACCTGCGCGTGGTGGATGCAGAACGCCTGGGCCTGTCCCTGGACGAGACCACCAGCCAGGCTGATATCGAGGCATTATGGAGCCTGTTGGCCGACGGCAAGGCCCTGCCGGACTTCGCCACCCTCGCCGCCAGCGTGCAAAGCCGCATCCCGGCCGAACTGGTGCGCCAATCGGCGATCCTCAGCCACCCGGTGTTCAACCGCTACCATTCCGAAACCGAGCTGATGCGCTACCTGCGCAAGCTCGCCGACAAAGACCTGGCCCTGGATCGCACCATGATCCCGCTGGGTTCCTGCACCATGAAACTCAACGCCGCCAGCGAAATGATCCCGGTGACCTGGGCCGAATTCGGCGCCCTGCACCCGTTCGCCCCGGCCGAGCAGAGCGCCGGCTACCAGCAATTGACCGACGAGCTGGAAGCGATGCTCTGCGCCGCCACCGGCTATGACGCGGTGTCGCTGCAACCCAACGCCGGCTCCCAGGGTGAATACGCTGGCCTGCTGGCAATCCGCGCCTACCACCAGAGCCGTGGCGAAGACCGTCGCGACATCTGCCTGATCCCGTCCTCCGCCCACGGCACCAACCCGGCCACCGCCAACATGGCCGGCATGCGCGTGGTCGTGACCGCGTGCGATGCCCGTGGCAACGTCGACATCGAAGACCTGCGCGCCAAGGCCATCGAGCACCGCGAACACCTCGCCGCGCTGATGATCACCTACCCCTCCACCCACGGCGTGTTCGAGGAAGGCATCCGCGAAATCTGCGGCATCATTCATGACAACGGCGGCCAGGTGTACATCGACGGCGCCAACATGAACGCCATGGTCGGCCTCTGCGCCCCAGGCAAGTTCGGCGGCGACGTGTCGCACCTGAACCTGCACAAGACCTTCTGCATTCCCCACGGTGGTGGCGGCCCGGGCGTCGGCCCGATCGGCGTCAAGTCGCACCTGGCACCGTTCCTGCCCGGCCATGCGAACATGGAGCGCAAGGAAGGCGCGGTGTGCGCGGCGCCGTTCGGCAGTGCGAGCATTTTGCCGATCACCTGGATGTACATCCGCATGATGGGCGGCGCCGGCCTCAAGCGCGCCTCGCAACTGGCGATCCTCAACGCCAACTACATCGCCCGTCGCCTGGAAGAGCACTACCCGGTGCTCTACTCCGGCAGCAACGGCCTGGTAGCCCACGAATGCATCCTCGATTTGCGTCCGCTCAAGGACAGCAGCGGCATCAGCGTCGATGACGTCGCCAAGCGCCTGATCGACTTCGGCTTCCACGCCCCGACCATGTCGTTCCCGGTGGCCGGCACATTGATGATCGAGCCGACCGAAAGCGAATCCAAGGAAGAGCTGGACCGCTTCTGCGACGCGATGATCTGCATCCGCGAAGAAATCCGCGCGGTGGAAAACGGCAGCCTCGACAAGGACGACAACCCGCTGAAAAACGCCCCGCACACCGCGGCGGAACTCGTCGGCGAGTGGACCCACCCGTACAGCCGCGAACAGGCCGTGTACCCGGTGGCGTCGTTGATCGAAGGCAAGTACTGGCCGCCCGTGGGCCGGGTCGACAACGTGTTCGGCGACCGCAACCTGGTCTGCGCCTGCCCGTCGATCGAAAGCTACGCTTGATCTGTGAAGGGGGACGGTCCATCCGTCCTCCGAACTTCCCTTGTGGGAGCGAGCAGGCTCGCTCCCACAGGGAATCAGTTTTCAAACCTTGTAACCGTCGATCCCATAAAAAGAAACCGGAGAAACACCATGTCGTTAAGCGTGTTCGACCTGTTCAAGATCGGCATCGGCCCTTCCAGCTCCCACACGGTTGGCCCGATGCGTGCCGCGGCCCGGTTCGCCGAAGGGCTGCGCCGTGATGACCTGCTCAAGACCACTGCCAGCGTCAAAGTCGAGCTCTACGGCTCCCTCGGTGCCACCGGCAAGGGCCACGGCAGTGACAAGGCCGTGCTGCTGGGCCTGGAAGGCGAGCACCCGGATACGGTGGACACCGAAACGGTCACCGCCCGGCTCCAGGAGATTCGCAGCAGCGGTCGCCTGAACCTGCTCGGCGAACACCCCATCGAATTCAACGAAAAACTGCACCTGGCGATGATTCGCAAACCGTTGGCCTTCCACCCCAACGGCATGATCTTCCGCGCCTTCGACGCCGCCGGGCTGCAGGTGCGCAGCCGCGAGTACTACTCGGTGGGTGGCGGTTTTGTGGTCGACGAAGGCGCCGCCGGTGCCGACCGTATCGTCGAGGATGCAACACCGCTGACCTTCCCGTTCAAGAGCGCCAAAGACCTGCTCGCCCACTGCACCACCTACGGCCTGTCCATCAGCCAGGTGATGCTGACCAACGAAAGTGCCTGGCGCCCCGAAGCCGAAACCCGCGCCGGCCTGCTGAAGATCTGGCAGGTCATGCAGGATTGCGTGGCGGCCGGCTGTCGCAATGAAGGGATCCTGCCGGGCGGGCTGAAGGTCAAGCGACGGGCTGCCGCGCTGCATCGCCAACTGTGCAAGAACCCCGAAGCGGCATTACGTGATCCGTTGTCGGTGCTGGACTGGGTCAACCTGTATGCCTTGGCCGTCAATGAAGAAAATGCCTATGGCGGTCGCGTTGTCACCGCACCTACCAACGGCGCGGCAGGCATCGTTCCGGCCGTACTGCATTACTACATGCGCTTCATTCCCGGGGCCAACGAGGATGGCGTGGTGCGGTTCCTGCTGACGGCTGCCGCCATCGGCATCCTCTACAAGGAAAACGCTTCTATCTCCGGCGCCGAAGTCGGCTGCCAGGGCGAAGTCGGCGTGGCCTGTTCCATGGCGGCCGGCGCACTGTGCGAAGTCTTGGGCGGCACGGTGCAACAAGTGGAGAACGCCGCCGAAATCGGCATGGAACACAACCTCGGCCTGACCTGCGACCCCATTGGCGGCCTCGTCCAGGTGCCCTGCATCGAACGCAACGCCATGGGCTCGGTGAAAGCCATCAACGCGGTGCGCATGGCCATGCGCGGCGACGGGCATCACTTCGTCTCCCTCGACAAAGTCATCCGCACCATGCGCCAGACCGGCGCCGACATGAAAAGCAAATACAAGGAGACCGCCCGCGGCGGTCTGGCGGTCAACATCATCGAATGCTGATACGCGCCACCTTCATTTTCCAGGAGCTGATATGTCCACCGAACAATTGTTGAAAACCCCGCTGCACGCGCTGCACCTTGAGCTGGGCGCGCGCATGGTGCCATTTGCCGGCTACGACATGCCCGTGCAATACCCGCTAGGCGTCATGAAAGAACACCAGCACACCCGTGATCAGGCCGGGCTGTTCGATGTGTCCCACATGGGCCAGATCCGCCTGACCGGCCCCGATTCCGCCAAAGCCCTGGAGACACTGGTGCCGGTGGACATCATCGACCTGCCGGTGGGCATGCAGCGCTACGCCATGTTCACCAACGAGAACGGCGGCATCCTTGACGACCTGATGGTCGCCAACCTGGGCAATGACGAACTGATCCTGGTGGTCAACGCCGCCTGCAAGCATCAGGACCTGGCTCACCTGCAAGCGAAAATCGGCGACCGGTGCAACATCGAACCGCTGTTCGAAGCCCGCGCCCTGCTCGCCCTGCAAGGCCCGGCCGCCGTCAGCGTACTCGCGCGCCTGGCACCGGACGTGGCGAAGATGACCTTCATGCAGTTCCAGCGCGTCACGCTGCTGGGCGTGGATTGTTTTGTCAGCCGTTCGGGCTACACCGGCGAAGACGGTTTCGAGATTTCCGTGCCGGCCGCCGACGCAGAGAAACTCGCCCGCGCCCTGCTGGCCGAACCGGAAGTCGCGGCCATTGGCCTCGGTGCCCGCGACTCCCTGCGCCTGGAGGCCGGCCTGTGCCTTTACGGCCACGACATGAACACCGCGACCACGCCGATCGAAGCCAGCCTGCTCTGGGCCATTTCCAAAGTGCGCCGTGCCGACGGTGCCCGCGCCGGTGGGTTCCCCGGGGCTGAGGCCATCTTCGCTCAACAACAGAGCGGCGTCAGCCGCAAACGCGTCGGCCTGCTGCCCCAGGAACGCACACCGGTGCGCGAAGGCGCGGAGATCGTCAACGAAGCTGGCGAGAACATCGGCACCGTATGCAGCGGCGGTTTTGGCCCGACGCTGGGCGGTCCGTTGGCGATGGGCTATCTGGACAGCGCCTACGTGGCATTGGATACACCGGTCTGGGCCATTGTGCGTGGGAAAAAGGTGCCCATGCTTGTAAGCAAAATGCCATTTGTTGCACAGCGCTACTACCGTGGTTGATTGGCTGTTTCTATAAGTAACGCGGTTGCGTTAAACGTGCACTAATGTGTAACGCAACCGCCATAAAAAGGTGCATGTTTGATATTCACGCGGGCTTATAACGTCGCGGAACTATTGGACTAGCCTTTCGAATAAGCCTTCCCCAGCGAAACATCTAAATCGCCAGCAAGCTGAGCAAATCCGGGCCCTTGAGGGGGGTTGTTTTTTCCTTGGAAGTTGGCGTAGAGTTTCGTCACTGTGTTTGCATGGGTCGCTTGGATCGTGACCTGGGCAGTAGCCTACGAAGTTAGCTACATCCCGTTCGACGTCATCTTACTTTCCTGCAACCCAGCCCCAGTACTCTTTCGCCTGGAAAGAGGCTGTCATTAATTTAGCGTCAAGGAAATAAGAAAATGGCTGAACGTCAGAGCGGTACCGTCAAGTGGTTCAACGACGAAAAAGGTTTTGGTTTCATCACCCCTGAAAGCGGTCCGGATCTGTTCGTGCATTTCCGCGCCATCCAGGGCAACGGCTTCAAGAGCCTGAAAGAAGGCCAGAAAGTCACTTTCGTTGCCGTGCAAGGCCAGAAAGGCATGCAGGCTGACGAGGTTCAAGCCGAAGGCTGAGGCTTGCGCAAACTAAAAAGCCCCTGATTGATATCAGGGGCTTTTTTATGGGCGCAAATCCGTAAAATGGCTTCTTTTTTCAGCCGAGGCCGTCATGCCGAAACACCTGCTCACTCCCCAGGGCGACTTCCCCCCCGTCGGCCTGGGCCGTCGCCTGGCAGCGATGTTTTATGACTTCCTGCTGTGCACGGCGCTGCTGATCGTGACCGGTGGCGTCTACAAGATGATCCAGATGGCGATCATCGGCGAAGAAAAGATGCGCACCCTCACCGACGCCGGCGCGCTGGACGGTGACCCGCTGCTGTCCACCGTGTTGCTCTTCGTGCTGTTCGGTTTCTTCGCCAAGTTCTGGACCCATAACGGCCAGACCCTGGGTATGCAGGTCTGGTGTATTCGTGTGCAGAATGCCGACGGCACGGCCATCAGCCTGTGGCAGGCGCTGTTGCGGTTCGTGGTGTCGATTGCGTCGTTGCTGCTGCTGGGGCTGGGCTTTATCTGGGCGCTGTTCGACAAGCGCAAGCGCGGCTGGCATGACATCTACTCGGATACGCAGCTGGTGCGGATTCCCAAGAAAACCAAATAGGCATACTCAATGAATGGTTGAAATAAAGTGTGGTGAGGGGATTTATCCCCGCTGGGTCGCGAAGCGGCCCCCATCCGTTCATTCTGGCACTCCGTGGTGTCAGGTTTTAGGGCCGCTTCGCAGCCCAGCGGGGATAAATCCCCTCGCCACAGAAAGCCTCACAAGCTTCTTCAGCTTCAAGCATTCCCCGCCAATTTCATCCGCGCTGCCTGGGTGAAGTCCAGCATGCGCTTGAGCGGGCGGATCGCCTGGGGGATCAAGGCCGGGTCGACGAAGATCTCGTTGCTGCCGTCCTTCAACGCCTGGAGGGTGCGCTCCAGGGTGTTCATCGCCATCCACGGGCAATGTGCGCAACTGCGGCACGCCGCGCCGTTGCCGGCGGTGGGGGCTTCGATGAAGACTTTGTCGGGGCACAGCTGCTGCATCTTGTAGAAGATGCCGCGGTCGGTGGCGACGATCAGCGTCTTGTTTGGCAAGCTCTGCGCCGCAGCGATCAACTGACTGGTGGAGCCCACGGCATCCGCCAGCTCGATCACCGAGGTCGGCGACTCCGGGTGCACCAGGATCGCGGCGTCCGGGTACAGCGCCTTCATGTCTTCCAGTTGCTTGGACTTGAACTCCTCGTGGACGATGCAGGCACCGTCCCAGAGCAGCATGTCGGCGCCGGTCTTGCGCTGGATGTAGGTGCCCAGGTGCTTGTCCGGACCCCAGATGATCGTCTCGCCGTTGTCCATCAGGCTCTCGACGATCTCCAGTGCGCAGCTGGACGTCACGACCCAGTCGGCCCGGGCCTTTACCGCCGCCGAAGTGTTGGCGTAGACCACCACGGTGCGCTCCGGATGCTGGTCGCAGAACGCCGAGAACTCATCCACCGGGCAGCCCAGGTCCAGGGAGCAGGTGGCTTCCAGGGTCGGCATCAGCACGCGTTTTTCGGGGTTGAGGATCTTCGCGGTCTCGCCCATGAACTTGACCCCCGCCACCACCACGGTCTTGGCCGGATGGGCGTTGCCGAAGCGGGCCATTTCCAGGGAGTCGGAAACACAGCCCCCGGTCTCCTCGGCCAGGGCCTGGATGATCGGGTCACAGTAGAAATGCGCAACCAGCACCGCGTCCTGAGCCTTGAGCTCGGCGGCGATGGCGGCGCGGTACCAGGCTTCTTGCTCGGCCGTCAGCGGCTTGGGCTGCTTGGCATCGAGGTGGGCCTGGACCAGAAGGCGTTCGGAAATCTGCGTCATGTTCGCAAGACCTATGGGCGCGTTTTGCGCGAAAGTCGAGTATACACCCGGCTCCGGACCACTCGGGTACCGCCGGGAAAGTGGGTATCAATCAGGCACGGGACAGCATGAAGCCGGCAAGGCTACAGAATATCCCGCCGTTGCAAAAGATCATTCTGACCTGTGCCCGGCCACAGGAACGCACCGGTTCTGCCGTGGTGCCAAGCTGACTGAAATGTAATCACCCGCCGCGTCCGGCTGTGTCATCTTCTTTTCAACCCGCACAGAGGCCTGCTCCTGTGCCTGCTTTGAATCGAGCGATGGATTTTCAAACGTCATGCAAGCGAAAACTTCCCGGCGAACCTTCGTCAAGGGCCTGACTGCCGGCGGCATCCTTGGTGGCCTGGGCTTGTGGCGCTCGCCCGTCTGGGCGATTGCCAGCCCGGGCCAGCCCAACGTACTGAGCGGCACCGAGTTCGACCTGTTCATCGGCGAAAGCCCGGTCAATTTCACCGGCAACCCGCGCACCGCCCAGACCATCAACGGCGGTATTCCCGGGCCGTTGCTGCGCTGGCGGGAGGGCGACACCGTGACCTTGCGCGTACGCAATCGCCTGCAAGACAGCACTTCGATCCATTGGCACGGCATCCTCCTGCCGGCCAACATGGACGGCGTCCCCGGGCTGAGCTTCAAAGGCATCGAGCCCGGCGGCCTGTATGTCTACCAGTTCAAGGTCCGGCAGAACGGCACCTACTGGTACCACAGCCATTCCGGTTTCCAGGAACAATCCGGGGTCTATGGCCCGCTGGTCATCGACGCCAGGGAACCCGAGCCGTTCCAGTACGAGCGGGACTACGTAGTCATGCTCACCGACTGGAGCGATGAAGACCCCAACCAAATCATCCGCAAGCTGAAGAAGCAGTCGGACTACTACAACTACAACAAACGCACGGTCGGCGACTTCATCGATGACGTGGGCAAGAACGGTTGGGCCGCCACCGTGGCCGATCGCAAGATGTGGGCGCAGATGAAGATGAATCCCACCGACCTCGCCGACGTCAGTGGCGCCACCTACACCTATCTCATGAACGGCCAGACACCGGACATGAACTGGACCGGCCTGTTCAAGCCGGGTGAGCCCATCCGCTTGCGTTTCATCAATGGCTCGTCGATGACCTATTTCGACGTGCGTATCCCCGGCCTGAAAATGACCGTCGTGGCCTCTGATGGCCAGTACGTCAAACCGGTGAGTGTCGATGAGTTCCGAATCGCCGTGGCGGAAACCTACGACGTCATCATCGAGCCGACGCAGCAAGCCCACACCCTGTTCGCCCAGTCCATGGACCGCACCGGCTACGCCCGCGGCACCCTCGCGACCCGGGCCGGGTTGGCGGCGCCGGTGCCGCCCCTGGACCCTCGGCCGCTGGTGACCATGGACGACATGGGCATGGCCGGCATGGACCACGGATCGATGCAGGGCATGGACCACAGCCAGATGCAGGGCATGGATGACATGAGCGGCATGGACCACGGCACCCTGCCAGGTATGGGCGGGATGCAAACCCATCCCGAAACGGAGAACGACAATCCGTTGGTGGACATGCAGGCCATGAGCGTCAAGCCCAAGCTCGACGACCCAGGCATGGGCCTGCGCGACAATGGCCGCAAAGTGCTGACCTACGCGGACCTGCGCAGCACCTTTGGCGACCCCGACGGCCGCGAGCCGGGCCGCACGATCGAGCTGCACCTGACCGGGCACATGGAAAAATTCGTCTGGTCGTTCAACGGCGTGAAATTCAGCGACGCCGCGCCGCTGCTGCTCAAGTACGGCGAGCGCCTGCGCATCGTGTTGATCAACGACACCATGATGACCCACCCCATCCACCTGCACGGCATGTGGAGCGACCTGGAAGACGAAAACGGCCAGTTCATGGTGCGCAAGCACACCATCGACGTACCGCCCGGTTCCAGGCGCAGCTATCGAGTGACCGCCGACGCGCTTGGCCGCTGGGCCTATCACTGCCACCTGCTGTTTCATATGGAAATGGGCATGTTCCGCGAAGTCCGGGTGCAGGAATGAGGAGCCGACCATGATCAGCCTGTTTAAATCCCCCACCCTGCCCGTGGCTGTGCTTGCCCTCGGCACCAGCCTGTCAGCCTGGGCAGCAAGCGACACGATGCAAGGCATGGATCACAGCCAGATGCCGGCAATAGACCACAGCCAGATGCAAGGCATGGACTCGATGCAGGGCATGGATTCCATGCAGGCCGCGCCCACCCGCAGCCGCACACCGATTCCCGAACTGACCGCCGCTGACCGCGCCGCCGTCTATGAAGACCACGGTGGCCATGCGGTGCATGACAGCGCCATCAACTCGTTCTTCCTGATCGACCAGTTGGAGTGGCAAGACGCCGATCACGGCAGCGCCCTTAGCTGGGATGCCTCCGGCTGGATCGGCGGCGACATCGACCGCTTGTGGCTGCGCTCCGAAGGCGAGCGCACCCATGGCAAGACCGAAGAAGCCGAATTCCAGGCCCTCTGGGGCCATGCCATCAGCCCTTGGTGGGATGTGGTGGCCGGCGTGCGCCAGGACTTCAAGCCAGGTGACTCACAGACCTGGGCAGCATTCGGCGTACAAGGCATGGCGCTGTACAACTTCGAAGCGGAGGCCACCGCCTTCATCGGTGAAGATGGCCAGAGCGCGGCGCGCCTGGAGGGCGACTACGACATCCTGCTGACCAATCGGCTGATTCTGCAGCCCACCGCCGAAGCCAACTTCTACGGCAAGAACGACCCGGACCGGGGCGTCGGCTCGGGGTTGTCCGACACCGAAGTGGGGCTGCGGCTGCGCTACGAAATCCGCCGCGAGTTCGCCCCCTACGTTGGCGTGACCTGGAACCGCGTCTACGGCAACACCGCCGACTACGCCCGGGACGAAGGTGAAGACCGCAGCGAGGCACGCCTGGTAGTGGGTGTGCGCCTGTGGTTCTGAGGCATCGGCCCTGCTCCATCAATCACTGGAAAACAAGCTGTAGGAGTCCTTGCATGTCATTCATCAAAACCGCTGTCATGGCCGCCGCGCTGTCCACCGGCCTGTTCGCCAGCGGCCTGGCCCAGGCCCATCCGAAACTGCTGTCCTCCACCCCCGCCGAAGGCGCTGAAGGGGCAGCGCCGACGAAGATCGAGCTGCATTTTTCCGAGAATCTTTTGACAAAATTTTCCGGCGCCAAGCTGATGATGACCGGGATGCCCGGCATGTCGGCGCACGCCCCCATGCCCATGCCGGCCAAGGTTTCCGGCAGCGATGATCCGAAAACCATGGTCATTACTCCCCATGCACCTCTCACCGCCGGCACCTACCAGGTGCAGTGGCGCGCGGTATCGTCAGACACGCACCCGATCACCGGCAATATCACGTTCAAGGTGAAGTGAGTTGACGAGCGACTCGATCAACATCGCGCTGCGCTTTGCCCTCTACCTGGATCTGATGTTGCTGTTCGGCCTGGCTGCGTTTGGCCTTTACAGCCTGCGAGGTCAGGAGCGGGCGTCAGGCGCGGTGTTGCCTTTCGCGTCGTTGCTGGCGACCACGGCCGTGCTTGGGATGTTGCTCTCCCTGGGCGCCATGGCGTGCATGACCTGGGCCATGAGCGGAGCTTCGGAGTGGGCGGAGCTGCGGCCGCACTTCGAAATGATGGTGCTGGAAACCGATGTCGGTCTGAGCTGGACGCTGCGCATGGCGGCGTTGTTGCTGGCCGGCTTCGCCGTGACGCTTGATAGCCGCTCGCCAACCGTCAGCCTGGTTCTGGCCATGCTGGGCGGAGCCGTGGCTCTGGCGACGCTGGCCTGGGCGGGGCACGGCGCCATGGACGAAGGCGCACGCCGGAGCTGGCATTTCATCAGCGACTTCCTGCACCTGTGGGCAGCGGGTGGATGGGTCGGTGCCTTGGCCGCCTTTGTCCTGTTGCTCCGGCAGGCCGAACCTCAATTGGCGGTGCTGGTCCGGACCTTGAGCGGATTTGCCACGGCCGGTGCGGTGATCGTGGCAGTCATCGCTGTGACAGGAGTCGCCAATTATCTGTTCATCGTCGGCCCGAACGTCGCGGGGCTGCTCGACAGCACCTATGGTCAGCTGCTGGTGCTGAAACTCGGCCTGTTCCTGGCCATGCTGGGGTTCGCCGCGCTGAACCGTTTTCACCTGGGCCCGCTGCTGGAACAGGCTCGACAGACCGGCGAGCACGACGTCGCGGTGGAAGCGTTGCGACGCAGCATGCTGCTGGAGCTTGGTGTGGCGGTGATCATCCTGGGACTGGTGGCGTGGTTGGGGACGTTAAGCCCGGGGATGGAATAGCTGGATACTCACTACATTGTGGCGAGGGGATTTATCCCCGCTGGGTTGCGAAGCGACCCCCAAGCCTGAGCACCGGTGTATCCAATAAAATCGCATGCTTGCTTTTCAGGTCTGCTTCGCAGCCCAGCGGGGATAAATCCCCTCGCCACAAATGCGCCGCACCTTCATCGATTTGATATCGCATTTGATTTTCCAATAGCCCCTGCCATTTTTCAGTTTGCTCATGGCAAGGCGCCCTGGCCTAAATGGAGCCTTATCCAGCCAAGGCCCCGTCATGGAAAACATCCAGATCTTGAGCACCCGCGCCGTCTGGCTGATGGTCAGCATCGTGCTCGTAGCGCTGAACCTGCGGCCCTCGATGGCCGCGGTCGGGCCGCTGCTATCAGCCATTCGCGGCGAGGTGCCCCTGAGTTTCAGCAGCGCTTCACTGCTGACCATGCTGCCTGTCATGGCGATGGGCGTGGCGATGTTCCTGGGCATGCGCATCGCCCTGCGCATCGGTGAACACCGTACCGTCGTCCTGTCGCTGCTGATCATTGGTATCGCCACGGCATCGCGCTTGTATCTGGACAGCGCCGCCGGCTTGGTCACCAGCGCGGTGGTGGCCGGGCTCGGAATCGCCTTGATCCAGGCCGTGATGCCAGCACTGATCAAGGCGCGCTTCGCCGACAGCGTCTCGCTGCTGATGGGCTTGTACGTCACCTCAATCATGGCCGGCGCGGCGCTTGCCGCCTCGTTTTCACCCTTTGTCCTGGCGCAGACCGGCAGTTGGCGAATCGGCCTGGCGATCTGGGCCTTGCTGGCGCTGGTCGCCTTGGGCTGCTGGTGCGCCCAACGCTCGAGCGTCACGCCCCTGCCCGAAGCCGCATCCCGGCGCCACCAAGCGTTTTCCGGCAACGCCCGGGCCTGGCTGCTGGCGATTTTTTTTGGCTTGGGCACCGCCTCCTATACCTGCGTACTGGCCTGGCTGGCACCGTATTACGTGGAAAAAGGCTGGAGCGAACAGCACGCCGGCCTGCTGCTGGGATTTCTCACGACGATGGAGGTGTTGTCCGGCCTCATCACTCCGGCGATCGCCAACCGCAGGCAGGACAAACGTAAAATCCTGATCGTTCTGCTGGTCATGATCATGGCCGGCTTCTGCGGCCTGATTCTCAATCCGGAGCGCCTCAGCCTGTTATGGCCGAGCCTGTTGGGGCTGGGTATCGGCGGGCTGTTCCCCATGAGCCTGATCGTCTCCCTCGATCATCTGGACAACCCACGCCGCGCCGGGGGGCTCACTGCATTCGTGCAGGGCATCGGCTACCTCATCGCCGGGCTGTCGCCGCTGATTGCCGGGATGATCCGCGACCGACTGGGGAGCTTCGAATGGGCCTGGTGGTCGCTCGTGGCGGTCACTGCGCTGATGATGGTCATGGTAGTGCGCCTGGACCCGAAACATTACGCAAAGCACATCCGCTAACGATTTCAGGTAGGAGATTTATAGGCCGAAGCTTTAGCTCTCGCTTCCTGGCGCTACTATACCTGCCAGGAATTTTACCTTGTAAGGGAGCTACGCCTTGTCCGTCAGACCTGACAGAACCTTCGCTGAAGTACTCAAGCACACCGTCAGACGCATTCTTTCCTATTGGACCCAGATCACAGTCACCTTAGGCCTGCTCGCAACAGGGCTAGGGTTCATCACACTGTATCTCTATACCCGCACGATTGGACGAATCGATCTATTCATGCCGTCCATTGATGTGAAGTCCGCACTGTTGGTCTGGGTCGTACTGGTTTTACTGCTGATGCTTTCGTACCTGTTCATCCTCGGAGCAACAACCTGGATGTTCGGCTGCTCGGTTTCGCTGTTTTCAAACCTGAAGGATAACCAGCCGAAGATCGTTTTTTATCTGGCAGTCCCCACCGTCGTAGGATTTAGCGCATTCATCCTGAGCACTTTCTTCCTGCCCACATTAAACGCATGGGCGACATTCACGGGGTTATTCGGGATCGTCTTCGTTGCGTGCGTTCTCATGTACGCATTCACGCCGTTCAAAAAAGTCATCAGGAAAAGCATCCTTGTCCAAGCCAGGTTGGATCGAGCCCGCCTGAAACGCCTGGCGCACCATCAGCAGATAAAGCAAAAAAAGCAGAAGCCGCAGAAAACAGCCGGCTTTGCGAAGACCTGGTTGCCAAAATGGCTTGCTGATTCGTGGCAGGCGCTGAAAAACAAGGCGACGCCAAAATGGCTATGGGTAACAGGACGATTGCGAGGGCTAATGTCGTGGATATGGGCTCGCAAAGAGTTCTGGCTGGTCACTCTTCTTTCGATCTCCATATTTGTCACCGTGATCTTCGCCGCTTTTCCAATCCTGTTGACGATACGTTCGTATATGGAGAGGGAAACACCGGACACCGTCCCCTACGTGGCGGGCCTGTCCTGGCTGACACTTATCTTCACCCTGCTGCCAGTCATCATCTTTTATTGTTCCAAGGGCGACATCTACAGGCGTACCTTCAATGGCCTGGTGGCAATGATCGTCGCCTTCTGTGCCTTCACAATGCTTTCGCCAGGCAGTCTGAGCCACATAACCTATATTGCGGCAGAAGGCTTGTCAGTCCGCCAAAAAACGGCAGAACGATATGCGTTGCCAGAAGACATGGAGCTGCAGGACCTGAGCGCCACCCTGTGGAAAACACGCCAGGTCGCAAAAAAAATAGAAGTCGAGGCGTTCCAGTTGTATTCCTTTGGGGATGTACTGCTGCTGTGCCCGAAAGACATGCTGGCGCTTGAACTCAAGGAGCTGAAAAACTACTCGAAGTTTTGTATCAGCACCCTCAACAGCAAAGTCGTACGAAAACCTCTGTTGCCGGCATTCGCCAGGAAAGCACCGACTGAATGGTCCTGTCGGGTGCCCTCATGGCAAATCCACGCAGGACGCTGGCTAGGTTGGGAAGTGCTGGTTCCAGGCATTCATCGCTCTGCCTGGGGCGAAAAGAAAGCGCCAGGTCAGGTCAGGTCAGGTCATGAGCGTATCGCTAACGCTACTCGTCGCAGAGCAGGCATGCGCCCGCTCCGCGACCGTCCAGCCGCAGCACCTGACTCCTCGCTTCTGCGCGAGGAGATACTTTATTCCAGGCAAAAAAAAATCCGGAAATCCTCACTTTCGTGGGCCTTCCAGACTTTTAAAACTACAAAAAATGGTGGGTCGTGTGGGATTCGAACCTACGACCAATTGGTTAAAAGCCAACTGCTCTACCAACTGAGCTAACGACCCTCTGTGTGGTGGCGCGTATAATACTGATTTCTAAGGACTATTCAACACTTATTTGAAATAAATCAAAAATAAGGGGTTGGATCGCTCACACCGGCGGCCGCAAAGCCTTCAGCACGCAGACGGCAGCTGTCGCACTTGCCACAAGCGCGGCCTTGATCGTCGGCCTGATAGCACGAGACGGTAAGGCCGTAGTCCACACCCAGCTTCACCCCCGCCTTGACGATGTCAGCCTTGCTGAGGTTTTGCAGCGGCGCCTGGATACGGAAGCCTTGCCCTTCTACACCGGCCTTGGTCGCCAGGTTGGCCATACGCTCGAAGGCTTCGACGAACTCCGGGCGGCAATCCGGATAACCGGAATAATCCACGGCATTGACACCAATGAAGATATCACGCGCCCCCAGTACTTCGGCCCAGCCCAACGCCAGGGACAGGAACACGGTATTGCGCGCCGGCACGTAGGTCACCGGAATCCCCTCGCTCGGCGCTTCGGGCACGTCGATGGAACTGTCGGTCAATGCCGAACCGCCGATGCCGTTGAGGTTCAGGCCGATCACCTTGTGTTCGATTACACCCAGGTCTCGTGCCACTCGCTCGGCAGCATGCAGTTCGGCACGGTGACGCTGACCGTAATCGAAGCTCATGGTGTAGCAGCGATAACCTTCGGCACGGGCCATCGCCACGACGGTCGCCGAGTCCAGGCCACCGGACAGCAGGATGACGGCACGTTTTTCAGAAGTGGTTGATTGTTCAGTCATGTCAGCGCCCCGGCTCGTCGTTCCAAAGATATTTATGCAGCTGCAATTGCAGGCGCACCGGCAAATTGTCCGCTACCACCCAATCGGCCAGGTCCCGGGCGTTCAGGTCGTGGTGACTCGGCGAAAACAATACCTCGCCGGCGCGCTGATCGAGCCCGTACTGGATCAGCTTGGACACCGCCCAGTCGTAATCTTCCCGCGAACAGATAACAAACTTGACCTGGTCGTTGGACGTCAACAGCGCCATGTTCTCGTAGCGGTTACGATGCGCCTCCTTCGAGCCAGGGGTCTTCAGGTCCACGACACGACTGACGCGCGGATCGACAGCCGAGATATCCAAGGCGCCGCTGGTCTCCAGCGAGACCTCATAGCCGGCATCGCACAGTCGCTTGAGCAAAGGGATGGCATTGGGTTGTGCCAATGGCTCACCGCCAGTGACGCAAACATAGCGCGGACGAAAACCTGCCACTTGTTCGACGAGGTCGTCGAGGGTGCGCAAGGTACCGCCGCTGAAGGCGTAAGCGCTGTCGCAGTATTGGCAACGCAGCGGGCAACCGGTGAGGCGCACAAAAACAGTGGGCAACCCGGCCGTGCGCGTTTCACCCTGCAACGAGTAAAAAACTTCGGTAATTCTCAATGTGTCTTGCATAGTCGCCACGGGCGTAACAGCTAAACAGGCTGTCCGCCTCCGTCAGGCACTTCAAGCAACCCCGCCAACGCGTAGATCCCAGGAAGCGTGTTTCAGAAAAAGGGCGTGAATTCTAACGAAAAAACCCGCGCCAGGCGCGGGTTTCTTCAAAACGGGTCAGACAGCCTTACATGCGTTGCAGATCGCGCTGGGCCAACTGAGCGGCGGAGGTACCTGGATATTGGGCTACCACCTGCTGCAGAATGCCTTTTACCTTGTCGGTATGACCGAGGCGGCGCTCGACATCAGCGAGCTTGTACAGCGAATCCGGTACCTTGGCATGCTTGGGATACAGCTGCGAGACCTTGGCGAACGCCTGGCCGGCGCCTTGCAGGTCGCCCTTGGCCAGGTTCACTTCGCCCAGCCAGTATTGGGCATTACCCGAATACTGGCTGTTGGGGTATTTACGCAGGAAAGCGCTGAAGGCCTGGCTGGCCTTGTCGAAATCCTTGGCTTTGATCAGGTCGAAGGCCGCATCGTAATAGAGCTTTTCCTTCGCCGGGTCAGCCGGCTCGCCACCGGCGGCAGGTGCTGCTGGGGCACTCGCCCCGGCCCCTGCGGCTGCACCGGGGGCGTTCAAGTCGCCACCGGCTGGAGAATTCTCAGGAGTCGCGGCAGGTGCAACGCCGGTTCCTATGCGCCGATCAAGATCCTGGTATCGCTCCAGGTTTTCCTGCTTCATGCGCGACACTTCGTTTTGCAGAACTTCTATCGCGCCTTGCTGGCGTGACAGTTGATCCTGCATTTGCTGCAGTTGGTTGAACAGCTCGCCCTGTGCCGAGACAGGGGCCGAAACCCCTCCCCCGGCATAGGCGCCGTTCGTACCGTAACCTGCAGGCGGATAACTGCTCCCGCTATTGTTATAGCCGGCATCATTATCGACCACAGGAACCGCAGCCCACGCCGCAAGCGGCGCGAGGCTGAGAGCCAGAACAGTTACAGCACGACGGCACGTTCGCATGACGAATTACTTACGCAGTTCGACGCGACGGTTTTGAGCCCAGGACTGCTCGTCGTTGCCGGTAGCAACTGGACGCTCTTCGCCGTAGGAAACCAGTTCCAGCTGAGCTGGGGAAACACCTTGCAGTACCAGGTAGCGCTGAACGGCTTTCGCACGACGCTCGCCCAGTGCCATGTTGTACTCACGAGTACCACGTTCGTCGGTGTTGCCTTCCAGAACAACGCGAGCGCCGTTTGCTTTCAGGTCTTTGGCGTGAACGTCCAGAGCGCGCATGGCTTCTGGCTTCAGGTCCGAGCTGTCGTATTCGAAGTAGAAGGTGGTGATTGCGCGCAGAGCAGCTTCTTCGCTCAGGGAGCCATCAACTGCACCAGTGTTAGCGCCGTAACCAGCGTTTGGATCAACAGCGCCTTCACCGGCGTTGTCGCCGCCTTTGGACGAGCAACCTACAGCTACAGCCATGGCCAGAGCCAGCGCAGCAAATTTACCAAACTTCAGCATTTCCATCGTGAAACTCCTAATGAACCCCAGTGTGTTAAGTAAAACGTATTGCGCCGCGTCAGTTCAGGTAAGGGGACCAGGACGGTTCTCTGACTTCGCCTTGAGCGGTAGGAAGCGGGAGCCTCACGCGTCCATTAATGGACACGAGCATCAAGACTCCCCGGCCCTGCTGGCGGGTGGCGTAGATTACCATGGTGCCGTTGGGCGCAACAGTAGGTGACTCGTCCAGAGTGCTATCAGTGAGGATTTTTACGCTACCGCGCTGCAAATCCTGGGCCGCCACCTTGAAATTGGTGAAACCGTCCTGGCGATGGATCATCACCAGAGTCTTTTCGTCCGCCGACAGTTTAGGGTTGGCGTTGTAGTTACCGACGAACGTCACGCGCTCGGCACCACCGCCACCGGCGCTGGTCTTGTAGATCTGCGGCTTGCCGCCACGGTCCGAGGTGAAGTAGATGGTCGAGCCATCCTTGCCCCAGAACGGTTCGGTGTTGATGCCCGGGCCGTTGGTCACGCGCGAGATCGAGCGTGAAGCCAGGTTCATCACGTAGATGTCCGGATTACCGTCCTTGGACAGCACGAACGCCAGCCGCGTACCGTCGGGCGACCAGGCAGGCGCGCCGTTCAGGCCCTCGAAGTTGGTGATCTGCTCGCGACGACCGGTGTCGATGTGTTGGACGAAGATGCGCGGGCGCTTCTGTTCGAACGACACATAGGCGATGCGCTTGCCATCGGGGGCGAAACGCGGCGACAGGATCGGCTCGCGCGATTGCAGCAGGGTCACCGCGCGGGCGCCGTCATAGTCGGAGCGCTGCAGGGTGTAGCGGGTATTTTTCTCGGAGAAGCGTTCGGCCGTCACGTAGAGCATGCGGGTCGAGAACGCGCCCTTGATGCCGGTAAGTTTCTCGAACGACTGGTCGGCGATGTAGTGGGACATGTCACGCAACTGGTCAACGCTGCCCGACACGCTGCCGGTCAGCACTTGCTGCTCGGTGGCGACGTTGAACAGGGCGTACTGCACCTGCAGGCGACCACCGGCCGGAACGATGCTGCCGACCATGATGTACTGGGCGCCAAGTGCCTTCCAGTCGCGGTAGATGACTTCGCTGGCCTGGGTCGGCAGGCTGATCATGTTCTGCTTGGGAATCGGCGCGTAGTAGCCCGAGTTGCGCAAGTCGTTGCCGATGATTTCCGCCATGTCGTCCGGCAGGACGCTGCCGCCCTGCCAACCGAACGGAACGACGGCGATCGGGGTCGCACGGTCGCTGCCGCTGGTGACCAGGATGTTCTTTTCCTCTGCTACCGCTATCCCTGCCAGGCAGCAGATAACGACAAGCATTGATCGAAGAAGGTTTCTCACAAGGCTAGATCCTCAGGTGTGAATGTCATCTTGAACGAACGATAGGGAGCAAAATCGCTCGGCTTCATTCCTTGCATTTCCGTCAATCGCCCAATGTTCTTGACCGCCGCGACCGCCGAAGCGTCGAACGGACCATCGCCACTGGACTTGGCCACGCTGACCGAGGTAACCGTACCGTCGGGCAACATGCCGATTTGCAATACTACCGTCATGCCTTTGCGCGCCGAAGGAGGACGAGCCCAGCCTTCCGCCGCCCGGGCGCGAATCAGATCGTCGAAGCTGCCGGCGACTTCATCGCCCTGCTCGTCGGCCAAGGCCTGCTGACGCTCAGGCGTGTCGGAAAGCAAATCTGCCAGGGCCTGGGCCTTTTTCTCTTCGGCGGATTTACGCGCTGCGTCCTGGGCCTTCTTCTTGGCGGCGTCGGCGGCGGCTTTCTTCTTCGCGTCTTCGGCGACTTTCTTTTTCGCCTCTTCAGCTTCAGCTTTCTTCTTGGCGTCTTCGGCCGCTTTTTTCTTCGCGTCCTCGACAATCTTTTTCTTCGCTTCTTCAGCGGCCGCTTTCTTGGCCTCTTCTTCAGCGGCTTTCTTGGCTTCTTCTTCGGCTTTCTTCTTGGCTATATCAGCCAATTGTTTCTCTTCTGCCTTTTTCGCTTCGGCGGTTTTCTTCGCCTCGTCGGCCTTTTTGGCCTCGTCCGCTTTTTTCGCCTCATCGGCCTTCTTGGCTTCTTCGGCCTTTTGAGCAGCTTCCTCTTTCTTTTGTTCCGCTGCTCTCACCGCTTCCTGCTCGACCTTCTTCTGCTCCATCTGCTCGACTTCGGTCTGGCGCGCGGCAGACTTCTTCGCCTCGCCGGCCAGCTTCTGGTTGGTCTGCGTGGTGGCCTGGCTTTTCGATTTGAGCTGGTACAGGGTCGCCTGCACGATCGGCTTGGCCGGCGGCAGCTCCGGCGTCATGGCAAAACTGACGAACAGCATGCCGAACACCAGCACATGCAGGCCGATTGCCAGGACACTAGGCCAGAAGTAGCTTTCCGAGGCGGACGGCTCTCGCTGTTGCTGCATCAGGGCGCCTCGGTGATCAAGCCAACATTACCGACCCCGGCTTTCTGCAGGCCGCCCATGGCGCCCATCACCGCACCGTAGTCGACGGTCTTGTCGCCGCGAATGAAGACCTGGGTGCGCTTGCCGTTGCTGTTGCCGGCATTGATGATCTTGGTCACCGCATCGGTCATCTGCGGCAGGGTCATGGCCCGGTCCTGCTGCTTCTCGGTGTCGACTTCGCTGCCAAGGTTCCAGTAATAGGTCTTGTCGGCCTTGATCGAAATGGTCAGGACCTGGGTGTTGTTGTCCTGCGGCAAGGCTTCGCTGGAAACCTTGGGCAGATCGACCTTCACGCCCTGATTGAGCATCGGCGCGGTCACCATGAAGATGACCAGCAGCACCAGCATCACGTCGATGTAGGGCACCACGTTCATCTCGGCAACCGGCTTGCGCTTGTTTCGGGCTCGAGCGATTAAAGCCATCGGGAAATACCTGCTTATTCTTCGCTGGTGTGCACTTTGCGGTGCAGGATCGCCTGGAATTCATCGGCGAAGGTGTAGTAACGGCTGGTCAGCGTTTCGCTGCGAGCCGCGAAGCGGTTGTAGGCGATCACGGCCGGAATCGCCGCGAACAGGCCGATGGCCGTGGCGATCAGCGCCTCGGCGATACCCGGGGCGACGGTGGCCAGCGTCGCCTGCTGGGCGGAAGCCAGGCCACGGAACGAGTTCATGATCCCCCACACGGTACCGAACAGGCCGATGTACGGACTGACCGAACCGACGGTAGCCAGGTACGGCAGGCCCTGTTCGAGTTTTTCTTCCTCGCGGGATATGGCGACGCGCATAGCGCGGGCCACACCTTCCATCACCGCTTCAGGGTCGACGCCCGGCTGCTGGCGCAGACGGGAGAATTCCTTGAAGCCGGCACGGAAGATCTGCTCGACGCCGGAATCCGGGTCCGGGTTGCTGCCGGCCTGGCGATAGAGCTTGGACAGGTCAATGCCGGACCAGAAGCGCTCTTCGAAGCTCTCCAGGGCACGGCGACCGGCACGCAGCATGTTGCTGCGCTGAAAAATCATGATCCATGAGGTCACCGATGCGGCTACCAGGATCAGCATTACCAGTTGCACCACGACGCTGGCATTGCTGACCAGGCTCCACATGGAGGAATGGTCGACGACGTTAGCTTCCACGCTTTATCTCCTGCTCTGAGTGTGTACCCGCGCCGCTCACGCCGGCAAAGGCCGCGCGTAGAGCTTCGGGAATGGCCCGGGGTTTCAAACTATGGGTGCGCACACAGGCCACCAAAAACTGCCCTTCGCAGAGCAGCACATTATCCGCAGCCCGCCTGACCTGCTGCTTGAAGCGCAGGCTGACGCGGTTCAATTCGATGACATCGGCAGTCACCACCAGCTCGTCGTCCAGTCGCGCCGGCGCGTGATAGCGCGCTTCGCTGGAATGCACGACGAATAACAGATCCTCCCCTGCCAGCGCGGATTGGGCAAAACCCAGTTCCCGCAGCCGTTCGGTTCGAGCCCGTTCCATAAACTTGAGGTAATTGACGTAGTAAACGATGCCGCCGGCATCGGTGTCCTCGTAATAAACGCGACAGCGATGTGCGAACGACTCAAGCCCGTTTTGCGCGCGCATACTCTAGTGCTTACTCCTCGGGTTGCCAATCCGGCCAGGCAACTGTTTTTTCATTCTTGAACGCATTGACGCTCCAGGCGTGGTCTGGGACAGCACGAAGCGGAAAAAAGTCGGGATACAGAGCGGGTTCAATCGTCCACCGCATCGAGAAATTCGTCTACCACCGGCATCTCACCCATTCGTGTCGGGATGTTTAAGCCGAAGTGCAGATAAGCATGACGGGTCACCACGCGTCCGCGAGGCGTGCGCATGATATAGCCCTGCTGGATCAGGTACGGCTCCAGCACGTCCTCGATGGTGTGGCGCTCTTCGCTGATGGCGGCCGCCAGGCTGTCCACGCCCACCGGGCCACCGTCGAATTTCTCGATCATGGTCAGCAGCAGGCGCCGGTCCTGATGGTCGAAGCCGCGCTCGTCGATGTCCAGCAGGTTCAAGGCCAGGTCGGCGATCGGCTTGGTGATGTGCCCCTTGGCCCGCACTTCGGCAAAGTCGCGGACCCGACGCAGGAGGCGGTTGGCGATCCGCGGCGTCCCCCGCGCCCGACGAGCGATCTCATAGGCGCCGTCAGGGTCCAGGGGCAGCCCGAGGATGCCCGCCGAGCGGCTGACAATCGTCGCCAGGTCGGCGTTGTTGTAGAACTCCAGGCGCTGGACGATACCGAACCGGTCGCGCAGCGGGTTGGTCAGCATCCCGGCGCGGGTGGTGGCACCCACCAAGGTAAAGGGCGGCAGGTCCAGCTTGATGGAGCGCGCCGCCGGTCCTTCGCCGATCATGATGTCGAGCTGGAAATCCTCCATGGCCGGGTACAACACTTCCTCGACGATCGGCGACAGCCGGTGGATTTCGTCGATGAACAGCACATCATGCGGCTCAAGATTGGTCAGCAGCGCCGCCAGGTCACCTGGCCGTTCGAGGACCGGGCCGGACGTGCTCTTGATCGACACGCCCATTTCCTGGGCAATGATATTGGCCAGGGTGGTCTTGCCCAGGCCCGGCGGGCCGAAGATAAGTGTGTGGTCCAGCGACTCGCTGCGCCCGCGTGCCGCCTGGATGAACAGCTCCATCTGCTCGCGCACGGTTGGCTGGCCAATGTAATCGGCGAGGCTGACGGGACGAATCGCACGGTCCTGGATTTCCTCGCGGTCACGGGGCGCGCCCGTGGCGGCGATCAGACGATCGGCTTCAATCACTTAAATCATTCCCTTCAGGGCGCGGCGAATCATGTCTTCGGTACTCAAGCCTTTTTCCTTGATCGCGGAGATCGCCTTGCTGGCTTCCTGCGGCTTGTAGCCCAGGGAAATCAGCGCGGTGACCGCATCGTTTTCAGCGCTGACCGCCGGCATCGGCGCATTCGGCTGGTTCGGCACCAGGGCGAACATCGCCGGCACCGTTTCCCAGGCCTTGAAGCGATCCTTGAGCTCGACCAACAGGCGCTCGGCGGTTTTCTTGCCAACCCCCGGCACCTTGGTCAGGGCCGAGGTGTCCTGGGACTGCACGCAACGAATCAGTTCATCGACTTCCAGGCTGGACATCAAGGCCAGGGCCAGCTTCGGGCCGACGCCATTGAGCCGGATCAGCTCGCGAAAGAAATCCCGCTCGCGCTTGGCGAAGAAACCATAGAGTAACTGTGCATCTTCACGCACGACCAGATGAGTGTGAAGCGTCAGCGGCTCACCGACCGACGGCAAGCGATACAGGGTGGTCATGGGCACTTCCAGCTCATAGCCGAGGCCGTTTACATCCAGAATCAGGTGCGGCGGCTGTTTTTCAGCCAGGGTGCCGCGCAAGCGTCCAATCACGTTTCAGATCCTTGGGCGTTGGCCAGCCGCTGGCTGGCGAATAACAGCCCAGGCAGGAAGGCCGACGACACAGGCGCAACTTGCATGGGCTCATGAATGAATGCGCTGATGCTATCAGAGACGCAGGCGCCCGCCACGACTGCGTGCGCTTCCCAGACCATGAGGCAGCAGGCTGGAACGGGTATGCGCATGGCAAATGGCGATGGCCAGGGCGTCGGAGGCGTCGATCTGCGGCTTGCTGACCAGTTTCAACAGGTGCATCACCATCATCTGCACCTGTTCCTTGTTTGCCGCGCCGGTGCCGACCACAGCCTGCTTGACCTGGGTCGCGGTGTATTCGGCGATCTCGAGGTTTTCCTCGGCGCCGGCCACAATGGCCGCGCCGCGGGCCTGCCCCAGCTTCAGGGCGGAATCGGCGTTGCGGGCCATGAAGACCTTTTCGATGCCCATGGTCACCGGGCCGTAGGTCTGGATGACTTCGCGCACGCCGCGATAAACGATCTGCAAGCGCTCGTGCAACTCGCCCGCACCGGTGCGGATACAGCCGGAAGCAACGTACACGCAGCCACGCCCGGTATCGCGAACCACGCCGTAGCCGGTGATGCGCGAACCGGGGTCGATACCAAGGATTAAAGTCATAACGCCTGCGAAAGGTAATGCGGTTGCAAAAGGATACAGCTCATCAAAGGCTTTCAGCGAATCCGTGGCGAGGGAGCTTGCTCCCGCTTGAGTGCGAAGCGCTCACAAAAAAGGTCTGCTGCGCAGCCCAGCGGGAGCAAGCTCCCTCGCCACGATGATTTCAAACAACCCTCATGCAGCATTACACCTGTCAGCCCAGCTGCTCAGCCACCGACTCCGGGATATCGGCGTTGGAATAAACGTTCTGCACATCGTCCAGGTCTTCAAGCATGTCGATCAGCTTGAGCACCTTCTCGGCGCCTTCCAGGTCGAGCTCGGCACTGGTGGTCGGCTGCATGACGATTTCCGCGTCGACCGGCTTGAAACCGGCAGCTTCGAGGGCATTACGCACGGCATAGAAGCTGGCGAACGAGGTGAACACGTCGAACGAACCGTCTTCGTGGCTGACCACGTCATCGGCATCGGCTTCCAGCGCCGCTTCGGTCAGCGCATCTTCATCGATGCCTGGCGCGAAGCTGATCTGCCCCTTGCGCTCGAACAGATAAGCCACCGAACCGTCGGTCCCCAGGTTGCCACCGCATTTGCTGAACGCATGGCGCACGGCCGCAGCGGTGCGGTTGCGGTTGTCGGTCATGCACTCGACCATGACCGCCACGCCGCCCGGGCCGTAGCCTTCATAGGTCAGCTCTTCGACGTTATCGGCCTCGGTGGCGCCCGCGCCACGGGCAATGGCCCGGTCGATGATGTCGCGGCTCATGTTCGCGCCCAGCGCCTTGTCCAACGCGAGGCGCAAGCGCGGATTGGAACCCGGATCGCCACCGCCCTGGCGGGCCGCGACCGTCAGCTCACGGATCCACTTGGTAAAGATCTTGCCCCTCTTGGCATCCTGACGTTCTTTGCGGTGCTTGATGTTCGCCCACTTGGAATGACCTGCCATAACTCGCTCCGGTTTTCTTTGAAACATTGCCCGCCCCGCTTGCGCGGCAGCCAGCAATCGGAAATATCGACCCCAATGAAAAGGCGCATCCGAAGATGCGCCCTCAGGTGCCGGCCTTACTCAGCCTTTGGCTGTTCACGCAAACGGATATGCAACTCGCGCAGCGCCTTGGCATCCACCACGCCCGGAGCCTGGGTCATGACATCGGCCGCGCTCTGGGTTTTCGGGAATGCGATCACTTCGCGGATCGACTGGGCGCCGGTCATCAGCATCACCAGGCGATCCAGGCCGAAGGCCAGGCCACCGTGGGGCGGCGCACCGTACTTCAGAGCGTCCAGCAGGAAGCCGAATTTCTCTTCCTGCTCGGCTTCACTGATACCCAGCAGACGGAACACTGCCTGTTGCATTTCCTTGCGATGGATACGGATCGAACCGCCGCCCAGCTCGGTGCCGTTGAGGACCATGTCGTAGGCGCGGGACAGTGCGCCGGCCGGGTTGGCCTCCAACTCTTCAGGCGAGCACTTCGGCGCGGTGAACGGGTGGTGCAAGGCAGAGAAGCTGCCGTCGTCGTTTTCCTCGAACATCGGGAAGTCGACGACCCACATCGGCGCCCACTCGCAAGTCAGCAGTTTCAGGTCGTGACCCAGCTTGATGCGCAGCGCGCCCAGGGCTTCGCTGACGATCTTGGCCTTGTCGGCGCCAAAGAACACGATGTCGCCATCGACCGCGCCCACGCGATCGAGGATCACGTTGAGGTTGGCTTCCGGGATGTTCTTGACGATCGGCGACTGCAGGCCGTCGATACCGGCGGCGCGCTCGTTGACCTTGATGTACGCCAGGCCCTTGGCACCGTAGATGCCAACGAACTTGGTGTAATCGTCGATCTGCTTGCGCGGCATACTGGCGCCGCCTGGAACGCGCAGGGCGGCGATACGGCATTTCGGATCGTTGGCCGGACCACTGAAGACCTTGAATTCGACTTCCTTGAGCTGGTCCGCGACGTCCACCAGTTCCAGCGGGTTGCGCAGGTCAGGCTTGTCGGAACCGTAGCGACGCATGGCCTCTTCGAAGGTCATGTGCGGGAATTCGCCGAACTCAAGACCCAGCACTTCCCGGAACAGGTTGCGGATCATGCCCTCGGTCAGGCCCATGATGTCTTTTTCGTCGAGGAAGCTGGTCTCGATGTCGATCTGGGTGAATTCAGGCTGCCGGTCGGCACGCAGGTCTTCATCGCGGAAGCACTTGGCGATCTGGTAGTAGCGGTCGAACCCGGCCACCATCAGCAACTGCTTGAACAGCTGTGGCGATTGCGGCAAGGCGAAGAAGCTGCCGGGGTGGGTACGGCTCGGCACCAGGTAGTCGCGGGCGCCTTCCGGCGTGGCGCGGGTCAGGATCGGCGTCTCGACGTCGAGGAAGCCGTTCTCGTCCAGGTAGCGACGGATGCTGGTGGTCATGCGCGAACGCAGGCGCAGCTTCTCGGCCATTTCCGGGCGACGCAGGTCGATGAAACGATAGCGCAGGCGGGTTTCCTCGCCTACGTCGGAATATTCGTTGAGCGGGAACGGCGGGGTTTCCGCTTCGTTCAGCACTTCCAGCTCGTAGCCGAGCACTTCGATCATGCCGGACGCCATGTTGGCGTTGCCGGCGCCGGCCGGACGCAGGCGCACCTTACCGGTGATCTTGACCACGTATTCACTGCGCACGCGGTCGGCGGTGGCGAAGGTTTCCGCGCGGTCGGGGTCGAACACTACCTGGGCCAGGCCTTCACGATCACGGATATCGAGGAAAATCACCCCGCCATGGTCACGGCGACGATGAACCCATCCGCAAAGAGTAACTTCCTGACCTTCCAGGCTTTCGTTCAGTTGGCCGCAATAATGGCTGCGCATCATGGTAGTGGTTTCACTTCTCGTAATTCGAAATTCGGTTGGAGGCCCTGCCCGTGCAAGAACTCGCGCGTGTTCAACTCAGTCAGCCTTGTCGCCACCGGCCAGGTTCTTCTTGGCACCGGTCTTGAAGTCGGTTTCATACCAGCCGGTGCCGCCGAGGCGGAAACCTGGCATGGACAGCATCTTTTTCAGCTCCGGCGCCTGGCAGGCAGGGCAATCGACCAGCGGTGCCGCGCTGATTTTTTGAATGGCTTCCATCTGATGACCACAGGAAGCACATTGATAGTCGTACATCGGCATGGGGGTTGTCTCGGCAATCAGGTTATTCACGCAAAACCCGGGCTTTGCGGCAAAGAGCGGGATTATATCCATTAAATGCGGCCTGTGCAGCCGTAAGACCGCACAGGCAGTGAGAGGGCTAGGCCTCGCGATGATCGGTGCCCATATCCTTCAGGCTGTGCACCACGCAGACAACACGCACCAGCCCGCTGAAATTGCGCACGCCGCCGTGACGCAACTGCACCTCCCGATCCACATGGGAGAGCAAGGTACTGACGGAGCAACTATTGAGCTGGGCCATATCGCCGAGAATATCCCAATAGACTTGCTCCAGGCGCAGACAGGTGGCGAACCCGTTAAGCCGGATGGAGCGGGCCAGGGGCCGGGCCAGTTGCATATCGAACCCCCTGACGAACGGGTCGATGCTGACGGACTTGAGGCGCCCGCCTGCACCGCCCCTGGGTGTATTTCCTTGAATCATACCGTTGACACTCCTTTGCCATACGAGCCTCAGTCAGGCCAACCGGCCTGTGGCTCTATGGAAGCTCAACTCGAGCGCAAGCTCCAGATGACTTTTTGCCCATCAGCGTAGGAGATGACAACAGTAGCCCGACGACGAATGACTCCGTCCTACACCGGACCGCAGGCGATGATACCGATGACGGCACCATCGCCCGATTCAGGCTTACCGCTCGTCCAGCAGCGAACGCAGCATCCAGGCGGTTTTTTCATGAACCTGCATGCGCTGGGTCAGCAGGTCGGCGGTCGGCTCGTCGCTGACCTTGTCCAATAAAGGAAAGATTCCACGGGCGGTACGTGTCACCGCTTCCTGGCCTTCGACCAGTTGCCGGATCATGTCCTCGGCGCCAGGCACGCCCTCCTCCTCCTTGATGGAAGACAGGCGCGCATACACTGAGTAGGCACCCGGCGCCGGAAAGCCCAGGGCACGGATTCGCTCGGCGATCAGGTCCACCGCCAGCGCCAGCTCGTTGTACTGCTCCTCGAACATCAAGTGCAGGGTCCGGAACATCGGCCCGGTGACGTTCCAATGGAAATTGTGGGTCTTGAGGTAAAGCACGTAGGTGTCCGACAACAGGCGCGAAAGCCCGTCGACGATGGACTTGCGATCTTCTTCGCTGATACCGATATCAATTGCCATGTGTTTGATCTCCTGACGGTGATGAATTCGACAGCGGCCATTGCACTCTAGCGGGTGTCGCCATCTGTAGCCTGCGACTAATCGCCAGCCCTCCTGAACCGACAAGCCGGGATGGCGGAGGGTTCCGGCGCAGCGGAAAATTCAAGCTCCTTTGCCGACCCTCTCCAAGCGCCCCGCCGGCGCTTTTCGGCCGACGAACAGCGTGTCACGGGCCCGTAACGAGTTTGAGAAGGCCGGGGCTTTGCTGTTAAATAGGCAGTGTGTCGCTACGCCTATTTTTCCGGCGTCGTGCATAGGCTGATTCGGGTACGTGTTCCTACGCCTCTCATTGTTCTGAAGCGAACCGCCCCCGACCAGCTCTTCCTTGTGATCTGTCTTAACCGTGAGCCAATCAAAATGTTGAAAATCGTCCACTTGCTAATGGGCGCAGCTGCCCTGCTGCTGTCCTTCATCCCTAGCCTGGGTTCCGAAGCCACACCTTACCTGCAACATCCCGACGCGTTGTACCTGGCCTTTTTCGGCCTGCTCAACCTGACCCTGGCACCCGTCATCCCTTACTGGAACAAAGGTCCACGTCATCAACTGCAAAACCTTGTCAGCGCCCTGCTGGTGCTGGCCGTCGCCTTGCAAACCCTGACCCTGCTGGCGCCCATGCCGGAAATCGGCGGCCAACCCGCCATTCTTTCCAGCCTGGCCGCCGCGTTGCTCGCTGTGTTGCTGCACCTGGCCGTCAGCTTCTACAAGAAGTCGTCGCCGACCGCCGCACCGCAGAACTACGACATGTCCAACCGTGATACCGGTACCGTGAAGTGGTTCAACACCTCGAAGGGGTTCGGTTTCATCTCCCGCGACTCCGGCGATGACATTTTTGTGCATTTCCGGGCCATTCGTGGCGAAGGCCATCGCGTCCTGGTCGAAGGCCAGCGCGTGGAGTTTTCCGTCATGCACCGTGACAAAGGCCTGCAGGCCGAAGATGTGATCGCCGCGCTGCCGCGCCGCTGATCCAGGCGTAAAAAAACCGCGATGCAGCCAGGCTGCTCGCGGTTTTTTATTGCCTGCCGTTCGGCCCCGGTCAGTAATGCGGTGGCGGCGCTTCTTCCTCAAAGGACTCGAACTGGCCGGCCATTTCCTCCTGGCGCTTGAGCAACGCCGCCATCTGCAGCTGCAGACGCTCGACGACTCGCTGCTGCTCCACCAGCACGTCGTTCAACGCCTGGATGGTGTCGTCCTGAAACGCCAGGCGGCTTTCAAGGTCGGTTACACGCTCTTCAAGGTTCATGGTTCAGCCCTCCAGGAACTTGAAATCATCGGTCAGGACCGCTCGCAAGCGTTCACGAATGACGCTCACCTGCTCGGCAGCATAAGGCTGTGCCGGAAGTTTGCCCCACACCGGCGCAGGCCATGCGGCATCCTCTCGCTTGCGCACGATCACATGCATGTGCAATTGACTGACAACGTTACCCAAGGTTGCAACATTCAATTTGTCGGCATCGAACGAGTCCTTGAGGGTTTCAGCCAGTGCCGTGGTTTCTTTCCACAACTGTTGTTGATCGGCGTCATCCAATTGAAACAATTCACTGATATTTTCCCGGCGCGGCACGAGGATGAACCACGGGTAATTGGAATCATTGGACAACAGCAAACGGCACAGCGGGAAATCGCCGATAGGCAATGTGTCTTGTTGCAGTCGTGGATCTAGGGCAAACACCGCGCGTACTCCTCGCTCATTAATCGATTGCGATCGAGCTGGCAGCCCGCAGGCCCGCCCGAGCACAGGAGGCCAGCATACCTGTGAATGCCGGAACGTTCACTGCGCACCGTCTTTGCGCACCAATACCGCGCACCGGTACTTTAACGGCGCACCTCGAGCTGGGCAGACACCAGCCCTGTGCGGTTTTCGTACAGCTGAAAGATTTTTTGCACCAAAACAGCACAATGCGTCTACGCTCTGTGCACGAAGCATCCGCGTTTTACCCACCGAAGGGGTGAACCGGTAACGTTTTTGGTTGTCCGGCGCGGTTTACCCGCTTCAAACATGGCAGCTGTCCAGCAGTCAACCCCATTTAAAACAAGGCCTTTGGAGCCCGGTTTCATGAGGTTTCACCGCAACCGCAGCTAAAATGTGAAAAAAATGTAAAAGAAAACCGGATTTGTGCATGCTTGTTGCATTCATCCCAACATCGTCTACCGGGTAGCGTCGGAAGCGAAACCTGCAGGCTCGAAAATTAAAGTGGCAAGGCTGCCCTCAGGAGCATCAAGCGTAATAATCAGGGACTCTTTACACCGATGGCGGACCCAATAGAACAACTCTGAAGTTGTCAGTTCGGACGCCTCGGTTCAGCTGAAATGCGACATGGATCGAGCCATTGGCGACATGGTCGTAAAGAAGCTGAAAGGTTGAATGGGCAAGTGTCGCCAAAGAATGTCGGCGTGATATAAGTTTGCGCCGATACAAAAAGAAAGAGCCGCCCAGATAAAAAAACAGGTGGGACGGCAGTACTCTTAAAACCAAAGGAGCAAATCACGATGCGCGTGATGAAGTGGAGCATGATCGCACTGGCCGTTGCTGCAGCAGCCAGTACTCAAATGGCTACGGCCGCACCTTTCGTAAGTGACCAGTCTGAAGCCAAAGGCTTTGTTGAAGACGCCAAGTTCGATTTGCTGCTGCGCAACTATTACTTCAACCGTGATAGGAAAGATGGCGCTACCGATCAGAAAGACTGGACCCAAGGCATCTGGGGCAACCTCAGCTCCGGCTACACCCAAGGCACCGTAGGCGTCGGCGTAGATGCATTCGGTTACCTGGCTTTGAAACTGGACGGCGGTGACGGCACTGGCGGCACCGGCAACATGAGCCGCGACGCCGATGGCGAAGTCAACGACAGCCAGGGCAAAGCCGGCGCAGCCATCAAGTTCCGCGTATCCAAGACCGAGCTGAAAATCGGTGACATGCAGCCAAGCACCGCGCCAGTGTTCGCGATTGGCGGCTCCCGTGTCCTGCCTCAGACTGCCAGCGGTTTCCAGCTGCAGAGCAGCGAAGTCAAAGACCTTGACCTCGAAGCCGGTCACTTCTACTCGGGTACCAGCCAGGACCGTAACGCACGTGATGGCGGCCTGTGGGCTACCTACGCTGGCGTGGAAGCCAGCTCCATCGACTACGCAGGCGGCAAATATGCCATCAGCGAAAACCTGAGCGCATCGGTCTACGGCGCCCAGCTGGAAGATATCTGGAACCAGTACTACGGCAACCTGAACTACACCATCCCAATGGGTGGCGATCAGTCGCTGAACCTGGACGGTAACATCTACCGTACCACCGACACTGGCAGCGCCAAGGCCGGTGACATCAGCAACACCACCTTCTCCCTGGCAGCGGCGTTCTCGTTCCTGAAAGCGCACACCGTTACTGTTGCCTTCCAGAAGGTCAACGGCGACACCCCGTTCGACTACATCGGTGTAGGTACCAACAACCGTGGTGGCGACTCGATCTTCCTCGCCAACTCTATCCAATACTCCGACTTCAACGCGCCTAACGAGAAATCTGCCCAGATCCGTTACGACATCAAGATGGCTGAGTACGGTGTTCCTGGTCTGAGCTTCATGACCCGTTACGTCAAAGGTTGGGACATCGACGGTACCAACACTCCTGCAGGCAGCCCTTACGCTGGTCTGTACGGTGAAGACGGCAAGCACAACGAAACCAACTTCGAAGCCAAGTACGTTGTTCAGTCTGGCCCGGCAAAAGATCTTTCCTTCCGTGTTCGTCAAGCCTGGCACTACGCTAACGCTGACGAAGGTGAAGGCGACATCAAAGAGTTCCGCCTGATCGTCGACTACCCGATTTCGGTTCTGTAATTGCCGAAAGTCAGTTTGCGGTAATCAAAAAAAGACCCATCTTCGGATGGGTCTTTTTTATTGCGCTGAAGCTTGACCGGAAAATCAAATCGATCAGGCCGATGCAGACTCCTGAACCACCCGGATCACCCGCTGTGGAAACGGAATATCGATACCGGCATCTTTCAAGCGGTCGCGCGCCTGTTCATTGAGCATGAACATCACGTTCCAGTAGTCCGCCGTCTTCACCCAGATGCGCAGCGAAACAGTGATCGAGCTGTCGCCCAAGGTGGAAATCACCGCCTCAGGTGCAGGATCGGTCAACACACGTTCATCCTTGGCCAATTCCAGTAACACTTCCCGAGCCTTTTGCAGGTCAGCCTGGTAATCCACGCCCACGTCGAACACCACTTTGCGGGTCGGCTGGCGATTGGTGTTGGTAATGATGCCGTTCGACAGGTTGCCGTTGGGCACGATGACCGTCTTGTTGTCACCGGTACGCAGGACTGTGTGGAAGATCTGGATGCTGTCGACCGTTCCGGCTACGCCTTGGGCCTCGATCCAGTCACCGATGCGAAACGGACGAAACAGCAGGATCAGCACGCCGCCGGCGAAGTTCGCCAGGCTGCCTTGCAAAGCCAGGCCAATCGCCAGGCCAGCCGCACCGATGGCCGCAACGAAGGATGTGGTTTCCACACCGATCATCGAGGCGACGCTGACGATCAGCAGGATCTTCAGAATGATGTTTGCCAGGGTACTGATAAACCCTTGCAGCGCGAGGTCGGCGTTACGCAGGGCCAGCAGCGCCCCAAGCTTCTGGGTGACCTTGTTGATCAGCCACCAGCCGATGGCCAGGGTGACAATTGCCAGCAACACGCGGCTGCCGTACTCCATGATCATCGGTATCCAGGCCTGGGAGGCCTTGACCAGGTGGTCTACTTCAGCGTTCAAGTCCATCTAATTCTCCTTTGTTCCTGTTGTACGCGGCATTTGTGGCGAGGGAGCTTGCTCCCGCTTGGGGGCGCAGCACCCACCAAAGGGGCCGCTACGCAGCCCAGCGGGAGCAAGCTCCCTCGCCACAGTGTTTCCCTATAACCGAGGGGTCAGTCGCGGAAGTTGTTGAACTGCAGCGGCATGCCGAATTCCTTGCCCCGCAGCGCGGCGATGGCTTCTTGCAGGTCGTCACGCTTCTTGCCGGTGACGCGCACCTGCTCGCCCTGGATGGCGGCCTGGACCTTGAGCTTGGCGTCCTTGATATGAGCGACGATTTTCTTGGCCAGTTCCTTGTCGATGCCTTCCTTGAGCACGGCTTCCTGCTTCATCAGCTTGCCGGAGGCGTAGGCGTCCTTGACTTCAAGGCATTGCACGTCGATCTTGCGCTTGACCAGCGCCAGCTTGAGGATCTCGATCATCGCCTCGAGCTGGAAATCGGCCTCGGCGGTCAGGTTGACGGTCAGGTCCTTTTCCTTGAACTCGAAACTGCCCTTGCCCTTGAGGTCATACCGACGGTCGAGTTCCTTGACGGCGTTTTCAACGGCGTTGGTGACTTCGTGCTTGTCCAGTTCGGATACCACGTCGAATGACGGCATGTAGTGTTCTCCAAATAAAAAGGCGCGCTCATGACAAAGGCGCGCACTTGGCTTGTGGTTGAAATCGGGCTCATTATAACGGGTCTTTTCCCGTCGTTACCGCGAGCGCCTCAGATGCCTGCGCCAAACCGAGTAAAAAACTGATGTCCACCACCTGGCACGTCCTGGGCGCCGGCAGCCTCGGCACCTTGTGGGCGACGCGCCTGGCCCGGGCCGGCCTGCCGGTGCGGCTGGTGTTGCGCAATGAACAGCGGCTGCAGGCTTACCGGGAGGCCGGAGGGCTGACGCTGGTGGAACAAGGCCAGGCGCAGTGTTACCCGGTGCCAGGCGAAACCGCGCAGGGCCTCGAACCGATAAAACGCTTGCTGCTGGCCTGCAAGGCCTATGACGCGGAGGCGGCCGTGGCCTCGGTCGCCCATCGCCTGGATGGCGAGAGCGAACTGATCCTGCTGCAGAACGGCCTCGGCAGCCAGGACGCCGTGGCGAACCGCATCCCCCAGGCCCGCTGTATCAGCGCCTCCAGCACCGAAGGGGCGTTTCGCGACGGTGACTGGCGCGTGGTGTTCGCCGGCCACGGCTACACCTGGCTGGGCGACCCCGCCCAGCCGGTGGCGCCGGTCTGGCTGGATGACCTGGGCATGGCCGGCATTCCCCACGAGTGGAGCGCCGACATCCTCACCCGCCTCTGGCGCAAACTGGCGCTCAACTGTGCAATCAACCCGTTGACGGTACTGCATCAATGCAAGAACGGTGGCTTGCAGGAACACCACTGCGAAGTGGCGACCTTGTGCGCGGAGCTCGCCGATCTGCTCGAACGCTGCGGCCAGCCGGCGGCGGCCGAGGATTTACAGTCGGAGGTGGAACGGGTAATCCAGGCCACAGCCGCCAACTATTCCTCCATGTACCAGGACGTTGCCAACCGACGGCGTACCGAAATCAGCTATCTGCTCGGCCATGCCTGCGCCGTCGCGCGGCGCCATGACGTTGCTGTGCCCCATCTCGAACAGATGCGCCAGCGCCTGATTGCCCACTTGGACAACCTCGGATTGCCCAGCGACTGAGCAGCGGCTACGCTGGCCCTCGTGTTCCCTTTCAGCGACGAGTCAGATGCCATTGCGCCAGCGCCTCGAAAATCTCCCGGTCGGCCAGAAACTGCTGGCGGCCCTGTTGGTATTGTTGACCACGGTTCTGCTGGTGGCCAACCTGACCTTCATCAGCGCGGCCTATTACATTTCCCAGGAAAGCATGGCGCCCCAGGCCTTGCAGACCATCGGCCGACTGGTAGCCAACCCGAGTCTGATCTCCGATGCGTTGCAATCGCCGCAAAGCGCCAAGCGCCTGCTCGATGAGCTCAACAGCTATGCGCCCCTGCGGGCAGCGGCACTGTATGACGGCGACGGCGAACGCCTGGCCCAGTTGCAGCAGGGCGAGAAGCTCAAGTTGCCGGACCATTTCCGTCATATGCAGGCCTGGCAGGCCGGGGAGTTTCGTAGCAACCAGGTCATTACCCTGCCCCGTCCCGGTACGGCGCCCGGCCATCTCCTGCTGGTCGCCAGCAGCGAACTGCCCACCGCCTTCTACACCGGTACCCTGACCGCCAGCCTGGGCATCCTGATTTTCAGCGTGCTGCTGTGGCTGGTCATTGCCCAGCAGATCAAGCGGCTGATCACCCAGCCGATCCATCAGCTCGAAGAGTTATCGCGCCAGGTCACCCGCGAAGAAAACTATTCCCTGCGCGCCGCCCGGGGCAACCACGACGAAATCGGCAGCCTGGCCGAGGCGTTCAACACCATGCTGTCGCGGATCGAAGCCCGGGAGCAGCAGCTCAAGCGCGCCCGCGACGATTCCCAGGCAGCTTATGACCAGGCCCAGGGCCTGGCGGAAGAAACCCGCCACACCAACCGCAAGCTGGAGTTGGAAGTCCAGGTGCGCAGCAAGATCGAGAAAAAACTCACCGGCTTCCAGAACTACCTCAACAGCATCATCGACTCCATGCCGTCGGCGCTGATAGCCCTCGACGAGCAGCTCTATGTCACGCAATGGAACCAGGAGGCCAGCGCGCTTTCCGGCACCCGGCTGGACGAGGCGCTGAACCAGCCGATTTTCCTCGCCTTCGAGCCGCTCAAGCCGTACCTGCCGCAGCTCAAGCAGACGGTCGAACAACACACGGTCGCCAAGATCGAGCGCGTCACCTGGACCAAGGACGATGAAGCCCGGCACTACGCCCTGACCTTCTATCCGCTGATGGGCGGCGCCGGGCGCGGCGTGGTGATCCGCATCGATGACATCACCCAGCGCCTGTCGCTGGAGGAAATGATGGTGCAATCGGAAAAAATGCTCTCGGTAGGCGGCCTCGCGGCGGGCATGGCCCATGAGATCAACAATCCGCTGGGGGCGATCCTGCACAACGTGCAGAATATCCGCCGACGCCTGTCTGCGGAATTGCCGAAGAACCTTGAGCAGGCCGAGCAGTTGGGGATCGATTTACCGGTGATCAACCGCTACCTGGAAAGCCGGGAGATCCCGCAGTTGCTCGATGGCATCCAGCAGGCCGGCGCCCGGGCAGCGAAAATCGTCACCCACATGCTCAGCTTCAGCCGCCGTAGCACAAGGCAGATGGCGCCTTGCGACCTGCCGGCACTGATCGACCAGGCCGTGGAGATTGCCGGTAACGACTTCGACCTGGCGATCGGTTTCGACTTCAAGGGCCAGGCGATCATCCGCCAGTTCGACCCGAACCTCGGCCCGGTGCCAGGCACCGCCAACGAACTGGAGCAGGTATTGCTCAACCTGTTGAAAAACGCCGCCCAGGCCATCCATCAACGCCAGGACGACAGCGAGCCCGGCCGTATCATCCTGCGTACACGGCTGAATCCGCCGTGGGCGGAAATCCAGGTCGAGGACAACGGCATCGGCATGAGCGAGAACGTGCGCAAGCGTACCTTCGAGCCATTCTTTACCACCAAGGAGATCGGCCAGGGCACCGGGCTCGGACTGTCGGTGTCGTATTTCATCATCACCAACAACCACAAGGGCCAGATGGAAGTGCAATCAGCGCCGGGCCAAGGCACTTGCTTCACCCTGCGCCTGCCGCTGGCGGGCACTTCCATGGTGGCGCAAGAACACAAGCAAGTGGAGCGCTGAATATGGGTTTTCGTCTGTCGAAGATTTACACCCGCACCGGCGACAAAGGTGAAACCGGGCTGGGCGATGGTCGCCGGGTGGCGAAGGATCATCCGCGGATCGAGGCCATCGGCGAAGTGGATACGCTGAACAGCCAATTGGGCTTGTTGCTGGCCGGGCTTGCCGCCGAAACAGAACGCTACCCGGCGTTGAAGGAAGTAACCGAGGTGCTGACGCCTTGTCAGCATCGGCTGTTCGACCTCGGCGGCGAGCTGGCGATGCCGGCCTATCAGGCCCTGAACGACGCAGAAGTGGCGCGCCTGGAAGCGGCCATCGATGTGTGGAATGAAGAGTTGGGGCCGCTGGAGAATTTCATCCTGCCCGGCGGCTCGACCCTGATCGCCCAGGCCCATGTGTGTCGCAGCCTGGCCCGTAGCGCCGAGCGCCGTTGCCAGCAATTGAACGCGGTGGAACCACTGGCCGGGCCGGGGCTGGCGTATATCAATCGGTTGTCGGACCTGCTGTTCGTGGCGGCGCGGGTCATCGCCCGGCGCCAGGGTGTGGCGGAAGTGCTTTGGGAGGCGGCGGCAAAGCCTGAGAGTTGAAGCATAGGCGCCTGTCAGGGCCTCTTCGCGAGCAGGCTCGCTCCCACAGAGGTTTTGTGAACGCCGAAATCCAGTGTGGGAGCGAGCCTGCTCGCGAAGCGGCCAGCAGACACACCCACAGAATCAAGCGTCAGGCCAGAACGCCCGAATCCCCGCCACCCCTTGCGCCCCGGCTTCCCAGGCTTTCTGCCGCTGATCGGGGCCTACCCCGCCCAACAGATACACCGGTCGGTCGAACCCCTCGATCAGTCGCGCAGCCTCTTCCCACCCCAATGGCTGCGCATCGGGATGGGTCTGGGTCGGTTGCACGGGTGACAACGTCACGAAATCCACGCCCATCTGCTGAGCCAGGGAGAGTTCCTCGGCGTTGTGGCACGAGGCCGCCAACCAGCGATCGGTGCCGAACGGCCGACCCGCCGCCGCATGCTTGCGCAGTTGCGCGGCGGTGATATGCCAGCCGGCAGACGGAAAGTCACCCAACCATTCGAACGGGCCCTTGAGCATCAATTGCGCCTTGCCGGCACACAGCCCCATCGCGTCCACCGCCAGGTCACGGTATTGCGGGTCGTAACCGTTGGGGGCGCGCAGTTGCAGCAGCTTGATCCCGCCAGCGACAGCCTTTTGAATGCCACGCAGCAAGGCGGGCGTTTCAAGGCCTTCAGGGGTGATCAGGTACTCGCCCGGCAAACGGGCCGCCGCGACGATCGACTGATTGGCCGCTGGAAACTCGTAGTTCGTCAATTCACGGGCCGTCACCCAGGCGAGCGGCTGGCCTTCGGCGCCATGGGGCTCGCCGTTGAACGCCGAGACTTCCCAGACATCCAGCAACACCTGCTTGTCCGGATAATCGTGGCGCACCTTGATCAGTGGCCGGGCCGCGCTGACGACAATGCCCAACTCTTCGAGAAGCTCCCGGGCCAGGGCCGCTTCGACCGACTCATCGGCCTCGACCTTGCCCCCCGGAAATTCCCACAGGCCGCCTTGGTGCTGGGAATCGGCCCGGCGGGCAATCAGGATCCTGCCGGCGGCGTCGCGAATGACTGCCGCCGCTACATGTACGCGTTTCACCGGGCGATTTCCTCCAGGCCAGCCTGTTGCCATGCTTTGAAGGCCGGCCATTGATAAAGGGTTTCAACGTAGGCCGCGTCGACTTCCGGCAGTTCCACTTGGTAGGTGCGCAAGCGCACGGCAATCGGCGCAAAAAATACGTCGGCCAGGCTCAGGGTACCAAACAGATAGGGACCGGCTTCGGTAGCCGCCGCGCGGCACTCTGCCCACAACGCCAACATCCGCTGGATTTCCGCCTGCACATCCGCCGGCATCGGTGACAACGGCGCATCGCGGCCCAGGTCGAACGGCATGTGGGTGCGGATAGCGAAGAAGCCACTGTGCATCTGCGCACAGGCCGAACGAGCCTGGGCCCGTGCCGCTACATCCTTGGGCCAGAGACCGGCCTCGGGGAACTGCTCGGCCAGGTACTCGGCAATGGCCAGGGAGTCGGCGATCACGCCGAACTCGGTCTTGAGCAGCGGGACCTTGGCCGTGGCCGAATACTTCAGCAGTTTTTCGCGGGTGTCGGGCTGGCCGAGCCTGACCAGTTCTTCGGTGTACTTCGCGCCGGTCAACGACAGGGCCAGCGCGCCCCGCAGGGACCAGGATGAAGCTCGTTTATCGCCGATGATCAGGTGCAGGCTCATTTGGATTCCTTTCTTGTGGTTCTGGGGGTGTTTGTACTGCCGCCATCGCGAGCAAGCTCGCTCCTACACTGAATCTGCGGCGCTCACAGAATCCCTGTGGGAGCGAGCCTGCTCGCGAATGGAACGACTCGGTTTTAAGTCCGATACTCGGCGTTGATCTTGACGTACTCGTGGGACAGATCGGTGGTCCAGATCGTTTCGCTGCAATCGCCACGCCCCAGCTCGATGCGGATGGTGATTTCCTCCTGCTGCATCACCGCCGCGCCCTGCGCCTCGGTGTAGGTCGTCGCCCGGGCGCCCTGGCTGGCGATGCAGACCTCACCGAGGAATACGTCGATCTTGCTCACGTCCAGTTCAGGCACCCCGGCGCGGCCGACAGCGGCGAGAATACGACCCCAGTTCGGGTCGGAAGCAAACAGTGCGGTCTTGATCAGCGGCGAATGCGCCACGGTATAACCGACGTCCAGGCATTCCTGGTGATTATCACCACCGTTGACCTGTACGGTAACGAACTTGGTCGCGCCTTCGCCGTCGCGGACGATGGCCTGGGCCACTTCCATGCACACCTCGAACACTGCCTTCTTCAGCGCCGCGAACAGCGCACCGCTGGCTTCGGTGATCTCCGGCAGGTTGGCCTTGCCGGTGGCGATCAGCATGCAGCAGTCGTTGGTCGAGGTGTCGCCGTCGATGGTGATGCGGTTGAAGGACTTGTTGGCGCCGTCGAGCATCAGGTCCTGCAACACCTGGCGGGAGACCTTGGCGTCGGTGGCGATGTAACCGAGCATGGTCGCCATGTTCGGGCGGATCATGCCGGCGCCTTTGCTGATGCCGGTCACGGTCACGGTCACGCCGTCGTGCTGGAACTGGCGGCTCGCACCCTTGGGCAAGGTGTCGGTGGTCATGATGCCGGTGGCGGCCGCGGCCCAGTTGTTTTCCGAGAGGTCATCGAGGGCGGCTTGCAGCGCGCCTTCTATTTTTTCGACCGGCAACGGTTCGCCGATTACGCCGGTGGAGTACGGCAGCACCTGGCTGGCGTCGACACCGGTCAGTTCAGCCAGCCTGGCGCAGGTGCGCTCGGCGGCGGCCAGGCCTGGCGCGCCGGTGCCGGCGTTGGCATTGCCGGTGTTGGTCAGCAGGTAACGCACCGGCCCTTGCACGCGTTGCTTGGCCAGGATCACCGGCGCGGCGCAAAACGCATTGAGCGTGAACACGCCGGCCACCGTCGAGCCCTCGGCGCAACGCATGACCACCACATCCTTGCGCCCGGGACGCTTGATGCCCGCCGAGGCGATACCAAGTTCAAAACCGGCAACCGGGTGCAACGTTGGCAACGGACCAAGACCAACAGCCATGAATGCGCTCCTTATAAAATTATTCCAGCACCGCCTTCATCAAGACGGCGAATCAAATGGCAAAACGCCGCGACAAGAGACTCTTGTCGCGGCGCGGGTCGCTCAGCGTTGAAACGGGTTTATTGGATCTGCCCGTGGCAATGCTTGTATTTCTTGCCCGAGCCGCAATAGCACAGCTCGTTTCGGCCCAGTTTCTGCTCGTTGCGTACCGGTGCGGTGGCCAGGGCCACGTCCACATCGACGCCCTCTTCCATTGCCTGGACCACTTCCAGGCCCGGAGCTTCGGCGTGCTCGAACTGCATACGCGCGGCCAAGGCTTCGGCCTCCTGGCGCAGGCGGGCTTCTTCTTCGACCGGATCTTCGCGGCGAACCTGAACGTGGGACAGGACCCGGATCGAGTCGCGCTTGATCGAATCCAGCAGCTCGGAGAACAGCGTGTAGGACTCGCGCTTGTATTCCTGCTTCGGATTCTTCTGGGCGTAGCCACGCAGGTGGATACCGTGGCGCAGGTGATCCATGGTCGACAGATGGTCTTTCCACAGGTCGTCCAGCACCCGCAGCACGATCTGCTTCTCGAACGAGCGCAGCGCTTCGGCGCCGGCCTGGTCTTCTTTTTCGTTGTACGCGGCGATCAGTTCGGTCAGAAGTTTCTCGCGCAGGGTTTCTTCGTAGAGGTGATCGTCTTCGTCGAGCCACTGCTGGATCGGCAGCGACACGCCGAAATCACTGCGCAGGGAGGCTTCCAGGCCAGCAACGTCCCACTGCTCCGGCAGCGACTGCGGCGGAATGTGTGCGCTGACAGTGGCGTCGAGCACTTCGCGGCGGAAATCGGCGATGGTTTCGCCAATGTCGTCGGCGGCCAACAGGCTGTTGCGCATGTGATAGATCACTTTGCGCTGCTCGTTGTTGACGTCGTCGAACTCCAGCAACTGCTTGCGGATGTCGAAGTTGCGGCCCTCGACCTTGCGCTGGGCCTTCTCGATGGCGTTGGTCACCATGCGGTGCTCGATCGCCTCGCCCGGCTGCATGCCCAGGGCCTTCATGAAATTCTTCACCCGATCAGAGGCGAAGATACGCATCAGGCTGTCTTCCAGCGACAGGTAGAAGCGGCTGGAGCCAGCGTCCCCCTGGCGACCGGCACGGCCACGCAACTGGTTGTCGATACGGCGCGACTCGTGACGCTCGGACGCGATCACTTGCAGGCCACCGGACTCCAGCACCTGCTGGTGACGCTTCTGCCAGTCGGCCTTGATCTGCGCGATCTGCTCGGGGGTCGGGTTTTCCAGCGAAGCCACTTCGACTTCCCAGTTGCCGCCCAGCAAGATGTCGGTACCACGGCCGGCCATGTTGGTGGCGATGGTCAACGCACCCGGGCGACCGGCCTGGGCGATGATCTCGGCTTCCTTCTCGTGGAACTTGGCGTTGAGGACCTTGTGCTCGATACCTTCCTTGGCGAGCAAGGCGGACATGTGCTCGGAGGTCTCGATGGTGGCGGTACCCACCAGGATCGGACGGCCCTGGGCCATGCCTTCCTTGATGTCGTTGATGATCGCCGCGTATTTCTCTTCGGCGGTCAGGAACACCAGGTCGTTGTAGTCCTTGCGCGCCAGCGGCTTGTTCGGCGGAATCACCACCACTTGCAGGCCATAGATCTGGTGGAATTCGAACGCTTCGGTGTCGGCCGTACCGGTCATGCCGGACAGTTTGTTGTACAGGCGGAAGTAGTTCTGGAACGTGGTCGAGGCCAGGGTCTGGCTCTCGGCCTGGATGTTCAGGCCTTCCTTCGCTTCGATGGCCTGGTGCAGGCCTTCGGACAGGCGACGGCCCGGCATGGTGCGGCCGGTGTGTTCGTCAACCAGTACGACCTGGCCGTCCTGGACGATGTATTCGACGTTGCGATGGAACAGCTTGTGGGCACGCAGGCCGGCGTAGACGTGGGTCAGCAGGCCCAGGTTATGGGCCGAGTAGAGGCTTTCGCCTTCAGCCAGCAGGCCGACGCGGGTCAGCATCTCTTCGATGAACTGGTGACCGGATTCGTTGAGCTCGACCTGACGGGTCTTCTCGTCGACGGTGTAGTGGCCGGGCTGGGTCACTTCGCCTTCGACTTCTTCGACGTGCAGCTGGAGCTGCGGGATCAGCTTGTTGATCTCGATGTACAGCTTGGAGCTGTCTTCGGCCTGGCCGGAAATGATCAGCGGCGTACGGGCTTCGTCGATGAGGATGGAGTCGACTTCGTCGATCACGGCAAAGTTGAGTTCGCGCTGGAATTTTTCTTCCATGCTGAACGCCATGTTGTCGCGCAGGTAGTCGAAACCGAATTCGTTGTTGGTGCCGTAGGTGATGTCCGAGGCGTAGGCGGCGCGCTTCTCTTCCGGCGGCTGGAACGGCGTGACCACGCCGACCGTCAGGCCGAGGAATTCATAGAGCGGGCGCATCCAGTTGGCGTCGCGGCGGGCCAGGTAGTCGTTGACCGTCACCACGTGCACGCCCTTGCCGGACAATGCGTTGAGATACACCGCCAGGGTCGCCACCAGGGTCTTGCCCTCACCGGTGCGCATTTCGGCGATCTTGCCTTCGTGCAAGGTCATGCCGCCGATCAACTGGACGTCGAAGTGGCGCATGCCCATGACTCGCTTGCCGGCTTCACGGCAGACCGCGAAAGCTTCGGGCAGGATCTGGTCAAGGGTCTCGCCCTTGGCGATGCGGTCCTTGAATTCGGCGGTCTTGGCGCGTAACTGATCGTCCGAAAGGGCCACCATTTGCTCTTCGAAGGCATTGACGATCTGTACCGTCTTGAGCATGCGTTTGACTTCACGCTCGTTCTTGCTTCCAAAAAGTTTCTTTAACAAAGGCGCAAACATATCGGCAGGATCTTCCACACTAAAGGGATGGAGGGCGGCCCCATGAGTCGCCCGTGCAGCCCTCATGGCCGCATGCGAACGAGCATTCTACCCGGAAACGATGGAGAGGAAAGTGGCGTTATTCCACGATGCTGGCACAGCGCTGTGACGGGGCCTCCCTAAAATAAGGGCTTTTGCGTGAACTTCAACCCACAAAACGCAGAAGTTAATCATTGATTATGCGAGTAAAAGCCGCCGGGCGGCAGGGCTCGGGCGTATCCGGCGCTTTCTGCTACCATGGCGCCTTTGTCACTTGCGGTAATCAACCATGGCCTTTCGCCCTCTTCCAGCCAAGGCGCCCGCCGTTCTGCTGCGCGAAGCCAAGCCGCTGAAAGCCATCTTCGGCCACGCCAGACGCCTGGGGCACTTGCAACGCCTGCTCGACAGCCAGCTACAGCCCGCTGCGCGCGAGCATTGTCACGTAGCGTCCTGGCGCGAAGGCAGTTTGTTGCTGATCGTCACCGATGGTCATTGGGCCACGCGCCTGCGCTACCAGCAAAAGCGCCTGCTGCGCCAATTGCAGGCATTCGAGGAGTTCGCCAATCTGACGCGAATCCTGTTCAAGGTCCAGCCACCCACGGTGCAAGTCGGCGCCAAGGGTCATACGCTGGATCTGTCCACCGACGCCGCCGCCACCATCCAGGCCACGGCCGATGGCATCAGCGACCCCAACCTGCGGGCAGCGCTGGAGCGATTGGCGGCGCATGCGCGGCCCAAGGATTGAGATTTTTTTCGCCTGTTGAATAGCCTTCGCGAGCAGGCTCGCTCCCACAGTGAATCTACGCAGTGCACAAAACAGAGGTCACACAAAAGATCTCCTGTGGGAGCGAGCTTGCTCGCGATGGCAGCGACTCGGTCTCGATTGACTACCGCCGCTTGCTGCCCCCCAACAATGATCCCATCAACCCGCGCACCAACTGCCGGCCCAACTGATTGGCCGCCTGGCGCATCGCCGATTTCAGCGCCTGGCCGGCCGCGGTGCCGAGAAATTCCCCGGCCTTTTCGGTGAAGCTCGGCTCCTCGGCCGCCGGTTTGCCTGGCGCGGCTTCCGCCTGCGGCTCCAGCCCCTTGCGCCCCATCAGCACTTCATAGGCCGACTCGCGGTCGATGGGTTTGTCATAACGCCCCTGCAACGGTGAGCTGGCGATCAGCCCGGCACGCTCAGCCGCGGTCAACGGCCCGATGCGCGACTGCGGCGGCGCCACCAGCACACGCTGGACTATTTCCGGCGTGCCTTTTTCCTGCAAGGTGCCGACCAGCGCTTCACCGATGCCCAGCTCGGTCAGCACCGCCAGGGCATCGAATTGCGGATTCGGTCGAAAACCGTCCGCCACCGCCCGCAGGGATTTCTGCTCCTTGGCGGTGAACGCCCGCAGGCCATGCTGGATGCGCAACCCCAGCTGCGCGAGCACGTCGTCCGGCAGATCGCCCGGCGACTGGGTGACGAAATACACCCCGACGCCCTTGGAGCGGATCAGCCGTACCACTTGTTCCAGGCGCTCTTGCAATGCCTTGGGCGTGCCGGCGAACAACAGATGTGCCTCATCGAAAAACAACGCCAGCAAGGGTTTGTCCGCATCGCCGCGCTCGGGCAGTTGCTCGAACAGCTCGGCCAGCAGCCACAGCAGGAACGTCGCGTAGACTTTCGGCGCTTCATGGACCAGACGACTGGCGTCCAGCAGATGAATGCGGCCACGGCCGTCACTGGCCGGTTGCAGGATGTCTTCAAGCTGCAACGCCGGTTCGCCGAACAAGGCATCCGCGCCCTGCTGCTCCAGGGTCGACAGTCGGCGCATCAAGGCCTGGCTGGAACCGGTGGTCATCAGGGCCGCGTCGTCCCCGAGCAATTCAGGGTTGTCCTTAAGGTGATTGAGCAGCGCCTTCAGGTCCTTGAGGTCGAGCAGCAACAGGCCCTCGCGGTCGGCGACCTTGAACGCCGCGTACAACGCCGCTTGCTGGCTGTCCGTCAGCTCCAGCAGGCTGCCGAGCAACAACGGGCCCATTTCACTCAACGTCGTGCGCAGCGGATGACCGGACTGGCCGTGGATATCCCACAAGGTCACTGGATAGGCCTGGGGCTTGTGGCCGAGCCAGGGCATGCCGGCGATGCGCTCGGCGATCTTGCCTTGAGGATTGCCGGCGGCGCCGAGGCCGCACAGGTCACCCTTGATGTCCGCCGCGAACACCGCCACGCCGGCATCGCTGAACATCTCGGCCAGGCGCTGCAAGGTGACGGTCTTGCCGGTGCCGGTGGCGCCCGCCACCAGCCCATGACGATTGGCCAGGCGCATGGCCTGGGCGACAGGTTGGCCGGCCAGGTCGGCCCCGATAACAAGTTGCGATGAATCAGGCATTTGGTCACCTGTGGGTTTGCGGTATGACGCCATTTTGCGCGCTTATATAAAAGCATGCCCAGTGCAATAAGGCCCGAGCGGCAGAATAATAGCCTGCAACCAGCATTGGTCCCTTCGCGAGCAGGCTCGCTCCCACACTTTGGGCCTATGTTGAGGACAGAACCCTGTGGGAGCGAGCCTGCTCGCGAAGAGTGCCCGACAACGCATTCCTTTACGGCACCCAACCCCAACCGAACATCTATTCTTACCAAGGGTCAACAAGGGGAGAACACAGACCGGAGGGATGTTCATCGTGCATATAGCGGACATAACCATGTTCTACGCCCCCGCCAGCGGAGGTGTACGCACTTATCTGGATGCCAAGCACCGGCGCCTGGGCAATCGGCCGGGTATTCGCCACAGCCTGCTGATCCCCGGCGCGCATTTGAGCGAGCAGGATGGGATCTACAAGGTTCCCGCCCCTCCGCTGCCCTTTGGCAAGGGCTACCGCTTCCCGCTGCGCCTGGCCCCTTGGCGTAATGTCCTGCGCGACTTGCAGCCCGACCTGATCGAGGTCGGCGACCCTTACCTCACCGCCTGGGCCGCCCTGGATGCCCGGCGACAGCTGGACGTGCCCGTGATCGGCTTTTATCACTCCGACCTGCCGTTGCTGGTAAGCAACCGCATGGGTAGCTGGTTCACGCCCAATATCGAAGCCTATGTCAGCAAACTGTATGGCAACTTCGACCGGGTGCTCGCGCCGAGCCAGGTCATGGCCGACAAACTCACCGGGCTTGGAGTCAGAAATGTCTACGTGCAGCCGTTGGGGGTAGACCTGCAGACCTTCAATCCCGCCGCTCGCGACCCGGAACTGCGGGCCGAACTGGGCATCGCCGAGGATGCGCGCCTGCTGATTTTCGCCGGTCGCGGCTCCAAGGAAAAAAACCTGCCGGTGTTGCTCAAATGCATGAAACGCCTGGGCGAACGCTATCACCTGCTGCTGGTGGGCTCTTCGATGCCTGCCGTGGTGCCGGACAACGTCACGGTGATCGACGAATTCTGCCCGGCTCCGCAGGTCGCCCGACTGATGGCCAGCGCCGACGCGCTGCTGCACGCAGGCGACCAGGAAACCTTCGGCCTGGTCATCCTCGAAGCGATGGCCAGCGGCATCCCGGTGGTAGCGGTCGCGGCAGGCGCCTTCAATGAAATCGTCCATGAGGACTGTGGCCTGCTGTGCGCGCCCGACAATCCACAGGCGATGGCCAATGCCGTTCGGCAACTGTTCGCCGAAGGCTGTCAGCAACGCGGCGCAAAGGCACGCCGGCATGTAGAACGTCATTACGCCTGGGATTCGGTGGTCAACAGTTTGTTGGGCCACTATTACAGCGTGCTCGGCGCAGAAATGCCGCTGCTGGCCAATGGTTGAGTCGAGGCCCATGTCGATGACCGCTCAATCCAGCCTGCTGCTGGTGCTGCACGATGTCGCACCGCAAACCTGGCCCGACTACCAGCCCTTCGTCGAAGCCGTCGACGCCCTCGGCCAGGTGCCGATGACCTGGCTGGTGGTGCCGGACTTCCACCATGCCAACGCGCTCGACGAGCATCCCGGCTTCCGGCGCATGCTCGACAGCCGGGTCGAACGCGGCGATGAACTGGTGCTGCACGGTTATTACCACTGTGATGACGGTCCGCCGGCGCGCCATCCCAAGGACTGGTTCATGCGCCGGGTCTACACCCATGAAGGGGAGTTTTACGGTCTGTCCGAGGAAGCGGCCCTCGCCCGCCTTCGCGCCGGCATCGAAATCTTTCAGCGCTACCAGTGGCCGCTGGAAGGCTTCGTCGCGCCGGCCTGGCTGATGAGCGAAGGCACACGCCAGGCCTTGCGCCAGTTGCCGTTGAGTTATACCAGCGACACCCAGCACCTCTACCGCTTGCCGGAGTTCACCCCGATCGATGCCCCGGGACTGGTCTGGAGCGCCCGCAGCGCCTGGCGTCGAGGCCTGTCGAAAGTCATCAGCGATCGGCGTGAACAGCGCTGGCGCCAGGCACCGGTCATTCGCCTGGGCCTGCACCCGGTAGACATGCGCCACGGATTTTCCCGCGACTACTGGCTGCGAACCCTGGAGCGCCTGCTTGAAGACGGGCGCGTACCGATGACCAAGATCGACTGGCTGGCGTCACTGCGCCAGCCAGTCAGCAGTGCCGCATGAAACGGCTGGTCTGGTTAGGCGCCGCCCTGTTGATTGCGGTATTGGTCCCGATGCTCGTGGGCGGCGGGGAAATGTGGTCGCGGCTGCAGCGCTTTCCGCTGTCTTTGCTACTGGTCATGCTCGGCATGATCGTACTCTGCTGGGGCCTCAACTCGGTGCGCCTGCGCTTGCTGCTCGGTGAACACCGTGGGCGCATAGGCGGGTTGAAAAGCATTGGCGTGGTGATGTCCACCGAGTTCGCGATGTGCGCGACGCCCGGCGGCAGTGGCGGGCCGCTGACGCTGATGGCGCTGCTCGCGCGCAACGGCGTGCGCCCCGCCCATGGCAGCGCGGTGTTCGCCATGGATCAGCTGAGCGACCTGCTGTTTTTTCTTTGCGCCTTGTTGGGCATCCTCTTTTACGCGCTCTTCCAGAATCTCAGCCAGCGCATGGAATGGATGCTGGCGCTGAGCGCGGTTTCACTGTTCGGCGGGCTCTTCTGCTGCGCGCTGGTGGCCCGCTACCATCGTCGGCTGATTCTCCTGGGCGCGCGGCTGTTGCGGCATTTGCGCGTGAAGCCGGTGACCCGTCGACGCTGGGGACGCAAGATCCTGAATTTCCTCGCGGCATTTACCGACACTCTGAAATTGCCACGCCAGACGCTGTTCCAGGTGTTCGTCCTGACCTGCCTGCATTGGGGCCTGCGCTACAGCGTGCTGTACCTGGCCTTGAAAGGACTCGGCGCGGATCTGCAATGGGCCTGGAGTTTCCTGATCCAGATGCTCTCCCTCAGCGCCGGGCAGTTCAGCCTGTTGCCGGGCGGCGCCGGAGCGGCGGAGTTGACCTCGGCGGCGTTGCTGGCACCGATGGTGGGCAAATCCACCGCGGCGGCAGCGATCCTGATCTGGCGGGCGGTGACGTATTACTTCTATCTGCTGGCCGGAGGACCGGTGTTCTTCATGATGGTCGGGCGACCTTTGATCAAGAAGCTGATGAAGCTGCGGCAGGCCTGACAGGTCAGCCCTTGGACTCGGGGTCGTCCTGAGGCTGCTTGTGCATTTCTTCCCACAGCTGGGCGGCGTCGGGAAATTCGCTGCCGTCTTCCGGGCCCAGCGCTTCGGGATCGTAGCGACTCAGGCAACCCTCGCCCACGGTTGCCGGCGCTCTGGCGGTGGCTTTGTCCAAGGGATCGGTCATGGTTTGAGTGCTCCTCAAGATTCGTGGCGAGGGAGCTTGCTCCCGCTCGGCTGCGCAGCAGTCGTCAAGCTTGGAGCCGCTTCGCGCCTCAGCGGGAGCAAGCTCCCTCGCCACAGGAAATCAGAAGACTACAAATCAGAAGACCACGGTCTTGTTGCCGTGCACCAGTACGCGGTCTTCCAAGTGATAGCGCAAGCCGCGCGCCAGGACCATTTTTTCCACGTCGCGGCCGAAGCGCACCATGTCTTCAATGCTGTCGCTGTGGCTGACACGGACCACGTCCTGCTCGATGATCGGGCCGGCGTCCAGCTCTTCGGTCACGTAGTGGCACGTGGCGCCGATCAGCTTCACACCGCGCATCGAGGCCTGGTGGTAAGGCTTGGCACCGACGAACGACGGCAGGAAACTGTGATGGATGTTGATGACTTTATGCGCGTATTCGCTGCACAGCGACGGCGGCAGGATCTGCATGTAGCGGGCCAGTACCACCACCTCGGCATCGTGCTGCTTGACCAGCCGCGAGACCTCGGCGAACGCCGGGTGCTTGTCCTGCGGGTTGACCGGTACGTGGTAATACGGGATGCCGTGCCATTCCACCATGCTGCGTAAGTCGTCATGGTTGGAAATGACACAGGCGATGTCGCAATCGAGCTCATCGCTGTGCCAGCGGTGCAACAGATCAGCCAGGCAGTGGGACTCACGACTGGCCATCAGCACTACGCGCTTTTTCTGCGCGGTATCGGTGATACGCCAGTCCATCGAAAACTCTTCGGCAATCGGGGCGAATGCCTCGCGGAAGGCTTCGATGCCGAAGGGCAGCGAGTCGGCGCGTATCTCGTGACGCATGAAAAACCAGCCACTCTGATTGTCCGAATGGTGGCTTGCTTCAGTGATCCAGCCGTTATGGGACGCCAGAAAGTTACTGACTTTAGCAACGATACCGACGCGGTCCGGGCAAGCGATCACTAGCCGAAAAGTGCGCATTAGGGGAACTCCAGAACTTCGCAAAGGCGGCCATTCTAGCCATTGCGCAGCAAAACTGCAGTATCCATCACACATCGCGCCCAGCAGTGGCTGACCGGGACTGCCCAATGCCTGCGTGGCAAGCTATATCTGTGAACAGATGTGAAGACTGCATCACATTATTTATTTCGCCGCGCTCACTCTGAGCCAGCGCACTATTAATTAAATAAACACGGCTTAAATGTTTACTTGATGAAACTGTCTGATTACTATTAGCCCACTGTCTCCTTGTCACCAGCGTCCTACATAAGGTAGTCCCCATGTCCCTGATCACCGAATACAACGCTACAAAACAAGCCATTGAAGAACTGCAACAACGTTTGGCCGACCTGTCCAAAGACGACAAACTGCAAAAAGAACTGGAATTCGAAGGCAAACTGCGCACGCTGATGGGTGAATACTCCAAATCCCTGCGCGATATCATTGCCTTGTTGGATCCAGAATCCAAGTCGAGCAAAGCCCCGCGTGGCGCTGTGAAAACTACCGGCACCAAGCGCGCTCGCAAAGTTAAGCAATACAAGAACCCGCATAACGGTGAAGTCATCGAAACCAAAGGTGGCAACCACAAGACTCTGAAAGAGTGGAAAGCCAAGTGGGGCGGCGACGTGGTTGAAGGCTGGGCGACCCTGCTGGGCTAAGCTCCGGCGGTTCGAAGCGTTCTCGACGCAGAAAAAACGCCAGCGATTGCTGGCGTTTTTTTTGCCTGTCCACTTCTGATTTATTTCCTTACATGGCAGCGCGGCGACTCAAAGGCTTAAACGTTTGCGCAATTGCTGGCTATAGCCCTGCCATTGAGTCAGCACCTCTTGCTGCATTGGGCTGGAAAGCGCCAGCCACTGCGTCATCGCCTCATCAAAACTTTCCAGGGTATTAGGCGCACCCCACTCCGGTGATTTCAGTCGCTGCTGGCAAAATAGTTTCCAGCGTGCCTGCTCTTCGCTGCTCAAGGTGTCGGGGAAGTTACGGGCCCGGTATCGGAATAATAATTCCGGCAGGCGCTCATCATCGAAATGCCAACGTTCCCCCGCCAACTGGTCGGGATCCGCCTGGCGCACTTGTTCGCACAAACGCCGATCACGATCACCCATGAATCCGGCGTACAACTGTTGTTCGGGGTCCTCGCTCGCAGTGAAATCCTCGCGACCATAAATCGCCTGGAGTTTATCCTGCCAGACTTGCTGTGCGTCACTTAGCCGCAGCGCCCGCCGCCGATAACCCTCCATGTCCAGTTGCAGGCGTTGCTGGTCCTCGTCGCGCAGGACTGACAGCGGCGCGACCACCGGGCACTTGTTGATATGAATAAGCTTGAGGGGTACGGGCAATTCTCCTTCCAGCAACTCTTCACGGCGGGTATACAAGCGTTGGCGCAGGATTTCGGCGTCATGGTCCAGCAGCCCTTGAGGATCCAGATGCAGGTCGCAGACGATCAGGGCGTTGCGGTTCTTCGGATGCCAGGCCAGCGGCAGGACCACGCCGATGTAGTTTCGCGCCGCCGAGAAGCGCCCGGAGATGTGCACCATGGGCTGTAGCAGGCGGACCTGGTCCATCACTTTCTGTTTAGTGCGCAACTGGAACAGCCAGTCGTAAAGCCGGGGCTGTTTCTGACGGATCAACCGGGCCAGGGCAATCGTCGCACGCACATCCGACAGCGCATCATGGGCCTGGCCATGGTCGATGCCATTGGCGGCGGTCAGGCGTTCGAGCTTGAGGGTGACGCGCCCCTCCTCCTGCGGCCAGACAATCCCATCGGGGCGCAACGCATAGGCGGCCCGCACCAGGTCAATCAGGTCCCAGCGACTGTTGCCGCCCTGCCATTCCCGTGCGTACGGGTCGAAGAAATTCCGGTAAAGGCTGTAGCGGGTCATCTCGTCATCGAAGCGCAGCGTGTTGTAGCCAGCGCCACAGGTCCCGGGCGCGGCCAGTTGTGCGTGGACGCGGGTCATGAAATCGGCCTCGCTCAAGCCTTTTTCCGCCAGGCATGCCGGTGTGATCCCGGTGATCGCGCATGCGGCCGGATGGGGCAGGATGTCATCGCTGGGCCGGCAGTACAGGTTCACCGGTTCATCGATTTCATTGAGTTCGAAATCGGTACGTATCCCGGCCACCTGCAAGGGGCGGTCACAACGCGGATTGATGCCGGTGGTTTCGTAGTCGTACCAGAAAATGGAGGTCACGGGTGGTTCCTGTGCTGAGGACTGGCGAAGTCTAGGCGCTGCAACCGGCCGGCGGCCAGCGCTGCTGTAACTTTTGCATACCAGGGAGGCGCAAGCCTGCGCCCTCCCGCAAGATCCCTGTTGTTTACATGAAGCGTGAAATGACCCACAGAGTTGTATCGTGCGCCTGCGCGAAGACTGCTAGCATCTGGGCCGAGATCGAACGTTCGAACCGCCCCCTCACAGGTTGCCCATGCTCGAGACACCAGCATTGCAAAGGAACGCGCCGCTGCCCGCGCCACTGGACACGCGTTACCAGGTCGAGACGCCCGAGGGCATCGACCTGCCGCTGCGCCCGGCGGGGTTGATGCCTCGCGCACTGGCCTTTGCCATCGACCTCGGCATACGGGGGCTGGCCCTGGGCCTGCTGTTCCTGATCCTGGCGTTTTTTGGCGAACTGGGCGTCGGCCTGGGCTCGATCCTGCTGTTTGTCATCAGCTGGTGGTACATGGTGCTGTTCGAGGTGCTGAACCAGGGGCGTTCCCCCGGCAAGCAGATCATGGGTTTGCGCGTGGTGCAGGATGACGGCCGGCCTGTCGACTGGTCGGCCTCGCTGATCCGCAACCTGCTGCGCTTCGTCGACATGCTGCCCTTCGGCTATGCGTTCGGGGCGATTACCTGCCTGCAGCATCCAGCGTTCAAGCGCCTGGGCGACCTGGCGGCCGGGACCCTGGTGGTTTATCGCGAACAAGCGATCAAACGCCCCGTACTGCCATCGGCCCGGCCGATACGAGCGCCGTTTGTCCTCGGCCTCAGCGAGCAACGTGCCGTGCTGGGCTTCGCCGAGCGCCAGGCAGAACTGTCCGGCGCCAGGGTCACCGAACTGGCGACGATCCTGGCCACGCCGCTGAAGGTGCACCCTTCCGGCGCCGTGGCCGAACTCAATGGCATCGCCCGCGGCCTGCTGGGGCCGACATGAAACAAAGCCTTTTCGAAAAACGTCATCAAGAGGAATGGGACCATCTGTCCCAACAGCTCGACCAATTGGAGCGCAGCCGCAACGTCGCGCAAAGCAGCGACTTCCCCAATGCCTATCGACGCCTCTGCCACCACCTGACGCTGGCCCAGGCCAGGGGCTACAGCAGCCTTTTAATAGACGCGTTGCAGCAACTGGCCCTGCGTGGTCACCAGCAACTCTACCGGGATCGCGGCCGGCTCTCGGCCAACCTGTCGACCTTCATCCTGGCCGGTTTCCCCCGACTGGTTCGTGAGCAATGGCGATTCGTGCTGGCGGCGGCCTTGATGTTCCTTGGTAGCCTGGTCGGCATCGGGCTGCTGGTCTACCTGTTCCCCGAACTGGTCTACAGCGTGCTGAGCGTCGAAGAAGCCAGCCAGATACGCGGCATGTACGACCCTTCCGCCGGCCACCTGGGGCGCTCGATCGAGCGGGCCGCCAGCGAAGACTGGGTCATGTTCGGCTACTACATCATGCACAACATCGGTATTGCCTTTCAGACGTTCGCCAGCGGCTTGCTGTTTGGCCTGGGCAGCGCGTTCTTCCTGTTTTTCAACGGCCTGACCATTGGCGCGGTGGCCGGGCACCTGACCCAGATCGGTTCGGGATCAACGTTCTGGTCATTCGTGATCGGCCACGGCGCCTTCGAACTCACCGCCATCGTCCTGGCCGGCGCGGCGGGCCTGTTGCTCGGTTGGGCACTGATCGCACCGGGGCGCCTGACCCGGGGCGAAGCGTTACGGCTCGCCGCCGGCAAGAGCGTGCTGATTATCGGCGGCGTGGTGCTATTGCTGCTCATCGCCGCGTTCGTAGAGGCCTACTGGTCCTCCAGCGCGGTGACACCCACCACCAAATACATCGTCGGCGCCTTGTTGTGGCTGCTGGTGCTCGGGTATCTGCTGTTTGCCGGACGAGGCCACCATGCGCCTGAGTGACGCCAGCGTTGTCATCCGCCCCCGCACCACCTGGGAAGCCATGGACCTCGGCGTGCTGATGAGCCAGCAGCATCGACGGCTGCTGATGACCAGTTGGGCCATCGTCACGCTGCCGGTGTATGCGCTGCTGACCCTGTTGCTGTGGGACTCGCCGTCGCTGGTAGTCATCATGTTCTGGTGGCTGAAACCGGCCTTCGACCGCCTGCCCCTGTTCATTTTGTCCAAGGCCCTGTTTGGCGAGCCGCCTACGCTGAAACAGGCGTTGCGCCAATGGCCCGCGCTGCTCAAGCCGCAATTGCTGGCCAGCCTGACCTGGCGACGGCTGAGCCTGAACCGCAGCTTCCTGATGCCGGTGGTGCAACTCGAAGGCCTGGCCGGCGAGGCGCGCGAGCAACGCTTGCGCGTCCTGCTGCAGCGCAACGGCGGCGCGGCGCAGTGGCTGACCATCATCGGCGTGCATCTGGAAACCGCGCTGTGGTTCGGCCTGATGGCGCTTTTCTATCTGTTCATACCGCAACAGGTCGAGCTGGAATGGGACTGGCAGACCCTGATCGCCGTGGCCGAGCACGACTGGCTGTGGCTCGAACACCTGGTCAACTTCCTGTATCCACTGCTGCTGATCTTCTGGGAACCGGTATACGTCGCCTGTGGCTTCAGCCTCTATCTGAACCGCCGCACGATTCTCGAGGCCTGGGACATCGAACTGGTATTCCGGCGCTTGCGCCAGCGCCTCGCCGGCATGGCCCCGGCGCTGTTGCTGCTGGCAATGACGCTGCTGCCGTTGGCGCCACCTGCCTGGGCTGCCGAGGATAACAACGACCCCGACAGCCCGCGCTTGCTCAACCAGCCGCTGACCAGCGAGGCCTCTCGGGAGAGCATTGAAGCGATTCTCGAAGCGCCGCCATTCAAGAATCCGGAAACGATCACCCGCTATCGTTTCGGCGAAGAAGCCGAAAAACCAGCCGAAGCAGCCGAGCCAGCTGAAACCGATGGAGCACCGGGCTGGCTCAAGTCGCTGTTCGAATGGCTGTCAAAAAAACGCTTCGAGGGCGTTGCCGCGCTGATCCAGGTGCTGCTCTGGGCGGCATTGTTGACGGCCATCGCCTGGCTGGCCTGGCATTACCGCCATAGTCTCAAGACCCTGGCGAACCGTAGGCCAGCACAGCGCATGCATTCGAAACCCCCTGCGCCGGTGCAGATGTTCGGCCTGGATATTCGCGAAGAGAGCCTTCCGGAGGATGTGGCGAGCCGCGCCGAGCAGTTATGGTCCACCGCGCCTCGCGAGGCGTTGGGTTTGCTGTATCGAGCCTTGCTCAGCCGGTTGCACCATGAATTCGCCATCCCCCTGAAACCCGCGGACACGGAAGGCCAGGTGTTGCAACGCGTCGAACGGCTCCAGCAGCCGGACCTGCTGGCCTTCAGCAAAAACCTGACCCAGCACTGGCAAAACATCGCCTACGGGCACCGTCCACCAGCGCCCGATCTGCAACGGGAACTGTGCGATGGCTGGCGCGGCCTGTTCGGTCCGGGAGTTTCCCGATGAGCCGCCGCGCCGGGTGGCTGGTCGCGGCGCTGGTTGCGGCGTTGATCTGTGCAGTGGGCCTCTACTTGTCCACGAAAGCCGTGCCCTACCAGGAAACCATTGATCACGGCCCATCCCCCGAAGCCCAGGCCAATCCCTACCTGGCGGCGGAACATTACCTGCGTCGGCATGGGGTAGACGTCGAACACGCCAACAGCCTGGACGTCCTGCCCGGCCTCGAACCCCACCAGCGCAGCCTGTTGTTGCTGGGCGAGCGGAGCGACATGACGCCACGGGAGGCCGACCAGTTGATGAACTGGACCCGGGCCGGCGGACGGCTGCTGTTCGTCGCCGAGGCCTTGTGGGATGACAGCACCAGCAGCAGCGGCGATCTGTTGCTGGACCGCGTGGGTCTGCGCCAACTCCTCAGCAAGGACCTCGAGGAATCCGACGCCGAACTCATCACGGATCGCTACCCCGAACTGACCAAGCTTTATCTGGAAGATGAAGAAGCGCCGGCCTATGTCGGCTTCGACACCGACTTCCATCTCGAAGACCCGCAGAACCTCGCCCAGGCCTGGGCCAACAGCGCACAGGCAACCCACATGATGCAACTGAACCACGGTCTGGGCACCATCACTGTGCTGACTGACGCCGAGCTGTGGAAGAACGACCAGATCGACCAATACGACAACGCCTGGCTGCTCTGGTACCTGAATGCCGACACAAATGTCACGCTGCTGTTCGACATCGAGCACGACAACCTGCTGACCCTGCTGCTGCGCTATTTCCCCCAGGCCCTGGTGGCGCTGCTGGTCCTGATCGGGCTGTGGTTCTGGCGCTCGGCGGTGCGGCATGGCCCGTTGCAACAACCCGCGCCCAAGGCGCGACGGCAGTTGCTGGAACACCTGCAGGCCAGCGCCGCGTTCCAGCTGCGCCACCACGGTCGGCAACACCTGTTGCAGGGGTTACAGCATGACGTGTTGCGCCGGGCGCGCCAGCTTCATCCTGGTTTCGAACGGCTGGTCGTCGCCGAACAATGGCAAGTGCTTGCACGCCTGACCCGCCAACCCACGCGAACCATCAGCCAGGCCCTCAGCCCCCGGCCGGCGCAGCGCATGTCCAGCACTGAGTTCTGCCGCCAGGTTGCCCTTTTGCAAACTCTCAGGAATGCCTTATAGATTCCGAAAAAAAAACCGCAAAAAAGCTCTATATAACCTATCGTACCTTGTCACCAAACATAGCAACTGCGGGCATTATCGCCATTTTACTTTCCGCAGGAATTTCCGCAGAGATTGCCAAACAAACAGCCGTTTCCGTTCGCTGGAAGCAAAACGATGATTACCTCGAAAACGTACCTGGATCCAGTACTGCCGGAAAATCTTCCCGCCTCGATCATTCAGGCCGCGGATCAGTTGCCGCGTAAAGCAGAGTTTCTTGCCGGGCGGCTCGCCGATGAGACATCGAAGCAACTGGCGAGCCTGCTGCGCATCACCAATACCTACTATTCGAATCTGATCGAGGGGCATCGAACCGAGATCGCTGATCTGCAGGTCGCTCGCACCACGCCGAAACGCCAGCGAAAGGAGCTCAAAGAGCTTGCCGTGCAACACATGACACAGCAGGAGGTGATGGAGCGACTGCTTCGCATGCGCCCGGCGGACAGTTTTTCTGCCTTGTTCGATCCCCGGTTGATCGCGACCATTCACCGTCGACTGTTCAAGGACGCTTCAACGCAGGAGCTGATCCTGAGCGACGGTCGGATGATGGAACCAGGAAAGCTGCGGGCCGAATCGAATGAACGGGTCCAGGTCGGCGCACATGTCGCCCCAGCTGCTACTGCGGTATTGCCCATGCTTGAGCATCTGCAACTGCACTACGGACGTATAAACGACCCCCGACGCCAATTGATCGCCGCCCTGGCGGGTCATCACCGTGTGGCGCTTGTCCACCCCTTCCTTGATGGCAATGGTCGAGTGATCCGGATGCTCACCCATCTGCAGCTTGTCCATCTCGGGCTAAAACCGTTTCTCTGGTCATTGTCGCGTGGCTTGGCCCGAAGGCAGGATGAATACTATCGTTTCCTGGCTTTGGCTGATCGACCTCGAGAAGGCGACTGTGACGGGCGAGGTCAACTCTCACAGCGCCACTACTTCAACTTCATCGAGTTCATGCTCGATGTCTGTCGCGACCAGATTGAATATATGACAACCTCACTCAACCCAGCCAGGCTACGCGAGCAGGTCTTTCATGTGCTATCGACGGATGCTGGCCTTCGCCGTGCGGGGATCCGACCCGCCAGTGCCGGTGCTGTGTTGGCGCTTCTCACCCAAGGCGCGATGCCGCGTGCGGAATTCAAGATATTTACAGGATTGAAGGATCGGCTCGCAACGGAAGAACTGGGCCGCTTGATCGAAGCGGGAATAGTGGTCAGTAGTACGCCCAGGTCCCGCACGGTGGAAGCGGGTTTGCCCGCACGTTTTGCCGGATTGATCTTTCCGAACCTGCATATCCAGATGGGCTGAGTCACGCCGACGACTCGGCTGTCAGGTGTGAGGGATAGTTGCCGTGGTATGCAAGCGTGACTGTTTTCACCTGCGCAAGTTATCCAGCGCTAATCAAACTCAACAGTTAAGAGAACGCCAGAATTGACGACTGAACAGAACGAACCTGTCGACGGCCAGGCCCATGCCGCCCAACAGCGCCAACGCGCCAGCCAGTTGGCCCAGGCGATCCGTACCGAACTGCACAAGGCGGTGGTCGGCCAGGCTGCGGTGGTCGACGATGTGCTCACGGCGTTGATCGCGGGTGGGCATGTACTGCTCGAAGGCGTTCCGGGGCTGGGCAAGACGTTGCTGGTGCGCGCGCTCGCGCGCTGTTTCAGTGGCGAGTTCGCGCGCATCCAGTTCACGCCCGACCTGATGCCCAGCGACGTCACCGGCCACGCGGTGTACGACTTGCAGACCGAGCAGTTCAAGTTGCGCAAGGGCCCGGTTTTCACCAACCTTCTGCTGGCCGACGAGATCAACCGCGCGCCGGCAAAAACCCAGGCGGCGCTGCTCGAGGCCATGCAGGAACGCCAGGTCACCCTGGAAGGCCGCGCCCTGCCGATCGCCCAACCGTTCATGGTGCTGGCGACCCAGAACCCCATCGAACAGGAAGGCACTTACCCGCTGCCGGAAGCCGAGCTCGACCGCTTCATGCTCAAGGTCCGCATGGACTATCCCGATGCCGACCAGGAACTGGACATGGTCCGCCAGGTCAGCCGCTCGACCCGGGCCGACATGCTTGACGTGCAACCGTTGCGCACGGTGCTGCAAGCCAAGGATGTGCAGGCCTTGCAGCGCATCGCCAGTGACCTGCCGATGGACGATCAGGTCCTCGACTACGCCGTCCGCCTGGCCCGCGCCACTCGCAGCTGGCCGGGGCTGACGCTGGGCGCCGGGCCGCGCGCCTCGATCGCGCTGGTACGCTGCGCAAGGGCCCGGGCGCTGCTGCGCGGTGGCGAATTCGTGGTCCCGGACGACATCAAGGGCTGCGCCCTGGCCGTGCTGCGCCATCGCGTAAGGCTGGCGCCGGAGCTGGACATCGAGGGGCTCTCGGTGGACCAGGTGCTGGGGCAGTTGCTCGATCAAGTCTCGGCGCCGCGGTTGTGAAAAATCGCGCGGTAAGGATGCGCCCATGAAACCCTCGCGCCTGTTGCTCATCTGGCTCGCGATCCTGCTGGCCGTCGGCATTGTGCTGGGTACGTTGCGAGCGCTGGGCATCGCGGTGCCGCCGACACTCCTGTCGATCAACTGGGGGATGCTGCTAGCCTTGCTGGCCTTGGCGCTGCTCGATGCCGCGCGGCTGCGGCGCCTGCCCTCGCCCCGCGTACAGCGACACATGCCGGGCAGCCTGGCACTGGGCCGATGGGGCGAAGTGCGCCTGCAGATCAGCCATGATTTTGCCCAGCCAATGCCGCTCCAGGTGTTCGATCACGTACCCGATGGCCTCGACTTCGACGACCTGCCCTTGTCGGTCGAGCTTCAACCCGGCCAACGCAGCCAGCTCGGCTACCGCTTGCGCCCGCTCAAGCGCGGTCATTTCATTTTCAGCCACTGCGAGATCAGCCTGCCCAGCCCGCTGGGATTGTGGTTCGGCAAACGCCTGCTGGAGGCGCTCGACAATACTCGCGTCTACCCGGATTTCGCCAGGCTCTATGGCGGCCAGCTATTGGCCGTCGACAACTGGCTGAGCCAGCTCGGCATACGCCAGCGGCAGCGCCGTGGCCAGGGCCAGGAATTCCATCAGTTGCGCGAGTTTCGCGAGGGCGACAGCCTGCGCCAGATCGACTGGAAGGCCACTGCCCGCCACCGTACGCCGATCGCCCGTGAGTACGAAGACGAACGCGACCAACAGATTATCTTCATGCTCGACTGCGGCCGGCGCATGCGCAGCCAGGACGACGAGCTGGCGCACTTCGATCACGCTCTCAATGCCTGCCTGTTGCTCAGCTATACCGCGTTGCGCCAGGGCGACGCCGTCGGCCTGTACACCTTCGCCAGTGAGCGACCGCGCTACCTCGCGCCGGTCAAAGGCAGCGGCCAGCTCAACGTCTTGCTCAACGCCGTCTATGACCTGGACAGCAGCCAGCATCCCGCCGATTACCAGGTCGCGGTCAATCAACTGCTGGCCCGGCAAAAACGCCGGGCACTGGTGGTGTTGGTAACCAACCTGCGGGATGAGGACGACGCGGAACTGCTGGCTGCCGTCAAGCGCCTGGGCCAGCAGCACCGGGTGCTAGTGGCCAGCCTGCGCGAAGAGGCACTCGACCGGTTGCGCCAGGCGCCGGTGCAAACCCAGCCCGAAGCCTTGGCCTACTGCGGGGCGGTGGATTACATGAACACCCGCGCCGAACTCCACCTGCGGTTGGCGGCCCATGGCATCCCGACCCTGGATTCGCGCCCCGGCGAGCTAGGGGCGGATCTGGTGAGCCAATACCTGGCGTGGAAAAAGGCCGGCACCGCATAGGCCCCGCGCAGGAGTCGGTTGCTCAAGCCGAGGCAGGCAACGGATAAAAACAGAAATACTGCTGCAACGCGCTGACCAGCGACCCGTACTCCGGCGGCGCCCATTGCAGGCTGAAACCGGCATCGAAATGCTGCGGCGTCACATCCTCGTGACACCAGAGGCACCTGGCTTTCAGTCGGATGTGTTGCTGTGGTCCGTCGTCGGAGGGGACCTTCAGGTACAGATCAAAGCTTGCGCCAATCATCAATGGCAAATGACTGATCAACATCAGGCCACATTCAGAGACGTTGCCCAGAAAACCGATAGGTTTGTCGTTGAGGCCGTTGAAGACCTCAAGAAAACAAGCCAACTGATGTCGTTCAATGCGGCGCTCTTTGTACATGTCCTGTATCGCTTTTTAATGGCCTCTCACCGGCCAACCGAACACTTCGGAACGAACCCAAGCGAGCCCGCTCTCCCTGATCCCCGTGCCACACGCCAGCAACGTGCTGGCTTGTCTCATCGGTTACAGGCGCGACCTGGCTATTAGAGTCCAAGCTCTAATAGCCAGATGTAAAACTATAGCGCAGGTTCTGGCGACGGCCAGTCCGGATGCGCCCTCCATCAGGCGGCCGCGACGGCGCCTGGCCGATCGCCTGTGCGGCGTCGTTCAGAACGCCGTCGGGCGGATGGCCGAGGTGCTACGGGTCGGGTAATGCCCAAGGCTCTGCAAGGTTTCGAGCCGGGCGCGGGCACGATAGGCGTACTCGCTGTTGGGGTATTGCGTAAGAATGAACTGGTAGGTCTGCGCCGCATCGACGAATAGCTTTTGGCGCTCCAGGCACTGGCCACGCATCATCGAGACTTCCGGCTGCATGTAGCGGCGGGCACGGCTGGCGCGGTCGACCTTGGACAGCTCAAGCATCACTTGCTCGCAATTGCCGCGCTCGTAGGCCTTGTAGGCCAGGTTCATGTGGTGGTTCATCGACCAACGGGTGCAGCCCGTGATGCTCAGGGCCAAGGCAATAAAAAGCACGAATCGCATGGGGAGGTTCTCCTGTCTTGAGCTCTTTATCGACCTGGATGGGAAAATCTTCAACCTGAAAAAGGGTCCACAAAAACCATCACGACATGGCATCACTGTTAAAAAGCGCTATCACCTTCGTCACAGGCGCAGAAATTTTCAGGAATGTTCATTTCGAAAAAGAAACGAATAGGTAGTGCACATGAACAATGACTACACCCAAAGACCATAGTAGCCTTCGCTGGCGCTTGAACTTGAGGAGTCCTGCATGTCCGTCCGTCGCACCAAAATCGTCGCTACCCTTGGCCCGGCCAGTAACTCGCCGGAAGTTCTCGAACAGCTGATTCTGGCTGGCCTGGACGTTGCCCGCCTGAACTTCTCCCACGGCACCCCCGACGAGCACAAGGCTCGTGCCAAGCTGGTGCGCGACCTGGCCGCCAAGCACGGCCGCTTCGTCGCCCTGCTGGGCGACCTGCAAGGTCCGAAGATCCGCATTGCCAAATTCGCCAACAAGCGCATCGAGCTGAAGATCGGTGACAAATTCACCTTTTCCACCAGCCATCCATTGACCGAGGGTAACCAGCAAGTCGTCGGTATCGACTACCCGGACCTGGTCAAGGACTGCGGCGTGGGCGACGAGCTGCTGCTCGACGACGGCCGCGTGGTGATGCGCGTCGAGACCGCCACCGCCACCGAACTGAACTGCGTCGTGACCATTGGCGGCCCGCTGTCGGACCACAAGGGTATCAACCGTCGCGGCGGCGGCCTGACCGCTCCGGCCCTGACCGACAAAGACAAGGCCGATATCAAGCTGGCCGCGGAAATGGAAGTCGACTACCTGGCGGTGTCCTTCCCACGCGACGCGGCGGACATGGAATATGCCCGTCAATTGCGCGACGAAGCCGGCGGTACCGCCTGGCTGGTGGCCAAGATCGAACGCGCCGAAGCCGTGGCCGACGATGAAACCCTCGATGGCCTGATCAAGGCGTCCGACGCCGTGATGGTGGCTCGTGGCGACCTCGGCGTGGAAATCGGCGATGCCGAACTGGTGGGCATCCAGAAGAAGATCATCCTGCACGCACGCCGCCACAACAAAGCGGTGATCGTTGCGACCCAGATGATGGAGTCGATGATCCAGAACCCGATGCCGACCCGCGCCGAAGTGTCCGACGTAGCCAACGCCGTGCTCGACTACACCGACGCCGTGATGCTCTCGGCCGAAAGCGCCGCCGGCCTCTACCCGCTCGAAGCGGTGCAGGCCATGGCACGTATCTGCATCGGTGCTGAAAAGCACCCGACCGGCAAGACCTCCAGCCACCGCATCGGCAAGACCTTCGAGCGCTGCGACGAGAGCATTGCCTTGGCGACCATGTACACCGCCAACCACTTCCCGGGCGTAAAGGCGATCATCGCCCTGACCGAAAGTGGCTACACGCCGTTGATCATGTCGCGCATCCGCTCCTCCGTGCCGATCTATGCGTTCTCCCCGCACCGCGAAACCCAGGCCCGTGCCGCCATGTTCCGTGGCGTCTACACCGTGCCGTTCGACCCGGCCGCCCTGCAACCGGGCGAAGTCAGCCAGGCGGCGGTGGATGAATTGGTCAAGCGTGGCGTGGTGCAGACCGGCGACTGGGTCATCCTGACCAAGGGCGACAGCTACCACACCATCGGCGGCACCAACGGGATGAAGATCCTGCACGTCGGCGACCCGATGGTTTGATCACCGGTTGCTGAAAACCAAAGCCCCGCCATGTGAATGGCGGGGCTTTTTGGTTTCTGGCTTTGGGATATGGTGCCTGGGCTGACGCCTTCGCGAGCAGGCTCGCTCCCACAGAGGGCTTGTGCACGCCGCAAATCCACTGTGGGAGCGAGCCTGCTCGCGAAGGCGGTCTGTCAGCCGCTACTGTCCTCGCGGGTCAAAAAGACATCCGCCAGCAACTGATTACGCGGCAACCCCGCCAGGTACAAACGCTTGGCAAACGCCTCGACCCGGTCCGGATGACCGCAGACCAGGGCCTGGGTCTGGCGCGAAGCCAGGCGCAGTTGCGCGAGCGCCGCTGGCGCCTCGGCTGCGGTCAACAGCTCGACGTTCAGGTTGGGGTGTTTGGCCGCCAGTGCCTTCAGAGGTTTATCCAGGTAATGCCCGGCCTCATCACGGGCCACGTGAACCAGCCGAATCGTGCCTTGGTGCTGCTGGCGCAGGGCTTCACGGAGGATGCCGAACAGCGGTGCCAGGCCGGTCCCAGCGGCCAGCAGCCAGAGCGGCCGATCGTGCCAGTCGGCGTCGTAATACAGCGCGCCGCCGCGCAGTTCGCCGAGGCGGATCGGGTCGCCGATGTTCAGTTGTCGCGCCGCATCGACGAACTGGCCGGGCTCGCGACAATCGAGGTGAAACTCCAGGAAACGATCTTCTTCGGGCAGGCTCGCCAGGGAGTACGGCCGGGCCACGTCACCGGCCCACAACACCAGATGTTGCCCGGCCCGATAACGCAGTGGTCTTTGCGGGCTGACGCGCAGGCGCAGCACGTCAGCCCCCAGCCAATCCACCGCGTCCACGGCGGCGGCCTGGCCGTCGCGCTGCGGATCAAAGGTGTGGATTTGCACGTCTTCGATTACCTGGCACTGGCATGCCAGGCGCCAGCCGTTATCTCGCTGCGCCGGGCTCAGGGCGTCGGGACGGCTGTCACGCACATCCCCCTTCACACATTGCACCAGGCAGGCATGGCAACTGCCGGCACGGCAGCTATAGGGCACCGGCACGCCGCCGTGGTTAAGCGCGTCCAGCAGATTGCTGCCCGCCGCCACCGTCCATTGCCGGTCGGCGACTTTCAGTTCAGGCATCGACGTTCTCCCAGGCGGCGGCGCAACGGTTGCGGCCGTCCCGCTTGGCACGGTACAAGGCCTGGTCGGCGCGCTGCAAGGCGCTGTCCAGGTCATCGCCGATTTCCAGCAGGGTCATCCCCACCGACAAACTGAGGTTGCCCACCGGCAGATCGACCAATCGAACCTCGGTGAACGCCAGCCGCAATCGCTCGCAACAAGCCGTCAGGCGCGCGGGATCGCATGCGGGGAGCAGCATGACAAACTCCTCGCCACCGTAACGGGCCAGCACATCGCCTTCGCGCAGGCACGCCGTAGCAACAGCGGCGAATGCCTGCAATACCTGGTCGCCCGCGGCATGGCCATGCAGGTCGTTGATGCGCTTGAAATGGTCGAGGTCGATCAAGGCCAGGCCATGGGCGACGCCGGGCCTGAGAGTATTGAGCTCGCGGCCGGCCAGGCGCAGGAAGTGCCGGCGGTTGAACAGGCCGGTCAGTTCATCGGTGGCCACCAGGTCTTCGAGCTGGCGCATCATGCCGCGCAATGTGTCCTGGTGCGCCTGCAAGGCAAACCGGCGCTGGCGCATGCGTTGGCGCGAAGTCTGGACGTAGCGGGCGTACAACACCAGCCACACCAGCACGATGAACAGTACGCAGACCTGCAGACCGGCCAGTGTCGGATCGGGCAGGCGAAAGAAATAACCGTCCCAGAGCGTAATCCCGGTGAAGCTGATGAACACCAGCGTCGCGCAACGCACGAAGGCCCGGCGGGACAGGTGAAACAGCCCGAACAGCAGGATCAGCACATAGAACACCAGGAACACGCCCCGGGCCTGGTCCAGGTGCGCCATCATCCAGGTCTGCCAGCCCAAGCCGATCCAGACCTGTATTTCCGTGAGGCTGGGGTCGGCGAACCGCAGGTTGCGGTCGGTGATGAACAGCGCGAACAGACCGGCCTGGCACAGCACGACCAACAGGCTGCCAACAATGACGCCACGCAATGTGTCGAGGTAATGACCACTGAAAAACGCCAGCCACAACAATACCAGTGCCAGCGCATAAGTCGTGGCTGCGAGGGCAAAGCGTTTAAGCAAAAGACGTTGGATGGCGTTATGGGTCAATCGGTGACTCACCATGGGAAAGGAGACTGACAGAGGCGTCCTACGCTACAGGCCAGACGCCACTTTAGTGGCGTGTTCGGCAAATGACCATTCAATTCTGGCGCAGAAAAATGGCGTCAAAGCAATGGCCCAGATTGACGCATCTGCTGGCCCGGCGCGGTCCCCGTGGCGAGGGAGCTTGCTCCCGCTTGGCCGGGCTGGCGCTCAGTGCGCAGCGACCGCAAAATCCTGGGGCCGCTGCGCAGCCCAGCGGGAGCAAGCTCCCTCGCCACGGGTTTTGTGATTCTGACCTTCAGGCCGCAGGTCGCCATCGCGAGCAAGCTCGCTCCCACAGGCTGCGTGCCTGCGATATACTGCCGCGCCTTTTTAGCGTCGCGCCAGCATGCCCGGCGTGCCTTATAGAGGTGCCGCCCGTCGACCGATGCACCCAAGCGGCCGGCACCTTATTGAATGTTCCCGTCTTTAGAGAGGAGCGCGACTCATGACCGTGATCAAGCAAGATGACCTGATACAGAGCGTCGCCGACGCCTTGCAGTTCATTTCCTATTACCACCCCGTGGATTTCATCCAGGCGATGCACGAGGCCTACCTGCGCGAAGAATCGCCGGCGGCCCGTGATTCCATGGCGCAGATCCTGATCAACTCGCGCATGTGCGCCACCGGCCATCGGCCGATCTGCCAGGACACCGGTATCGTGACCGTGTTCGTGCGCGTGGGCATGGACGTGCGTTGGGATGGCGCGACCATGGGCCTGGACGACATGATCAACGAGGGCGTGCGTCGCGCCTACAACCTGCCGGAAAACGTCCTGCGCGCATCGATCCTCGCCGACCCGGCAGGCGCGCGCAGAAACACCAAGGACAACACGCCGGCGGTTATCCACTACTCCATCGTCCCGGGCAACACCGTGGAAGTGGACGTGGCGGCCAAGGGCGGCGGCTCCGAGAACAAGTCGAAGATGGCCATGCTCAACCCGTCCGACTCCATCGTCGACTGGGTACTCAAGACCGTTCCGACCATGGGCGCCGGCTGGTGCCCACCGGGCATGCTCGGCATCGGCATCGGCGGCACCGCCGAGAAAGCCGCGGTGATGGCCAAGGAAGTGTTGATGGAATCCATCGACATCCACGAGCTCAAGGCCCGCGGCCCGCAGAACCGTATCGAAGAGATGCGCCTGGAGCTGTTCGAGAAGGTCAACCAACTGGGCATCGGCGCCCAGGGCCTGGGCGGCCTGACCACCGTGCTCGACGTGAAGATCATGGACTACCCGACCCACGCCGCTTCCCTGCCGGTGTGCATGATCCCCAACTGCGCCGCCACCCGTCACGCCCACTTCGTGCTCGACGGCAGCGGCCCGGCCTCGCTGGAAGCGCCACCGCTGGACGCCTACCCGGAAATCGTCTGGGAAGCCGGTCCGTCGGCGCGTCGCGTGAACCTCGACACCCTGACCCCGGAAGAAGTGCAGAGCTGGAAGCCGGGCGAAACCGTATTGCTCAACGGCAAGATGCTCACCGGTCGCGACGCGGCGCACAAGCGCATGGTCGAGATGCTGAACAAGGGTGAAACCCTGCCGGTGGACCTCAAGGGCCGCTTCATCTACTACGTTGGCCCGGTCGACCCGGTCGGCGACGAAGTGGTTGGCCCGGCCGGCCCGACCACCGCCACGCGGATGGACAAGTTCACCCGCCAGATCCTCGAGCAGACCGGCCTGTTGGGCATGATCGGCAAATCCGAGCGCGGCCCGACCGCCATCGAAGCGATCAAGGACAACAAGGCGGTCTACCTGATGGCCGTCGGCGGTGCCGCTTACCTGGTGGCCCAGGCGATCAAGAAATCCAAGGTCCTGGCCTTCGCCGAACTGGGGATGGAAGCGATCTACGAGTTCGAGGTCAAGGACATGCCGGTGACCGTTGCGGTCGACAGCAAGGGCGAGTCGGTGCACATCACCGGTCCAGCGATCTGGCAGCAGAAGATCAGCGAAAGCCTGGCGGTCGAAGTGCAGTAACGCGCATTTTACCGTTGTGAGAAAGGCCGGTGGGCGACAAGCTCACCGGCCTTTTTTTTGATATCCGCAATCAAAACCTGTGGGAGCGAGCCTGCTCGCGAAAGCGCTTTGTCAGTCAACATCAATGCAGGATGTTCCATCACATTCGCGAGTAGGCTCGCTCCCACAAGGGATGAGTCGCCAGACCCAGTGTCGGAGCGAGCTTGCTCGCGATGGCGGTCGATCAGGCTTCAAATCGTTCCAGCATGCTATCTTGCCCGCCCGACTTTCCACTGGTTTACGCCAGCATGCCGACTACCCGTACCTTGCGCCTGGCGCTGTATACCCTGCTGATTCTCACTGGCGCTGCCATCGCCGCCACCCTCGCCGTACGCCACGCCGAACGCGCGGCCCTGGAAGAGGACGCCAGCCGTGCCAGCCAGCAACTGGCGCTGTACGCCAACTCCCTGCATACCCTGATCGAACGCTACCGCGCCCTGCCCTCCGTGCTGGCCCTGGACCCACAATTGCGCGATGCCCTAAAGGGCCCGGTCAGCGCGGCGCAACAGGATGAACTGAATCGCAAGCTGGAAAAGATCAACGGCGCCGCGCAGTCCTCCACCCTGGAATTGCTGGACCATACCGGCCTGGCCGTGGCGGCCAGCAACTGGCGGCTGCCGAGCAGCTATGTCGGTCACAATTATGGTTTTCGTCCCTATTTCATCCAGACCCGCACCCAAGGCACCGGGCGGTTTTATGCCGTGGGCGTGACCAGTGGCATCCCCGGTTATTTCCTGTCCAGCGCGGTAACCGGCGACAACGGCGAGTTCCTCGGCGCCATGGTCGTGAAGCTGGAGTTTCCGGAGCTGGAACGGGAATGGCGCCAGGGCAGCGACACCTTGCTGGTCAGCGATGCGCGCGGCATCATTTTCATCGCCAACCGGCCGGGCTGGCGTTATCGCCACCTGCGCCCACTGGCCGACAGCGACCGCGCCGAACTCAAGGCTACCCGTCAATACGACAAGCAACCGCTGCAGCCCCTGGCCTTCGATCCGCTGCGACGCTTCGACGACAACAGCCATCTGGCCCGGGTCGAAGCGCCCGATGGCACGGCGGACTATCTCTGGGAATCCCTGCCGTTGACCGGCGAAGGCTGGACCTTGCATTTGTTGCGCAGGCCGCAGATCGCCTTCGAAGACCTGCGCAACGCCGGGCTCGCCGCCGCCGGGTTGTGGCTGGCGCTGGTGTTCCTGCTGCTGTTTCTCAATCAGCGCTGGCGCCTGGCAAGACTGCGTCAACGCAGCCGCGAGGAACTCGAACGACTGGTGGAGGAACGCACGCGTGAACTGCGCACCGCTCAGGACGGCCTGGTGCAATCGGCCAAGCTCGCGGCCCTGGGGCAGATGTCGGCAGCACTGGCCCACGAGATCAACCAGCCGCTGACCGCCCAACGCATGCAACTGGCGACCCTGCGCCTGTTGCTCGACCATGGTCGGGTGGAGGACGCCTACAAGGCGCTCAAACCGGTGGATGACATGCTCACACGCATGGCGGCCCTCACCGGCCACCTCAAAACCTTTGCCCGCAAAAGCCCGAGCGGCCTGCGTGAGCGCCTGGACCTGGCAGCGGTGGTCGACCAGGCCCTGCAATTGCTGGAGACCCGCCTGCGCGATGAACACGTCAGCACGGTGTTGCACCTGGCCCGCCCGGCCTGGGTTCGCGGCGACGCGATCCGCCTCGAACAGGTGCTGATCAACCTGCTGCGCAATGCCCTCGACGCGATGGTCGACCAACCGATCAAGCGCCTGGAAGTGCGCCTGCAGGCCGATGAGCAACTGTGGTGCCTGACAGTGAAAGACAGCGGCGGCGGAATTGCCGAAGAGCACCTGGCCCAGGTGTTCGACCCCTTTTTCACCACCAAGGCCGTTGGCGATGGCCTGGGCCTGGGCCTGGCGGTGTCGTTTGCGATCATTCATGAATCCGGCGGGCGGCTGACAGCGGGCAATCACGAAAACGGCGCGGTATTCTGCGTCACCTTGCCCATCGATCCGGAGGCGCCGCTGCATGCTTGATTCGGTCATAGTCGTCGATGACGAGAGCAGTATCCGCAGTGCCGTGGAGCAGTGGCTGAGCCTGTCCGGATTCCGCGTGCAGTTGTTCAGCCGCGCCGAAGACTGCCTGGTGCAGTTGCCGGAGAATTTTGCCGGGGTGATCCTGAGTGACGTGCGCATGCCTGGGCTCAGCGGCCTGGAACTGTTGGCCGAAGTACGCAAGCGCGACCCCGACCTGCCGGTGATCCTGTTGACCGGTCACGGCGATGTACCGATGGCGGTGGAAGCCATGCGCGACGGGGCCTACGACTTCCTGGAAAAACCCTTCAGCCCTGAAGCCCTGCTGGGCAGCCTGCGTCGCGCCCTCGATAAACGTTTCCTGGTGCTGGAGAACCGCCGGCTGCACGAGCAGGCCGACGCCAGGGCCCGGCTGGACACCACGCTGCTGGGCGTCTCCCGGCCTTTGCAGAACTTGCGCCGCCAGGTGCTGGACCTGGCGACCCTGCCGGTCAACGTGTTGATTCGCGGCGAAACCGGCAGTGGCAAGGAACTGGTCGCCCGCTGCCTGCATGATTTCGGCCCAAGGGCGAGCAAACCTTTCGTGGCGCTGAACTGTGCGGCCATTCCCGAGCCGCTGTTCGAGGCCGAACTGTTCGGCCATGAAAGCGGCGCATTCACCGGCGCCCAGGGCAAACGCATCGGCAAGCTCGAATATGCCGATGGCGGCACACTGTTTCTTGATGAAATCGAGAGCATGCCGTTGGCGCAACAGGCCAAGTTGCTGCGGGTTCTGCAGGAAAAGAAACTCGAGCGCCTGGGCTCCAACCAGAGCATCCCGGTGGACCTGCGCATCATTGCCGCGACCAAACCGGACCTGTTGGACGAAGCCCGTGCCGGGCGATTTCGCGAAGACCTGGCCTATCGGCTGAATATCGCCGAACTGCGCCTGCCGCCGCTGCGGGAACGACGCGAAGACATCCCCTTGCTGTTCGAGCATTTCGCCCACGGCGCCGCCGAACGCCTGGGCCGCCCGGCAACGCCGCTGAGCGGCCCGCAACTGAGCCATTTACTCAGCCATGACTGGCCGGGCAACGTCCGCGAACTGGCCAACGTCGCCGAACGCCAGGTGCTGGGCCTGGATCAACTGCCCGTCGAGGATGCGGCGCCCGGCCAATCCCTGGCGGCCCGGCAGGAAGCCTTCGAAGCGCAATGCCTGCGCGCCGCCCTCACGCGGCACAAGGGCGACGTGAAAGCCGTGCTCGAAGAACTGCAACTGCCGCGCCGTACCTTCAATGAAAAGATGCAGCGGCATGGGTTGAGCCGGGAGATGTTTTTGCAGGAGCGCTGATTTTTTTGCGCTGGCCGCTCCGGCCTCTTCGCGAGCAGGCTCGCTCCCACAGGGACCTGCGGATACTGAACCTCATGTGGGAGCGAGCCTGCTCGCGAAGAGGCCCGATACATCACTTGATAAGCGGATCTCCGCCCAACCCCTTAGCCACAATAAGCGGATTTCCGCTTATCCGCCGCCACCAACCCGTCTAAACCGGCCCTCCGCCACCTGGCACAGCTCCTGCTATAGCCCTGGCAGGCTGCGTTCACACGCGCTCCACAAAAACAATTAAACGAAGGATCCTTCAATGGATAACTCCAACGCCCTGCCCATTGGGTCGGCTGCCGTGCCCGCCCGTGAAAGAACCACCGCCAGCCGGATCAAATCGATCTTCAGCGGCTCGGTCGGCAACATGGTCGAGTGGTACGACTGGTACGTCTATGCCGCTTTCTCGTTGTACTTCGCCAAAGCCTTCTTCCCCAAGGGCGACACCACCGCCCAACTGCTCAACACTGCCGCGATCTTCGCCGTCGGCTTCCTGATGCGCCCGATCGGTGGCTGGCTGATGGGCCTGTACGCTGACCGCGCCGGCCGTAAACGCGCGTTGATGGCCTCGGTGTACCTGATGTGCTTCGGCTCGCTGATCATCGCCCTGAGCCCGAGCTACGAAACCATCGGCGTCGGCGCGCCGATCCTGCTGGTCTTCGCCCGCTTGCTCCAAGGCTTGTCGGTGGGTGGCGAATACGGCACGTCGGCCACCTACCTGAGCGAGATGGCGACCAAGGAACGACGTGGTTTCTTCTCCAGCTTCCAGTACGTGACCCTGATCTCCGGCCAGCTCATCGCCCTCGGCGTGCTGATCGTGCTGCAGCAGGTCCTCACCACCGAGCAACTGTACGCCTGGGGCTGGCGCATCCCGTTCGCCATCGGCGCGCTGTGCGCAGTCGTGGCGCTGTACCTGCGTCGCGGCATGGAAGAAACCGAGTCGTTCACCAAGAAGGAAAAAGCCAAGGAAAGCGCGATGCGCACCTTGATGCGTCATCCCAAGGAACTGCTTACCGTGGTCGGCCTGACCATGGGCGGTACGCTGGCGTTCTACACCTACACCACCTACATGCAGAAGTACCTGGTGAACACCGTCGGCATGAGCATCTCCGACTCCACCACCATTTCCGCCGCCACGCTGTTCCTGTTCATGTGCCTGCAACCGATCATCGGTGGGCTGTCGGACAAGATCGGTCGCCGCCCGATCCTGATTGCCTTCGGCATCCTGGGGACGTTGTTCACGGTGCCGATCCTCACCACCCTGCACACCATCCAGACCTGGTGGGGCGCGTTCTTCCTGATCATGGCCGCGCTGATCATCGTCAGCGGCTACACCTCGATCAACGCGGTGGTGAAAGCCGAGCTGTTCCCTACCGAGATCCGCGCCCTCGGCGTCGGCCTGCCGTACGCCCTGACCGTATCGATCTTCGGCGGCACCGCCGAATACATCGCGCTGTGGTTCAAGAGCATCGGCATGGAAACCGGCTACTACTGGTACGTGACAGGCTGCATCGCGGTATCGCTGCTGGTCTACATCACCATGAAAGACACCCGCAAGCATTCGCGGATCGTGACGGACTGATAGTCAAGCCGTAGCAACAAAAGGGGCTGACCTCGCCGGGTTCGCCCCTTTTTCGCTCCAGGTTTTCGAGATTAATTCTCACTTAATGACTGCACTTCATGCTCATCTCCATCGAAACATTAACTGGAGCATGACCATGAAGACTCGACTGATTTTCGCCCTGACCCTCTCCGTATTGGCCACCAGCGCCTTTGCCGACGACGGCTTCGACCGCACCGGCACCGCCGCTTTTATCGCCGGCACCCATGACCGCAGCGGCTCGGCCGCTGTTGCCAGACAAGATGAAAACCACGTCACCGAGCCGACCGTCGCAACACAGGGCTCCGACCGCGCCGATGCGGCGTCTACCAACTGACTCCGGTATATCACTAAACCCTGTGGGAGCGAGCTTGCTCGCGATGACGGTGCGTCAGACAGAAATTTTTGTCTGATGCGCCGCCATCGCGAGCAAGCTCGCTCCCACATGTTTTTCGGGGTGCTGACAAAACGGGCTGATCGCTGCACTATCGTCGGATTCCCTTTTTAAGCACCGGACCTTCACATCTCCATGCCCGATGACATCCATTACTACGAACCCGCCAACGGTCACGGCCTGCCCCACGATCCGTTCAATGCGATCGTCGGTCCACGGCCCATTGGCTGGATTTCTTCCCAGGACGGCGAAGGTCGCCTGAACCTGGCGCCCTACAGTTTCTTCAACGCTTTCAACTACGTTCCGCCGATCATCGGTTTCTCAAGTGTCGGGCGCAAAGACAGCCTGAACAATATCGAGCAGACCGGGGAATTCGCCTGGAACCTCGCCACCCGCCCACTGGCCGAGCAGATGAACCAGAGCTGCGCAATGGTCGCGCCAGAGGTCGATGAGTTCGAACTGGCAGGTCTGACGACCGCCCCGTCGCGGGTGATCCAGGTGCCACGCGTGGCAGAGAGCCCGGTGTCCTTCGAATGCAAGGTCACGCAGATCATTCAGCTGCAACGTGCCGACAAGGCGCTTGTACCGAGCTGGCTGATCCTCGGCGAAGTCGTCGCCGTGCACATCGCCAAGTGGCTGTTGAAGGATGGGGTATACGACACCGCCGCCGCCGAGCCGATTTTGCGTGGTGGCGGGCCGGCGGATTATTTCCAGCTGGGGCCGGAGGCGTTGTTCAGGATGCATCGCCCGAAGTAAATGTGGCGAGGGGATTTATCCCCGCTGGGCTGCGTAGCAGCCCCCAAAGCGGAACATCTGATACGCCAGGGTGGCTGGTCTCAGGGCCGCTACGCGCCCCAGCGGGGATAAATCCCCTCGCCACGAAAACAACCCTGGAAATGCCGATTACCAGACCAACCCGCCGTCCTCGTCGACACCCTGCAGGTGAGTCAACTGCTGGGCAGCCGCTTCATCGGCTTTGAAAGCAGTCTCGAACGTCTGCTCTTCGAGCACTTTGTTGAAGCGCGGCTTGTCGGGACTGCCGATGGCCTTGGTGGCGATGGCCGCGTAGTAGCCGCCACCCTCCTTGGGGACAACAGCGGAAACAGCTTCAAAAGTTTCAAAGGCTTTGCGTGCCATAATGCGCATCCTGGCGGTTGGAATGACCGTCATTAAACCTTCAACCGGCCAGTTTGTGTACCTTCGCCATGCACCCTTCGGTCGCCTTGGCGGCAGACACTTCGCGAAAGGTATGGAAATCCAGGCTGCTCACCACCAGGTCCTGCACCAGCTCGGCGAAGATCGCCATCGCCGGCGAATTGAAATAGGCCTCCATCGCCTGCTGGTGGGTCCACAGCCCGGAAACCAGCCACAAGTCGGCGTCGCATTGCGATTGCTGCAAGGCGAAGTGCAGGCAACCGGGAGCTTGCCGCGACGGGGTGATCAAGGTACTCAGGCGCGCACCCAATTGCTGGCTGCAGCCGGCTCGTGCCCGCACGAAAGCCATGTGACTGACGGGGATCTGTGTAGTCATGTTCAACCCTCCCAGGTGATCCTGTTGTGCAGCCGGGGACGGGCTGCGACAGGATCAAAGGTTAAGCGCCCCGACGCCAGCTTCGTTAGTCGATTCCTGCCGACACATTGCACGATCCTGCCCGCAGATGCCGCCGACCTGGCCTGGAACCGACACAAACAGCGCAACTTGAAACAAAAGGTTTCAAGCAAGTTTCGAGCAGGTTGCACCGTCCCGGTCCGACATGCCGTGCAGGATCAGGCAAGCTTTCAACAGGATGTTGCTACCGCTGCGCCTTGCACAAATTTAAGCTGCGTCCATCGCATCCCTATCATCCGAGGATTTCGGCATGTCGCCACTCGATCACGCCCACGTCCCGCTGGACACTTACCTGGAACAACAGCGCGCCGAGCTGGCATCGATCATCGAACGCAATACCAGCGAGGACGGCAGCTACGCCACGGCCATCGGCTCGCTGCACCTGTCGCGCCACAGCCAGCCGCATAAATTTGCCCCGGTGCTGGCCCAACCGGCGCTGTGCATCATGGCCCAGGGCAGCAAGCAGGTGCGCCTGGCAGACGAACTGTTCAACTACGATCCGTTGCACTATCTGGTGGTCTCGGTCTCGATGCCATTGAGCGGGTGCATTGCCGACGTCTCGCCCGAGCAGCCGATCCTGGCGCTGCGCCTGGACATCGACCCGGCGGAAATCACCGCGCTGATCGCCGACGCCGGCCCCTTGGGCGTACCGACCCGCCCCGCCGGTCGCGGCCTGTATGTCGAACGCCTGGACACGCCGATGCTCGATGCGGTGCTGCGCCTGGCACGGTTGCTGGACAGCCCGAAAGACATCGCCATGCTCGCGCCACTGGTGCGCCGGGAAATCCTCTATCGCCTGCTGCGCAGCCCGCAAGGCTACCGGCTGTATGAAATCGCCATTGCCAACAGCCAGAGCCATCGCATCAGCCAGGCGATCAAATGGCTCAACGGCCATTTCGAACAGCCGCTGCGCATCGACGACCTGGCCCGGGAAGTCAACCTCAGCGTCTCGACGCTGCACCATCGTTTCAAGGCCATGACCGCCATGAGCCCGTTGCAGTACCAGAAGCAATTGCGCCTGCAGGAAGCCCGCCGGCTGATGCTGGCCGAAGGGCTGGAAGCCTCGGCGGCAGGGTATCGCGTGGGTTATGAAAGCCCGTCGCAGTTCAGCCGCGAATACAGCCGGCTGTTCGGCGCGCCGCCGCTGAGGGATCTGGCGCGGTTGCGGATGACTGTTTGATCCGAGATTTGTGTAGTTCTTACCGGCCTCTTCGCGAGCAGGCTCGCTCCCACAGGGGATCTCTGGTGCGCGCATATAGGGCGTTCGCTACAAATCATCCGTGGGAGCGAGCCTGCTCGCGAAGGGGCCAGCCGCAACACCTCAGTTACTCCGGCTTCCAACGCGCCTGATCAATCTCGATCAACGTCGGCCCCTGCCGCTCACATGCAGCAAGCAACGCCACCCGCAATGACGACACATCCTCAACCGCCTCGGCATCACAGCCCAGCGCCTTGGCGACGCCGATGAAATCCGGCGTGTGGATGTCCACGCCCACCGGTTCGATGGCACGGTTGACCATGTACTTCCTGATCTCTTCGTAGCCCTGGTTATTCCACAGCAACACGATCACCGGTACCCGCGCTTCCACGGCGCTGGCCAGTTCCGGCAGGGTGAATTGCAGGCCGCCGTCGCCGATCAGGCACACCACCGGCGGACGGCCATGGCCGTTATCGACACCGGCAAGCCAGGCGCCGATCGCCGCCGGCAATGCGTAGCCGAGGGTGCCGTAGCCGGTCGAGGAATTGAACCAGCGGCGCGGCTGTTCGAGATTGAAGGTGAGGTTGCCGGTGTACACCGGCTGGGTGGAGTCACCGACAAAGACCGCGTCAGGCAGCGTCTGTAAAACGCTGTCGAGGAACATGGTCTGGGCGCGAGTCGGTGCGTCCCATTGCCGGTCGAGTTCGGCCCGCAATCGTGCAACACGAGCGGCGCCCCAATCGTCCTGGCGTGCATCGGGCGCTTGCAGGCTCGGCGCGTCGAGCAAGCCGCGAGCAGCACTTCGCGCATCGGCTACCAGCGCCAGTTTCGGTGGGTAATTGCGCACGGTCTGGTCGGGGTCGATGTCGATGCGCAGCAGCGCACCGGGAATCTCGAAGCCGCCGGCGAAGGTCACGTCATAATCGGTCTCGGCCAGTTCGGTGCCGATGGCCAGCACCACGTCGGCCTCGGCCACCAGGGCCCGGGTCGCGACCAGGCTCTGGGTAGAGCCGATCAGCAACCGGTGCCGGGACGCCAGCAAGCCCTTGGCGTTGATGGTCAACGCCACCGGTGCACCGAGGCGTTCGGCCAGTTCGGTCAATTCGGCTGCTGCGTCGATGGCGCCCCCGCCAGCAAGAATCAGTGGCCGCCTGGCCGTCGCCAGCAATGCCGCCATCTGCCCCACGGCGTCTGGCGCAGCCCCGGCGCGGCTGACTTGCACCGGGGCGCTGCACAACAGGGCATCGGCGTCCTCGACCAGCACGTCCAGCGGGATTTCGATGTGCACCGGTCGGGGGCGCCCGGCCTGGAACACCGCAAAGGCGCGGGCCAACACGCCGGGCAACTCGGCGGCCGACATCAATGTATGGGAAAACGCCGCCACGCCGCCCACCAGCGAACTCTGGTTCGGCAGCTCATGCAACTTGCCGCGCCCGCCGCCCAACTGGCTGCGCGACTGCACGCTGGAGATCACCAGCATCGGGATCGAGTCCGCATAGGCCTGGCCCATGGCGGTGGCGATGTTGGTCATGCCCGGCCCGGTGATGATGAAACACACGCCCGGCTTGCCGCTGACCCGCGCATAACCGTCGGCCATGAACCCGGCGCCCTGTTCGTGACGCGGCGTCACATGGCGGATGCTCGAACGGGCCAGCCCGCGATACAACTCGACGGTGTGCACGCCAGGAATGCCAAACACCTGCTCCACACCATAAGCTTCGAGTAACTGGACCAATACTTCGCCGCACGTCGCCATTGCCATCGCCTTGTTCTTCGGGAATGGCGTTATTGGAACGGTCGGGCCATAGCGACAACAATCGATAAAAAGTCATACTAGCCATGTCTTCAAGTCATGGCTCGGCCTCAATGAAACGACTTCCTCCGCTGCCGGCGCTGCACACCTTCCTGATCACCGCCCAATGTTGCAACTTCACGCGCGCGGCGGAACTGTTGCACATCACTCAAGGTGCGGTGAGCCGACAAATTGCCGGGCTGGAAGCGCACCTGGGTTACCCGCTGTTTCACCGCCAGGCGCGTGGCCTGAGCCTGACCGCCGAAGGCCAGGCGTGGCTGCCGCGGGTGCAGCAGGTGTTCGGCCTGATCGGCGAGGCGCTGGAGCAGATCGGCGAGAAACGCCAGGCCCTGCAACTCAAGGCGCCGACCTGCGTGATGCGCTGGTTGCTGCCGCGCCTGCTGCAATGGCAGAAGGAACGGCCAGACGTGCCGGTGGAGCTGACCACCACGGTCCGGCACGGCGTGAATTTCCAACGCGAAACCTTCGACGCGGCGGTCGTCTACGGCCCGCCGCCCGATGCGTCGTTGGCCTGTCTGCACCTGTTCGATGAACAACTGACGCCGGTCTGTTCCCCGCCGATGCTGGAAGGCCCCGCACCGTTGCGCTCGCCCGCCGACCTGCAACAGCACTTGCTGCTGCACCCCACCACCGACGAGCGCGACTGGAACGCCTGGCTCGCCGAGGCCGGCGTCCACCTGAACAACGTCAGCAAGGGCCAGCACTTCGAAACCCTGGACCTGGCCATGTCCATGGCGTCCCAAGGCACAGGCGTGGCAATTGGCGACTGGTCGCTGATCGGCGACGACCTCAGCGCCGGCAGGCTGGTGGCGCCGTTCGAATTGAAGGTCAGGACCGGGCTGGGTTATCACCTGGTGTACCCGCGCAAGGCCCAGGTGTCTGGGCAGTTGCAGGAATTGATGGAATGGCTGGTGGGGGAAGCTCACCGACGCTAGCCGCCCTGAAGCCCCCCTTGTGGCGAGGGGATTTATCCCCGCTGGACTGCACAGCAGGCCCTAGCATTGCGATGGGGTCTGCCTGACACACCTGGGCGCGAAGCTTTAGGGTCGCGGCGCAACCCAGCGGGGATAAATCCCCTCGCCACAAAAGCGCCTCGGAGTGAGTTAAAGCAGATTAGGCGCCTGCGCCGGCTCGACCTGCGCCCAGTGCGAGGTGTCTTCACGGTGCTGCTGCAAGTAGGGCAACACCGCGCCCAGCAAGGGTTCCTTGAAGGCCTCTTGAAAGCGATGGGCCAGGCCTGGGATCAGTTTCAACTGGCTGCCGCGAATATGCGCCGCCAGGTGCACACCATGCATCACCGGCAGCAGCGGGTCGGCGGTGCCATGGACCACTAGGGTCGGCACCTGCAATTGATTGAGCAGCGCCACCCGGCTCGGTTCGGCCAGGATTGCCATGATCTGGCGCTTCACACCTTCGGGGTTGAAGGCCCGGTCGTAAGCCACGGCGGCTTGATGCAGCAAGGCCTGCCGGTCATCGACCACCATCGGGCTGCCCAGCGCGGCGAGCAGGTCGGCCTGTTGCTCAAGCGCCACTTCACGATTCGGCGCGCTGCGCCGTGACAGCAACTGCACCAGCGTTTCACTGGGCGCCGGCAAGCCGGCGGCACCGGAACTGGTCATGATCAGGGTCAGGCTCTCGACCCGTTGCGGCGCCATCGCCGCCATGTGCTGGGCGATCATCCCGCCCATGCTCACGCCCAGTACATGGAAGCTTTGCACCTGCAAGGCATCCATCAAGCCCAGGCCATCGGCGGCCATGTCGGTCAAGGTATAAGGCGCGGCCACCGGCAAGCCAAGCTTGTAGCGCAAGGCTTCGAAGGTCAGGTTGGCAGTGCCGGGGGCCTGGCGCCAGGCGGACAGGCCCACGTCCCGGTTGTCGTAGCGAATCACCCGGAAACCCTGTTCGCACAGCGCCACCACCACTTCGTCCGGCCAATGGATCAACTGACCGCCCAGCCCCATCACCAGCAGCAGCGCCGGATCCGAAGCACGGCCGATGCTCTGGTACGCCAGGCTTACCTGGTCCAGGTCGACCCGTTGGGTCGCGACATTGACATCACAACGAGAAGCCGCCAACGACGGCAGGCCGCACAACAACGCGGCCAGGAAAATGAATACACGCATGAACAAACACCAAAACGCAGAACCCCAATGGAGCGCAAGTCTGATGAAGTTCGTTCAAGCGCGCTGCCACAGTTGCGTGACAGTTTGATGAAGATTGCCGAGTGGTTATCTGCGACCCCGATTCTCCGTGGCGAGGGAGCTTGCTCCCGCTGGGCCGGCTGGCGCTCCAGTGCGTAGCAGCCCATTGGGTCCGTCTGAAGCACCGTGGAGACAGGTAGATTGGGGGTCATTGTCGACAGCCGGCCCCACATGAGACAAACTCAACCTTTTCGTGCTGATCACAAATTTTACTCATGGAGCCATTCCGGTGCTTGAACTCCGTCACCTGAAGACCCTGCACGCCCTGCGCGAAGCCGACAGCCTGGTGGAGGCCGCCGAGCGGCTGCACCTGACCCAGTCCGCGCTGTCCCACCAGTTCAAGGAACTTGAAGAGCGCCTGGGTATGCAGTTGTTCGTGCGCAAGACCAAACCGGTCCGGTTCACCAGCGCCGGCTTGCGCCTGTTGCAACTGGCGGATGCCGCCCTGCCATTGCTGCGCAGCGCCGAGCGGGATATCGCGCGACTGGCCGGCGGCACTGCCGGGCGTTTGCACATGGCCATCGAATGCCACAGTTGCTTCCAATGGCTGATGCCGACCATCGACCAGTTCCGCGATGCCTGGCCGGAAGTCGAGCTGGACCTGGCCTCGGGCTTCGCCTTCGCCCCGCTGCCGGCCCTGGCCCGGGGCGACCTCGATCTGGTGGTCACTTCCGACCCGTTGGAACTGGCGGGCATTACCTACGTGCCGCTGTTCACCTACGAGGCGATGCTCGCGGTGGCGAACCAGCATCGACTGGCGGGCAAACCGTACATCGTGCCCGAAGACCTGATCAGCGAAACCCTGATCACCTACCCGGTGGAGCGCGACCGGCTGGACATCTTCACCCGTTTCCTGGAGCCGGCCGACATCGAACCGGCCCAGGTTCGCACCTCCGAGCTGACGGTAATGATGATGCAACTGGTCGCCAGCGGCCGGGGCGTCTGCGGCATGCCTCACTGGGCACTGCATGAATACAGCTCACGAGGCTACGTGAAGGCCAAGCGGCTGGGTGAGAAAGGTCTGTTCGCCACGCTCTACGCGGCGGTGCGCACCGACATGCTCGACGCGCCGTACATGCGCGATTTTTTGCTGACGGCCAAGGACACATCGTTTTCCACCCTCGACGGGGTCAGTGCCGTGCGCTGACAAGGGCCTTTGTGGCGAGGGGATTTATCCCCGCTGGGCTGCGCAGCAGCCCCCAAACCAGGCAACTCGGTATGCCGGGAATATTGAGTTCAGTGCTTCAGGGCTGCTGCGCAGCCCAACGGGGATAAATCCCCTCGCCACAAAGCGCAACGGTGATGCTCGCTCGGTTCAGAGTTCAAGCCACATGTGGATCTTGTCGAAATACTCATCGCCCACGCGAATCGCCATCGGTTCGAGCCCGTACAAAACGAAGCCGCAGCGCTGGTAAAGCTTGACGGCCGGGTCATTGCCGGCGGTGACGGTCAGTTGCACCAACCGCAGAAAGGCGTGACGACGGGCTTCGTCGAGGGCCGCCCGGACCAAATGCTGGCCAAGCCCGCCCTGGCGATGGGCTGCGGCGACGTACATGCCGAACAGGGTCGCCTTGTGCCGGGCCTTCAACCGAGGCTCCAGGGACAGGCCGACGATACCCACCAGTTCGTCCTTCACGAATGCCCCGAGGATCACATCGAGCCGGCTGGTCAGGCGTGACTCCCACCAATTGATGGGCAGCGTCGCCCGCTCACTGGCACTGGAGGTGAAAGCCTCTGGATGCAGCTCATAGGCCTGGAGCATCAACTCCCGATAGCCCTGGGCATCCGCCACCTTCAGCCGTCGGATGTTCACGCCGAACGCCGTTGCTCAAGCATCAGTCGCAGGGCCAGTGCGCCAAGTACAAACCCCATGAAATAGCGCTGCGCCGCCAGCCAGCTCGGGTTGTGGACAAACCACGAGGCGATGCCGGCGGCGAACAGCGCGATCAGCAGGTTGACGCTGAAGCTCACGCTGATCTGCGTCAGCCCGAGGATGATGCTCTGGGTGAACAGCGAGCCGTGCTCCGGGCTGATGAACTGCGGGAACACCGACAGGTAGAACACCGCGATCTTCGGGTTCAGGGCGCTGGTGAGAAACCCCATGGTGATCAGCTTGCGGGTCGAGTCCGCCGGCAACTGCTGGGCCTGAAACGGCGAGCGAGCCCCCGGCTTCACCGCTTGCCAGGCCAGCCAGAGCAGATACAGCGCACCGGCCCACTTGAGGATTTCATACGCCATCGGCACCGCCAGGAACACCGCGGTCAGCCCCGCCGCCGCGGCGAACATATGCACGAAGAAGCCCGCCACCACGCCAAGCAGGGAAGTGACGCCGGCCTTGCGGCCCTGGCAGATCGAACGGGAAATCAGGTAGATCATGTTCGGGCCGGGCGTGAGCACCATCAACAACGCGGCGGCGGCGAAAACCAGCAGGTCCGGCAATGGAATCATGGCATCAGTCCTTGAGTCTTGAATCAGCAGGTCGCGAGACCAGTGGCTCGATAAAACGGCAGGATCACCTCGCCTGTCAACGGCGCCAGCAACAAATCGCCGGTGCCGGCCGGATCGATCCAACGCACTTCCTCGATCTCGGCGGCGGGAGAAACCGGGGCGTCGATGTCCAGCAAAAACACTTCGGCCTGCACGGTAAAACCCGGCTCGTTGGCGGCCGGCGCACTGAACTGTCCAAGGTGACGAGCCTGCGCCGGATCGATCCTCAGCCCGAGTTCCTCCTCCAGCTCCCGAGCCAGGGCCTGGACCGGTTGTTCATCGGCCTCGATCTTGCCACCCGGTTGCATGAAGGCCTGGGTGCCGCGCTTGCGTACCAGCAAGGTCTGGCCGTCAGGGCCGATGAGCAGGGCGGCGGCGATACGGATGAGAGCAATGGTCATGGTCAAAAAGGCCTCGGGCAGAAAATGCCGGGCAGGGTACAGGGGCAGGCGGTGGGAGCAAAGCCTGGCACAGATCTCCAACCCGACACAGCCCCATTGTGGGAGCGAGCTTGCTCGCGATGGCAGTGGATCAGTTGAAAATATTTGACTGACACTCCGCTATCGCGAGCAAGCTCGCTCCCACAGGGAACCCATCGTCTGGCAGATTTTCATCACCCCAAAATCGGCTTCGGCGCCGCAGGATCCGCTTCCTCCTCGGGGATCTTGACGAACACGCTGTACCGCGCCCCTTCCATCGCCTCGAAGGCGATGAGTTTTTCGATCAGCGGAGCACTCATGACCTTGCCGGCATTGAGCAACAGCATGCCGTTGTCGGCATTGAGGTTGCGGGCCAGGACCATGCCCGCCGCCAGCTCCCGCGTCGTCGTGACCTTCACGGTCGGGTCGGACAGGGTCACGTCTTCCAGGTATTCGCCGCAGGCCTTGATGAAGTCCTCGACCATGTTCGGGTCGTACAGCTTGCCGGCGTACTTGCGGATGTAGACCAGCGCTTCATCGCTGTTCATCTGCCGCTCCAGGATCAACCCGCGCTGCAATTCGATGAAGTCCACCGCCAGTTTCAACAGCCGCGAACCGAACGGAATCGCCTCGCCCTTGAGGTGATCGGGAAAACCGCTGCCGTCCCAGCGCTCCTGGTGATGGAGGATGATGCGCGCGGCGTCCTTCATCGGGTCGAGGGTCATCAGCAGCGATTCACTCTGCTTCGGATAGGCGCGGTACAACTCCAGTTCGCTGTGGTGCAGCATGTCGGCGGGCGTGACCATCATGTTATCGGTCCAGCTCAGCTTGCCGATGTTGTAGAGCGCGGCGGCCATGGTCAGGTCGCGGTCGGTGGACTCGTCGAGAAAGTTGAGCCGGCTGTAGACCCGGATCAATTCGATGATCTGCCGGTTAGTCTGCTTGGCCTTGGGCAGGCGCAGGTTGGCGATCAGCGAGAACACTTCGGTGCCGGTCACGTAGCTGCGCTTGAGCTCTTCGTAGGCCAGGTCGAGCATGTCGGCGGTCTGCTGCAGCTCGGCGGTGCGCGACGCCACGCGTTTTTCCAGCGTGGCGTTGAGGGTCTTGAGTTGCTGGTTCTGCTCGCGGTTCAACGCTTCGAGGCGCTGACGCTCGCTTTCCGAATGCTGGTGGGCCAAGGCCTGGCGCAGGGCCTGCACCAGTTCCTCGTCATTCCAGGGTTTGCTGAGGTAGCGGTAGAGCTGCCCCTCGTTGATGGCCTTGGTCATCATGTCCACGTCGGCGTAGCCGGTGAGCAGGATGCGCAAGGTCGATGGATACAGCTTGCGGATTTCCGCCAGCAGCGTGGCGCCGTCCATGTTGGGCATCCGGGCGTCGGTCATCACCAGGTCGACCGGCCGCTCCTTGAGGATTTCCAGGGCCTTCGCACCGCTGTCGGCCAGCAGGATTTCATACGGTTGGCTGCGCAACAGCCGACGCAGGCTGTTGAGAATCGACTCTTCGTCATCCACCAGCAACACCGTCGGCTTCGCAGCAGGAACGTTCGACGACTGATCTTCCATTGGCACCCCCTCCTATTGACGATCACCGTTCTACCTTACCCCTGACAGACAGGCTAGTAGATAGCAGACATTTAGACACAATTTGCCACCATGCACCGCGCGGTTTCCTTGAGCCGACTATGCTGTACCTCATGAAGGGCCAAGTACAGGCCGAATACTCATGCCAGCGAAAGGGATATCAGATGTTCCCACGGTTCCATAGTCAGCATCTCGACGGTGCACGGCCATGAGCCTGCCGATGGATAGATCCAATCGGCGGATCCTGATCGTCGACGACACGCCAACGATTCATGAGGATTTCCGAAAGATCCTCGCCCCCCATGTGATCCCCGAAGACAGCCTGAGCAGCGCCGAAGAAGCCTTGTTCGGCGCACCGGTGGTGATCGCCGCCCAGAGTTTCGAGCTGGAATCGGCATTTCAAGGCATGGAGGCCTTGAGCAAGGTGGAAACGGCCCTGGCCCGGGGTAAACCCTTCGCCATGGCCTTTATCGACATGCGCATGCCGCCAGGCTGGGACGGTCTTGAAACCATCGAGCGGCTGTGGCGCGTCGACCCCAAGCTACAAGTGGCGCTGTGCACCGCTTATTCGGATTACTCCTGGGAGGACATCGCCGATCGCCTGGAACTGGGTGACCGCCTGCTGATCCTGAAGAAACCCTTCGACGCCATCGAGATCCGCCAGATGGCAAGCACCCTCACCGTCAAATGGCAGATGACCGAAGACGCGGCGCTGAAAATGGACATGCTCGAACGGGCCGTGGAGGAACGCACCCGGGAACTGGCCGACGCCAACATCATCGTGCAGAACAGCCCGACCATCCTTTATCGCCTGCGTGGCGAGCCGCCGTTCCCGCTGATGTACATCTCGCACAACATCACCAAGTTCGGCCATGTCGCGGCGCAACTGATCAGCTCGCCGGACTGGGCGCAAACCCTGATCCACCCCGACGATCAGGGCAAGGTCCAGGAGGCCATGGTCCGCGTCCTGGACCGAGACACGGTCGGGGCGTCCATCGAGTTTCGCATGCGCACCGGAGACGACACCTTTCGCTGGGTGGAGAACCGCTACATTCCGGTGCGCAACGAGCAAGGCCTGTTGCTCGAAGTCGAAGGCATCATCCTCGACATCACCGAGCGCAAAGTGGCCGAGGAAAAGATCGCCCTGCTCGCCCGCACCGACGGCCTGACCGGGCTCGCCAACCGCGCCACCATGATCGAGCGCCTGCACCAGGCGTTCGCCGCCGCGCGCCGGGGGGCGGCGCCGTTCGCGATGTTCTACCTGGACCTGGATCACTTCAAGCGCATCAACGACACCCTCGGGCACCCCATCGGCGACCTGCTGTTGCAGGAAGTCGCGGCGCGCCTCAAGGGCTGTACCCGGGAAAACGACGTGGTGGCGCGCCTGGGCGGCGATGAATTCGCCATCCTGCAACTGGATGTCCATGAAGCGACGCACTGCGCCGCGCTGGCCGGCAAAATCCGTGACGCGCTGGTGGCGCCCTACTCCCTGGACGGCAACGATGTGCGCATCTCGGTGAGCATCGGCATCAGCCTGTACACGCCGCAAAGCCTGAGTGCCGACAGCCTGATGGCGCAGTCCGACATGGCGCTGTACCGATCGAAGGAGAAGGGCCGCAACCAGTATCACTTCCACAACGAAGAGATCAATCAGGAGGTCACCGACCGGGTCGCCCTGGCCAATGACCTGCGCCAGGCCATCGAGAACAACGAACTGCAATTGCATTACCTGCCGGAAGTCGACCTCGGTACCGGCAAGATCCTCGGCATGGGCGTGCAGGTACGCTGGAACCACCCCGAGCGCGGCTGGCTGGAGCCGGCGGCGTTCATGCCTGCCGCCGAGAAAACCGGGATCATCATCGGCCTCGGGCACTGGGTCCTGGACCAGGCCTGCCAGCAGATGCGCCAATGGCGCGACCAGGGCATGGCGCCGCCGGTGATCGCCATCGACCTGTCCCTGACCCAGCTCAAGACCGGCCCGGAACTGATCTACGACGTGCTGCGCACCACCGCGCGCTGGGAGCTGGCGCCCTGGGACCTGCGCTTCGATGTCACCGAAGCGACCCTGGCCCAGACCAAATGGACCCACAACGACGTGCTGCCACGCCTGTGCGAACTCGGCGTACAGGTCGCCATCGATGACTTCGGCACCGAGTATTCCTCGTTCGATTATCTGAAGACCTATCGGGTCAACCACCTCAAGCTGGCCCAGCGATTCCTCGACAGCGCCAACGCCGATCCGGAAAACGCCACGACCCTGCGGGCGATCATCAACTTTGCCCGGGACGTCGGCATCGGCATCATCGCCGAAGGCGTCGAGACCCAGGAACAACGCACCACCCTGATGTCCAGCGGCGGGTCGATGCAGGCCCAGGGGCATTACTTCAGTACCGTGGTCGACAGCGACCAGGCTGCCGCACTGCTCAAGGCCGGCACCATCGTCCCGGTGGCCGACCACTGGACCCGACCGGCCAGCCAGCTATCGGAGAGCAACCCATGAACCCCATGTCGGTACCTGCCAACCGGCGAATCCTGGTGGTGGACGACACGCCCGCCATCCACCAGGATTTTCGCAAGATCCTCAGCCCCAGCGCCGGCAATGACGATTCGCTGGACGACACCGAGAGCCTGCTGTTCGGCACCCCGCAGGTCAATCGATTGCAATTCCAGATCGACTCGGCCTATCAGGGCGAGGAAGCGCTGGAACTGGTCAAGCGCGCCCAGGCCGAGGGCCAGCCGTATGCGCTGGTATTCGCCGACATGCGCATGCCGCCGGGCTGGGACGGCCTGCAAACCATCGAACAGCTGTGGAAGGCCGACCCGCGGCTGCAAATTGCCCTGTGCACCGCGTATTCGGACTATTCCTGGGAAACCATGTCCGAACGCATCGAGTTCGACGACCAGTTGCTGATCCTCAAGAAACCGTTCGACACCCTGGAAATCCGCCAGATGGCCAGCGCCATGACCTGGAAATGGCAACTGGCGCAAGACGCAGCGCGGAAAATGCGCAGCCTGGAGCGCACGATCGAAGAGCGGGTCCAGGAACTGCTCAAGGTCTCTCACCTGCTGCAATACGACGTCCTCACCGAACTGCCCAACAGCATGCTGCTCGGCGACCGCCTGACCCAGGCCCTGGCCCAGTGCCGTCGGCATGACCGGCAGCTGGCGGTGATGTTCATCGGCCTCGACCGCTTCAAGCGCATCAACAATGCGCTGGGCCATCCGGTGGGCGATGAAATGCTCAAGCGAGTGGCACGTACCCTGGCCACCGTGGTGCGTGAATCCGACTCGGTGTTTCGCTACGGCTCCGATGAATTCGTGGTGATCCTCGGCGACGTCGCCGATCCGCAATTGATCAAGGGCGTGGCGGAAAAACTGCTCGCGGCGATCAACTCTCCGCACCCCATCGACGGCCATGACCTGACGGTGACGGCAAGCCTGGGCATCAGCGTGTACCCGACCGACGGTTTCGACGCCGTGGCGCTGATCAAGAAAGCCGAGACGGCGATGCGCAACGTCAAGGAGACCGGCCCCAACGACTACCGTTTTTTCACCGAGGACATGAACCGCCGGGCACGGCAGCAGCAGACCATCGAATCGGGTTTGCGCCTGGCCCTGCAACGCAAGGAATTCGTGCTGCATTACCAACCCAAGCTCGACCTGACGAGCGGCGCGGTGGTCGGTGTCGAGGCGCTGGTGCGCTGGAACCGGCCCGACCAGGGGCTCGTCTTTCCGTCGGATTTCATCCCGGTGGCCGAGGACAGCGGGCTGATCGTGCCGCTGAGCCAATGGGTGCTTCAGGAAGCCTGCCAGCAGGCCTGTCGTTGGCAGGCAGATGGCATGCGGCCGCTGTACCTGTCGGTGAATGTCTCGGCGATCGATTTTCGCCAGCGCGGTTTCGTCGAAGGCATTGCGCGCACCCTCAAGGAAACCGGCCTGGACCCGACACAGTTAGAACTGGAGATCACCGAAAGCGTGCTCATGCAGAACATCGACACCACCGTCGCTACCCTCAAGGCCATCAAGCAACTGGGGGTACGGCTGGCCATCGATGACTTCGGCACCGGCTATTCGAGCCTGAGCTACCTGCAGAAATTTCCGGTGGACGTGTTGAAGATCGACCAGTCGTTCGTCGGCGATCTGAGCATCGACAGCAACGACGCGAAACTGGTGAGCACCATCATCAGCCTGGGCAAGAGCTTGAACCTGCACATCATTGCCGAGGGTGTGGAAACCCGCGAGCAATTGGAGTTCCTCAAGGTTCACCAATGCGAGGAAGCCCAGGGCTATTACTTCAGCAAGGCCGTGGAGCCGCAGGCCTTTGCCCAGTGGATGGCTGCATGGGAAAAAAAACCGAATCCGTTTTCATGAGCAATCGAGTCCCTAACCGAAGTTTCAAGGAAAGCATCCCATGGCGTCACACGGACTGATTCTGGCTCTCTGCCTGCTTATGGGATACAGCGTGACCACTCACGCAGAACCATTGGACGAACCGCTCAAACCCCTGCCTGCCGCTCCGGCCCTGGACCCCAAGCGGGTCCAGTTGGGCCAGCGGCTGTTCAACGACCCACGGCTGTCGGTCAACAACACGCTGTCCTGCGCCAGCTGCCATCGCCTGGACAAGGGCGGCGCCGATGACAAGCAGTTTTCCCTGGGCTTCGACGGCAAGCCGGTGGAGGTCAATACCCCCACCGTGTTCAACGCCAGCCTGAACTTCCATCAGTTCTGGGACGGCCGCGTCGATACCCTGGAAGAACAGGTGCATATCGTCGTCACCAGCCCCGCAGAGATGGGCAGCGACTGGAAAACGGTGGTCAAGCGCATCGCCGATGATCCAGGCTACGCCAGGGATTTTGCCGACGCCTACCCCGGCGGCGTGACCCAGCCCAACATCCAGGGTGCGCTCGCCGATTACGAACGCACCCTGCTGACGCCGAATTCGCGCTTTGACCAATACCTGCTGGGCAACACGGACATTCTCACCCCTCGGGAGAAATTCGGTTACCAGCGCTTCAAGGAATACGGCTGCATTGCCTGCCATCAGGGCGTGAACATCGGTGGCAACATGTTTCAGAAGTTCGGGGTGATGGGGGACTACATCCAGGACCAGGGCAACCCCACCCGGGCCGACGAAGGCCGCTTCAACATTACCGGCGACGAAGCCGACCGCCAGGTGTTCAAGGTGCCGAGCCTGCGCAACGTGGCCGTCACCGCGCCGTATTTCCATAACGGTTCCGCGCCGACCCTGGAGCGCGCGGTGGAAGTCATGTTCAAGTACCAGTTGGGTCGCGAACCGCTGAAAAACGATACCCAACTGATCGTCGAGTTCCTCAAGACCCTCACCGGCGAATGGGAGGGCAAGCCGCTATGAACAGTCTCTCCCGCCGCCTCGGCCTGGTTTTCATCGGCGTCTTGCTGGCTTCGATCCTGTTGTTCATGTACATCGAATCAGGCGCCCGGCAAGCCGCCTCGCACATCGAATCGCGCGACCTGATCCGCTTGCTCAAGCAGCAGGACGGGATCTGGGACAACGAAGTGCTCAAGTCGCGAATCGCCCTGAGCCACAACTACGACCCGCTGGTCTCGCCGCTCAATGAAATGACGCGCCTGTGGCAGCGCCTCGATGCCATCGAGGCGGAGCCGGGCCGCCATGCGCCCGAGCTCTGGTCGGCCCAGCGCGACGAGTACCTCAAGGCGCTCAAGGAAAAAACCCGCCTGGTGGAACAGTTCAAGTCCCATAACGCGGTGCTGCGCAACTCCCTAGCTTTCCTGCCCACCGCCGAAGACGATATCCAGCGCCAGTTCTCCCTGCTGTCCGACAACGACAAGCTTCGGCTGCAGAGCGCCACCATCGATACCTACGACCTGCTGCTCGCCACGCTGGAGTTCGCGCAGATCACCACCCAAGACCAGGCTGCCGAAATCCTGATGGGCCTCAACCAGCTGGATATCAACAAGGAGCGCTTGCCAGAAGGGCTCGTCAGCTCCGTGGAAATCCTGCGCAGGCACATCGCGCTGATCCTGCGCGAGCAACCATTGGTCAACCAGCTACTGCGCGACTTCGAGGCCGTCCCCCTGGCCGCCCGCCTGGACACCATCACCCAACTTCTGGAAAAGGACCAGGAAAAAGCCGCCGCCAAGCATCAGCGCAACCACATTATGTTGCTGGTGTTCGCTACTCTCCTGGTGCTGATTCTGATCTGGCTGGCGGTTCGGCTGGTGCGCAGTTTCGGCGAGATCAAGCGGGTCAACAGTGCCCTGCAAACCGCCAACGACGAACTCGAACAACGGGTCGAAGAGCGCACCCGCCAGCTCAAGGACACCCAGAGCGAACTGATGGACACTGCCCGCCAGGCCGGCATGGCAGAGATCGCCACCAACGTCTTGCACAACGTCGGCAACGTGCTCAACAGCGTGAACATCTCTGCCGACCTGGTCAGCCGCAAGCTGCGCAGCAGCAAGGCCCTGGGGCTGGGCAAGGCGATGAACCTGATCAACGAACACAACCACGACCTGGGGCATTTCCTCACCGAGGACGAAAAAGGCAAGCTGTTGCCCGGCTACCTCAACCAGTTGGTGGAAGCCATCGCGGTGGAACAACAAAGCCTGACCGACGAACTGGCGCAACTGAGCAAGAGCGTGGACCACATCAAGGACATCGTTTCCACGCAGCAGTCCTACGCCGGCGCCAACAGCCTGATGGAACCCCTGGTGGTCAGCGAACTGCTCGAAGATGCCCTGCGCATGAACTCCGGTGCCCTGACCCGCCACCATGTGACGGTCATCAAGGACTACGGCGAAGTGCCGCGGATCATGGGCGACAAACATCGCCTGCTGCTGATCCTGATCAACCTGATCAGCAACGCCAAATACGCCATGGCCGGGGTGTCCAACCATGCACGGAACATGACGCTCAAGGCCACCGTCGTAGACGATGAGACCCTGCAGATCAGCGTGAAGGACGAAGGCGAAGGCATCCCGGAAGAGAACATGACACGCATCTTCGCCCACGGCTTTACCACCCGTAAGGACGGCCACGGGTTCGGCCTGCACAGTTGCGCACTGGCGGCGATTGAAATGAACGGCCACCTCACCGCACACAGCGAGGGGCCGGGTACCGGGGCGACGTTTGTATTGCAGTTGCCTCTGAAACTCGCAGAAGGTGAGCCATGAACAGCCTGAGCAACCGGCGCATCCTCTTGATTGATGACACGCCCGCCATCCACGAAGATTTCCGCAAGATCCTGACCCCGGAGGACGAAAGCGACAGCGACCTGCAGGACATGGAAAGCGCGCTGTTCGGCGAGGCCCCGAAACCCGCCGCCACCGTGTTCGAACTCGACTCGGCCTACGGTGGCCAGGAAGGCTTGAGCAAATTGCAAGGGGCGTTGGCCAAGGAGCTTCCTTATGCCCTGGCCTTCGTCGACATGCGCATGCCCGAAGGCTGGGACGGCGCCAAGACCATCGAAGAGCTGTGGAAAGTCGACCCGCAATTGCAGGTGGTGGTCTGCACCGCGTATTCGGATTATTCCTGGGACGAATTGCTCGACCGCCTGAACGGTCATGACCGCCTGCTCATACTGAAAAAGCCCTTCGACAACATCGAAGTCCAGCAGATGGCCAATACCCTGACCACCAAATGGGAAATGACTTCCCGTGCCCGTTTGAAAATGAACAAGCTCGAAGACCTGGTGGAGCAACGCACCCTGGCGTTCAAGCAGGCCAGCGAATTGCTACAGATGGAAATCGACGAACGCAAGATGCTTGAAAGCCAGCTCGTGCAGTCGGAAAAACTCGCTTCGCTGGGTCAGCTGGCGGCCGGTGTGGCCCACGAAATCAACAACCCGATCGGCTTCATTTCTTCCAACCTCGGCGCTTTGGGCGGCTACTTCAGCAAACTCGAGGAGATGCTCCAGGCCTATGGCAGCGCGGAACAGGCGATTGCCTCGCCGGAGCTGGCGATGAATCTGAAGAGCCTGCGCGAACAGGTGGAGCTGGATTTCCTGGTGGAGGACATTCCAATACTGATCAAGGAATCCAAGGACGGCATCGCTCGCGTCGGACAGATCGTCAAGGACCTCAAGGACTTCTCCCGCGTCGACTCCAGCCAGGAATGGCAGATGGCAAACCTGCAGCAGGGCATGGATTCGACGTTGAACATCGTCGCCAACGAAATCAAGTACAAGGCCGACGTGGTCAAGCAATACAGCCCCCTTCCGGAAGTCGAATGCCTGCCGTCGCAGATCAACCAGGTGATCATGAACCTGATCGTCAACGCCGCCCAGGCCATCGGCCCCGAGCGCGGCACCATCACCCTGCGCAACGGGGTCGAGGGCGACAACGTCTGGATCGAAGTCGCCGACAACGGCTCAGGCATCCCACCGGAAACCCTGCAGAAAATCTTCGACCCGTTCTTCACCACCAAACCCATCGGCCAGGGCACGGGGCTCGGGCTGTCGCTGTCCTACGGCATCGTGAAGAAACATAACGGCGAGATTACCGTGCGCAGCGAAGTCGGCGTCGGGACCACCTTTCGTGTGGAGCTGCCGGTACGGCAGATGAAGTTGGCGGGGTGACCTGTGGCGAGGGGATTTATCCCCGCTGGGCTGCGCAGCAGCCCCCTGAAAGCAATTCAATTTACCTGGCCCACCGGGTTGTCGGTTTTGGGGCTGCTTCGCAGCCCAGCGGGGATAAATCCCCTCGCCACAGGGTTCCTGTTGCCTGCCGTTTCAACGCAAGCGCAAAATCTCTGCGCCCCCATCGCCCCTCCCCAAGGAACCCGCATGAGCCTATCGCTGCTGAGCCGCTACGCCTTCTTCGCCGGCTGTGTGATCTTCACCCTCGCCAGCCTGCCGTTCCTGCAACACGACTGGCTCTGGCCGATCGTGCTGTTGACCGGGCTGCTGAGCCTGCTGGGGGTGTTCGACCTGCTGCAAAGCCGTCACGCGGTACGCCGTAACTATCCGATCCTGGGGAACATCCGCTACCTGGTCGAAGGCATCCGCCCGGAGATCCGCCAGTACCTGCTCGAATCCGACAGCGACGCCCTGCCCTTTTCCCGCGCCCAGCGCTCGCTGGTGTACTCGCGGGCCAAGAACGAAAGCGCCGACAAACCGTTCGGCACCTTGATCGACGTTTACCAGACCGGGTTTGAATTCATCGGCCACTCCATGCGCCCGGCCCCGTTGAGCGACCCCAGCGGCTTTCGCGTCACGGTCGGCGGCCCGCAATGCACCCAGCCGTACTCGGCGTCGGTGTTCAACATCTCGGCCATGAGCTTCGGCTCCCTGAGTGCCAACGCCATCCGGGCGTTGAACCAGGGCGCGAAGCTCGGCAATTTCGCCCATGACACCGGCGAAGGCAGCATCAGCCCTTACCACCGCGAACACGGCGGCGACCTGACCTGGGAATTGGGCAGCGGTTACTTCGGTTGCCGCACCTCCGACGGGCGTTTCGACCCGGAGCGCTTCGCAATCCAGGCGCAGAACCCGCAGGTGCGGATGATCGAAATAAAGATGAGTCAAGGCGCCAAGCCGGGCCACGGCGGGATCCTGCCCAAGCACAAGGTCACCCGGGAAATTGCCGAGACCCGGGGCATCCTCATGGGCGAGGATTGTATTTCGCCGTCTTGCCACAGCGCGTTTTCCACGCCTATCGAACTGATGCAGTTCGTCCAGCAACTGCGCGAGCTGTCCGGCGGCAAACCGGTGGGCTTCAAGTTCTGCCTGGGGCATCCGTGGGAATTCATGGGCATCGCCAAGGCCATGCTGGAAACCGGAATCCTGCCCGACTTCATCGTGGTCGACGGCAAGGAAGGCGGCACCGGCGCCGCGCCGGTGGAATTCACCGACCACATCGGCGTGCCGCTGCGCGAAGGCTTGCTGTTTGTGCACAACACCTTGGTGGGCCTGAACCTGCGGGACAAGATCAAGCTCGGCGCCAGCGGCAAGATTGTCAGCGCCTTCGACATCGCCAGTGTCCTGGCCATCGGCGCCGACTGGGCCAACGCCGCGCGCGGCTTCATGTTCGCCATCGGCTGCATCCAGTCACAAAGCTGCCACACCAACAAATGCCCCACCGGCGTCGCCACCCAGGACGCCCTGCGCCAGCGCGCCCTGGTGGTCCCGGACAAAGCCCAGCGGGTCTACAACTTCCACCGCAACACCCTCAAGGCCCTGGCCGAAATGCTCGCCGCCGCCGGCCTCGACCACCCTTCGCAACTGCAACCCAAGCACCTGGTGCGGCGCATGTCGGCCACCGAGATCAAGCTGTTTTCCCAGCTGCATGTTTTCCTCAAACCCGGGGAGCTGTTGACTGGTGAAGTGAACGGCGAATTCTATTCGCGGATGTGGCAGCTGGCGCGGGCGGACAGTTTTGAGCCCCAGGAAATCGCGGCGGCCTAACTTCGCGTCCGCTCTCGTGGCGAGGGAGCTTGCTCCCGCTGGGGCGCGCAGCGGCCCCAAGACAGGCACCGCGCTACTGCAGTCAGACCGCGCCAGCCCGGTTGCGACTGCTGCGCAGCCGAGCGGGGGCAAGCTCCCTCGCCACGGGGTGATGCGCTGTGTTTGCTATGCGGACGTTCAGCGACACCGCTCGATATCAACCATCAAACACAACTTGGGCGCCACATCAGGATCACCCTGCGGTTTTTTCATGAAGATGTAGCCGCTGTCATTGATGACAAACAGGTCATAAAACCCAGTAGACACCACCGGCAGAAAATCCCCGCGCCGGATCGATGCAACCATTTCTGCATCCTTGGCGAGGTACACGTTGGTGATGCCCGCCCGTGGCAAGCTTTCCGGCAGTAATACGTAACCTACGCCCAGCACATACCGTTGAGCCGGCATCGCCGCGAACAATCCGCTGGCCGCCGGGAGCCAGTTGGCTTTCAGTTCGGGGATCATGTAGAGGCGGTTCTTATCGCGCAGCGGTGAATGGTTGATGTCATAAGCCAGCGAAGCCAGGACCACGGCTTCCTGTTCCTTTTGCAGCGACAGGGCACGGCCGTGTCCGAAGGAGAATGACAACATCGCCAACAACGGAATCAGCAAGACCAGTCCCAGGCCTGCATGAACACGGGTGAGTATTTGCAGGCTCATAAAGAACGTCAGCAATAACAATGCCGAAAAAGCCACCAGGGTCCTGGCACCGTGGTTGAACTCGGCAAATAACAGCGTGATACCAGGGATGCAGAACAAGAGCACTGGAAGGGTCAACAGATAAACGAGCAACAGCAGTGCTTTTCGCCAAAGCAGGTCTGGGCGACGGAACAACCCGATGCCTGCCCATGCGAACCCGACCAGCATGAGCAACGCACCGCTCCAGACCCAAGGTCGGGCCCCTTCCATCAACAGATACGCAAGAAAAACAAGCCGGTCGCCTATTTCCACCAGACTGCTGGCTTCCAGCGGCAGCAACGCCTGACGCGCTCCGGTCATCAGTTGATAAGCCGTGACGTAATAGACCAATACGCCGCCGATAATGACCAGAAGCTTGCGCGCAATGAACCGCAGTACTTGCTCCGACGGCTTGCCCGCCCACACCTGTCTAATCACCTCGACACAACACATGGCGATAAAAAAACCGATCAGCACTTGATAGATCGCAAGGGCCACGGCCAGCAGCGATGCCGGTATCCATACGTCTCGCCAGGCCCTGTCGTTGGTCCAGATGACGGCGTAGACAAGCGCCACCAGTCCCAATGCCATCGCCGGTCCGTCGTAGTGGTAGGACAGGTTCTGCAAGAAGAAGGGGTTGTACCAGATCGGCAGGACGACCAGGCAATGAACAAACGTCGGCCGTTCGAAATAGAAAAACGTCAGCGACCTCAACGCAAACGAGATGCCCGCAGTCGCGATGAACAATGGCAAGGGGAACAGATCCGGCGCTTTCGAACCAAACGAAAGTGCGTTGTAGAACAGCTCGATGACAACCCGCCCTTCCTCGCGCCAGCCCTCTCCCGCCACCAGCGCCCGCCAGTTATCGTCGTTATAGAAATAATCAGCCTGAACCAGGGGAAAGATATGAAGAAAACTGGCCGTCAGGAACAACAGCAGCACCTCCCGTGGCGTCATTATCCTGGCCCACAAGGACTGGCTCACGGTTCATCTCGCATCTTGGGTGTTCCGCCCCGGATCATTTCCTTGATGACATACCGGGGCCGATGTTTCGTCTCCAGATAAATGCGCCCGATGTATTCACCCAACACGCCAATCCCGATCAGTTGCACGCCGCCCAGGAACAGGATCGCGGTCATCAGCGATGGATAACCGGGCAGATCGTTTCCGAAGATCCACTTGTCCAGAATCAGGTAAGCGGCATACAGCAACGAAACCAACGAAATGCAACTGCCGACGTACGTCCACAACCGTAAAGGCACTGTGCTGAACGAAGTGATGCCTTCGAGTGCGAGGTTCCACAACTTCCAGCCGTTGAACTTGCTGTTGCCAGCGGCGCGGCCGGCGCGGTCGTATTCGATGATGACGGTGTTGAAACCGGCCCACGACAGTACGCCTTTCATGAACAGCTGGTATTCGGGAAGGGTCTTGATGACCTCCACGACCTTGCGGTCCATCAGCCGAAAGTCGCCCACGTTCTGTTCAATGTGCGGGTAGGCAATCCGATTGAGCAGGCGGTAGAACAGCGCCGCTCCACGCCGCTTCAGGTAACTGTCGGATGAACGACTGCGACGCTTGGCCAGCACCACTTCGGCGCCTTTTTGCCATTGCTCGATCATCCGGGGGATGACATCGATGGGATCTTGCAGGTCCACGTCCATCGGGATCACCACATCACCGCTGGCGTGTTCGATTCCGGCAAACAAGGCCGGCTCCTTGCCAAAATTACGCGAGAAGTCGATCAATACAACCTGGCTGTCCGCCAACGCTATCTCACGCGCCAGTGCGGCAGTCTGGTCGCTGCTGCCATCGTTGATGAAAACAATCTCGACGCTATGGTCCTGGAGCTGCGGATGCTCGCGGACACTTTGGTAGAACAGGCCGATGGCCTGCTCTTCGTTGTACACCGGAACGATCAGCGAAATCTTCATGGACGAGGTCCGCGAAACACGACAAACCGGGAAAACAGGAAACCGAGCACCAGGCTCAACAGCGAGAACGCCGCGACGGTCAGCAGGCCATGCAACTGCCAGCGATCCCCGAGATGCCCGACGATGAAACTCAGGGCGCCCATGACACACAGGAACAGCATATAACCCGGCACCGAGAGCTTGGCCTCGAAGGTATAAAGCGCATTGGCATAAAAGGAAAATGTCGCGGCGAGGCAAAAAGCGATGAAGTTACTCGTCGACTGATCGAGGTCGAACGCCACGCGCAGCACAAAGAACACCTGCCAGTGGATCAGTGTGTTGGCCAATCCGACGAGTGAATAACTGAAAAAACCATTCCATATCGCTTTCATGCTCCCTCCAACGGTCAGTGCCGCCGGACATGACGTCCAACGCCTTCAACACGCGGTCTTGCGTTAGAAATAACAGGAGCGAGACAGTTCAGGAAAACGCTTCGGCAGTTGCCGCGAGGCGGGGGGTCAGGTTTCTTCGAACCCATGAAAAAGCCCCGGTCATTCGGCCGGGGCTTTCTTCGACAGTGCCAGGCTTACGATGCGGAACGCATCGAACCCTGCACCTGTTCCTTCGGCTGCAACTTGAACGTGTAGAACAACACCGTCAACAGCACCAGGAACGCCGGGCCGATATACAGCGCCACACGCGTGTCGGGGAAGTACGCCATCAAGCCCACCACCAGCACCAGGAATGCCAGCGCCAGGTACGAGCTGACCGGGTACAACCACATGCGATACTTCAACGCCGCACGCTCGGACGCGCTCAGGCCTTTGCGGAATTTCAGCTGGGCCAGCAGGATCATCACCCAAGTCCAGATCGCGCCGAAGGTGGCGATGGAAGTGACCCAGACGAAGACTTTCTCCGGTACCAGGTAATTGAGCAGCACGCCCAGCAGCAGCGCGGCGATCGATAACAGCAACGCACGGCGCGGCACGCCGTTGCTCGAGGTCTTGGCGAAACCAGCCGGGGCCTGGCCGTTCTGCGCCAGGCTGTAGAGCATCCGGCCGGTGCTGAAGATCCCGCCGTTGCAGGACGACAAGGCGGCGGTGATCACCACGAAGTTGATGATGCCGGCGGCGGTCTTGATGCCCAGGCGCTCGAAGGTCATCACGAACGGGCTGCCCTGGGTGCCGATTTCGTTCCACGGGTAGATCGACAGGATCACGAACAACGCACCGACGTAGAACAGCAGGATCCGCCAGAACACCGAACCGATGGCGTTGGGGATGGTTTTCTGCGGGTTGCGCGCTTCACCGGCGGTCAGGCCGATCATCTCGACGCCCAGGTAGGCGAACATCACCATTTGCAGAGACATCAACACGCCGGACACGCCGTTGGGCATGAAGCCGCCGTGGGTCCACAGGTTGGAAATGCCCAGGGCCACGCCATCGTTGCCGAACCCGAAGGCGATGATGCCGACGCCGCCGATGACCATGGCGATGATCGTCACGATCTTGATCAGGGCGAACCAGAACTCGAACTCACCGAAGGCCTTGACCGCGATCAGGTTGATCGAGCCCATGCTGACCAGTGCGGCCAACGCCCAGATCCAGCGGGGCACATCGGGGAACCAGATGCCCATGTACACCGCCACCGCGGTGATCTCTGCCACACAGGTCACCAGCCAGAGGAACCAGTAGTTCCAACCGGTCAGGAAGCCTGCCAGCGGGCCGAGATAATCCTGGGCATAACGGCTGAACGAACCGGCCACCGGGTTATGCACGGCCATCTCGCCGAGGGCGCGCATGATTACCAGGATCGCCAGCCCACCAATGATGTAGGACAGCATGATCGCCGGGCCGGCCATTTCGATGGCCTTGGCCGAGCCGAGGAACAGCCCGACACCGATGCAGGCGCCGAGCGCCATCAAGCGGATATGCCGCTCGCCGAGCTCACGTTTGAGCGGACCACCCTGAGCGGTCTCGCCATGGGGCAGAGGATTGCCGACTGGCATAGGGATACAACCTCGTCTTGTTATTGGATTAACCACCGAGTCTCCAAGGCCACGGGCGGATAAGCCTGCAACCTTGCCGAAACCGGGCCTGCCTCGTGGGCAGACCGTCCTGTAGGACAAGTCCTCAAGATCAGCGGGTCGTGCAGTATAAAAAGCCGGGAACAGAGAGTTTCACTGTAAAACCTGGAAAATTCAGGGATATGCCACAGTAAAAACCGTCTTTAAGGAGAGGCATTATCTGCGATTACAGCGGTTCAAGGAACGCCGCAAGTATTGCACAGTGATGGTGCAGGGTCATGCGTTGGTAGAGGTCGATGGCTCTAATACAAGCCTTTCAGGCGGTGCTCCCTTGAGAAGGAATACTTGTGGCGAGGGGATTTATCCCCGCTGGACTGCGAAGCAGTCCCCCAACTGCAACTCGGTACGCCTGTACAACAGCGTTGTTGGCATTTGGGGCTGCTTCGCAGCCCAACGGGGATAAATCCCCTCGCCACAGATAAATCCCCTCACCACAGATAATCTCCTCGCCATAGGTTCTTCTCAAAGCCATGCAGCGTCCCACAGCGGGTGATCGCCAATTCGACTCACCAGCCCGGCACGAAGCGGATTCGCAATGATGTAGCGAGCAAACGGCAACAACTCAACGTCATCTCGAATCGCACGGTCATGAAAGCCGCTTTGCCACAGCGGACCAGTGGTCCCGATCGTGTTATTGACACTGTGGGTGCATCGGGCCTTGGTAGCGCCGATGATACGACTTAGCTGACTATCCAAGATTTGCAGCAGCCAATGGAAATGGTCCGGCATCACCACCCAGGCCAAAGAGTTCACCTGGCCGGAATCATGAGCATGCTTGAATTCGGCAACCAACAGGCGTCCAAGTCTCCAATCGGAAAAAACCGGCTGGCGTTTGTGAACCACAGCAGTCACCAGATAAGCACGCCCAAGCTCTGAATAACGACCTCTGCGCAAGCGATGTGAGTTGGGGCGCGGATGCATTCCTTGCTTCCTTTTGAAAGGGTTTGAATCCAGCGTAGCCACGCCGCTGCTTTGTCGCCCCGGCAAAGGTCGAGCGAATATTCCGATACTTGCGTAGGACTTGTGGCGAGGGGATTTATCCCCGCTGGACTGCGGAGCAGTCCCCCCAACTGCAACTCGGTACGCCTGTACAACAGCGTTGTTGGCATTGGGGCTGCTTCGCAGCCCAACGGGGATAAATCCCCTCGCCACAGACATGACCGTTGCAATAATTGCAAACCTCATAGGGGAGGCTTCACCTAATGGATGCCCACAATTTCCCTCCCCCCACGCCAACCACCGTCTAAGCTTCAAGCAAGTCCGATCAATCTGCGTGAATGGATCAGTCGACTATGGGCGCTTTGTGGCAAACCGATTCGAATAAACCTGTGGTCCCGACTGAACGTATGGAAGAAGCGCCTTTACCCCCAAAAAAACGCCGCGCACGGCATGGCTGGCGAGCGTTCTGGTTGTTGTTGCTGATTATCGTCGTGGTGGTCGGCCTTGCCGTGGCCAAGGAGATGCGCACGTCCCGGTTCCAGGCCCGGGAGATCAGCCAGTACGCCGCGTCCCTGACCTATTCGGTGCAACCGGGGCCCAGCGACGCCATCGTCTACCCTGGCGCGGGTCCGTTCGACCTGCGCTTGGGCTACAGCTCGCTGGGGGAGTTCCTGCCGCGACTGATCAAGCGCGACTATGTGATCCAGGCCCAGGCCCGTTTCTCGCCAGAGCTGATGGACTATGTCGATAAAGGCCTGTTCGTGCCCTACGCGGAAAAGATCCAGGCCGGGCTAACCATCACCGATTGCCGCGCCGCGCCGGTGTATCAGTTCAAATACCCGCAACAGCTGTACGCCAGTTTCGACGCCATACCGCCGCTCGTGGTGCAGAGCCTGCTGTTTATCGAGAACCGCTTCCTGCTCGATCCCAAGCAGCCGCTGGCTAACCCGGCGGTGGACTGGCCGCGTTTCGGCATGGCGGCCTGGTCGCAAGTCGCCAAATTGCTGAGCTTGCCCGGCCAGTCGGCGGGCGGCAGCACATTGGCGACGCAGTTGGAGAAATACCGGCACTCCCCCGAGGGCCTGACCGTGTCGGGGGCGGAGAAGATCCGCCAGATGATTTCCGCCAGCGTGCGCGCCTACCAGGCCGGCCCGCAAACCCTCGAGGCCCGCCAGCGGGTCATCCGCGATTATCTCAACAGCGTGCCGCTTTCCGCTGTTCCGGGTCATGGCGAAGTCCATGGCATGGCGGAAGGACTGAGGGTCTGGTACGGCGCCGATTTCAACAAGGCCAACGAGCGCCTGTTCAGCACCGCTACCGACCCCGAGAGCCTGGCGCAGAAAGGCCTGGCCCTGCGGGAAATGCTCTCGTTGATGATCGCCCAGCGGCGGCCTTCCCATTACCTATCGAAGGGCCATGATGAACTCGCTCGCCTGACTGACAGCCACATCCGGCTGCTGGCGCAGAACGGCGTGATCGATGCGGCCCTGGCCGAAGCCGCCCTGGCGAGCAAAGTCAGTTATCGCGACTGGGTGCAGCAGCCGACGATCCAGCCCAACGAGACCAACAAGGGCATCAGCGCCGCCCGCAGTCGTCTCGCCACGCTGCTCAATCGTCCGCTGTACGACCTTGATCGCCTCGACCTGTCGGCCACCAGCACCTTGCAAAGCGAATTGCAGGCCCAGGCCACCGAGTACCTCAAGCGATTGGCCGACCCGGCGTTCGCCGCCGAGATCGGCCTGATGGGAGAGCGCCTGCTGACCCCCACCAGCACCACACAGGTGCGCTACAGCTTTACCCTGCTGGAACTGACGCCGGACGGTTCGCGCGTGCGGGTGCAGACCGACAGCACCGACCAGCCCTTCGACATCAACGAGGGCAGCAAGCTGGAACTGGGTTCCACCGCCAAGTTGCGGGTGCTGACCACCTACCTGCAGATCATCGCCGAATTGCACGAGCGCTACGCCCAACAGACCCCGGCGCAACTGAAGAAAACCGAAATCGCCGACCAGGACCGCCTCTCGCGCTGGGCGGTGGACTACCTGATCGAAAACACCGACCGCAGCCTGCCGAAAATGCTCGAAGCGGCACTCGACCGCACCTACTCCGCCAGCCCCGGCGAGGCATTTTTCACCGGCGGCGGGCTGCACACCTTTCACAACTTTCGCAGGGAAGACGACGGTCGCCTGCCGACCATGCGCGATGCCCTGCGCGAATCGATCAACCTGCCGTTCATTCGCCTGATGCGCGACCTGGTGCGCTACGCCACCTATGCCGGTCCCAACAACAGCTCCGAACTGCTCAAGGATGACAAGGACCCGCGCCGCCAGGAATACCTGGCCCAGTTCGCCGATCGCGAAGGCACCTCGTTCCTGCTCAGGTTCTGGAAGAAATACCAGAAAAAGGACACCGCCCAGCGCCTCGAAACCTTCCTCGACGGCATGCGTCCCACCGCGATCCGCCTCGCCGCCGTGCACCGCTATTTCTTTCCCAACGACAGCCAGGAGAGTTTCAACCGCTTTGTACGCGCCCATCTGAAAAATGCCAAGAGCGCCGAAAAGCTCACCGAGGAGCGTCTGCAGCGGCTCTACCAGAGCTACGGCCCTGGCGCCTATGACCTGCCGGACCAAGGCTTCATCGCCAAGGTCCACCCACTGGACCTGTGGTTGGTGGGCTACCTGCTCAACAACCCCGACGCCAAGTTCAGCCAGATCGTCAAGGCCAGCCAGTTCGAGCGTCAGGAGGTCTACAGCTGGCTGTTCAAGAGCCGGCACAAGAGTGCCCGCGACAGCCGCATCCGCACCATGCTGGAGGTCGAAGCCTTCCTGGATATCCATCAGCGCTGGCAGCAAGTCGGCTATCCGTTCGACCATCTGGTGCCGTCGCTTGCCACTGCGATCGGCAGCTCCGGCGACCGCCCCGCCGCCCTCGCGGAACTGGTAGGGACCATTCTCAACGATGGCATCCGCCAACCGGCGCTGCGTGTCGACAGCCTGCAGTTTGCCGTCGACACGCCCTACGAGACGCGACTGGTCAGCGATCCGGACAACGGCAAGCGGGTGATGCCGGTGGAAGTGGCCCGGGCCTTGCGCGGCGCCCTGTCGCAAGTGGTGGACGCCGGCACCGCGAAACGTGTCGCGGGCAGTTTCAAACTGGCCGACGGCACACCGCTGGCCATGGGCGGCAAGACCGGCACCGGCGACAACCGCATCGAAGCCGTCGGCTCAGGCGGACGGGTGATCAGTTCCAAATCGATCAACCGCACCGCCACGTTCGTGTTCTACATCGGCGACAGCCATTTCGGCACCCTGACCGCCTTCGTCCCGGGCGCCTCGGCCCAGAATTTCAAGTTCACCTCGGCCTTGCCGGTACAGGTGCTCAAGGGCATGGCGCCGTTTCTCTCGGCCTACTTGCAACCGGGCAGCCACACCCAATGTCAGCCATTGGTGACGAGCCGCTGAACAACCGCCTTTCAGCTTCTGATAACCCATCGCGCTCAACGCTGCGCCGTCGGACGAATCCGGCTGCTCGTCGGATTTATAAAAATCATGCGTGCATCGTCTAAAGATATATCTTAAGTTCTATCTTAAGAATTTCTGAGGACAGACCGATGAGAGACCCGCATTCCCACCCTCACCGCGAACACGCCGCCCACGACGGCTTCGACAAACGTGCGGCAAGCCGTGAGCGCGGCGGTCGCGGACCGCGTGTTTTCGCCGCGGGCGACCTGAAACTGCTGTTGTTGGCGCTGATTGCCGAACAACCCTGCCACGGCTATGACCTGATCCGCCGGATCGAAAGCATGTTCGACGGCGCCTACAGCCCCAGTCCCGGCGTGATCTATCCGACCCTGACCTTCCTCGAAGAAAGCGAAATGATCAGCGGCGATGCCGATGGCGGAAAAAAACGCTACAGCGTGACCGATGCCGGACGTCTATCCCTTGAAGACCAGGCCGTGGCGCTGGACGGCGTACGGATGCGCATCGAAGTCAGCAAGCGTTCGCTGCGCGGCCAGGATCGGCCGCCGGAAATCCACGAGGCGGTCCACAACCTGCGCCATGCCTTGCAGATGCACCATGGTCGCTGGAGCCCGGAAGAGATCCTGCGGGTACGCGACCTGCTCAACGACACCGCCAAAGCCATTGTCGACGGCCCTCGCCGTCCAACCGTTTCGGAGTAACAGCATGACTGAAGTCGATCCAGACACCATCCACCGCGTCAGCCACGAAATCAAACGCCGCCGCCTGCAAGTGCTGCGGGTGCAAGACCTGACACCACGCATGCGCCGCATCACCGTCGGCGGGCCGGAACTGGCCGGGTTCGTCAGCCTGGGCACGGACGATCACGTGAAGTTGCTGTTTCCGCAGAACGCCGAGGAACACGCCGCCCTGGAAAACTTCAACCCCGGCGCCGGCAAGGCCCAGGGCCCGATGCCCGAGATGCGCGACTACACCCCGCGCCGCTACGATCTGGACGCCCTGGAGCTGGAGATCGATTTCGTCCTCCACGGCGACGGCCCTGCTTCAACCTGGGCGGCCCAGGCGGCGCCCGGGCAATACCTGAACATCGCCGGGCCACGGGGCTCGATGATCGTGCCGGATATTTTCGACAGCTACTTGCTGATCGGCGACGAAACCGCCCTGCCCGCCATCGCCCGACGTCTCGAAGGCCTGGCACCCAACCGGCGGGCACTGGTGGTGGTGGAAGTGGAAAACGGTGCCGAACAGCAGATCCTTCACAGCCCGGCCCAGGTGCAGGTGATCTGGGTACTGCGCGAAGGCCACCGCGACAGCCTGCTTCGCACCGTCCTGCAGTTGGAAATGCCCGGTGGCAAGCTGTACGCCTGGGTCGCGACCGAGAGCAAAGTGTCGCGGCAGATTCGCAAAGTGTTGCTGGAGGAGAAAGGGCTGGACCAGGATTTCATCAAGGCGGTGGGGTATTGGAAGCTTGATGACAATGAGGAAGATTGAGGGTCTGGCGGTGCTGAAGTAACCTTCCTCCACTGACTGAACACAACCTCTGTGGCGAGGGGATTTATCCCCGCTGGGGTGCGAAGCGGCCCTAGAACCTAACAACCCGCTTGATCAGATAGATTGAATGATTGATTCGGGGGGCGGCTTCGCAGCCCAACGGGGATAAATCCCCTCGCCACGGTTAAAACTTCTCGCAGCCCTTTTCGACAATAACCGGATACCCCCATGCTTTTCCTGGTCGCCTACATTGGCAGCGTCGTGCTGATCAACTTCGCGTTCTCCGCCGCGCCGCACCTGGACATCATCTGGTCAGCCTGGGGCGGCCTGGTGTTCGTCCTGCGCGACATGGTGCAGACCCGCTTCGGTCATGGCGCCATCGCGGCGATGCTGGTGGCGCTGGTGCTGTCCTACGTCACCTCCGACCCAACCATCGCGCTGGCCAGCGCCACGGCATTCGCGGTGTCCGAATGCATCGACTGGCTGGTGTTCACCATCACCCGGCGCCCGTTGCACGACCGGTTGTGGATCAGCTCGGCCCTGAGCATTCCGCTGGATACCTTCATCTTTTTCGGCCTGATCGACGCCCTCACTCCAGGCGTGGTCATCACCGCGCTGCTGTCGAAATTCGCCGGGGTCACGGCCGTCTGGCTGATCATGGCCTGGCGTCTGCGCAAACAGGCCGTCGCCGGCTGACGCGGTTCATGTAAAATGCCGCGCTTTCTCCCCATGGGAAGCTCGCCCGGCGCGCGCCCCGATGATCCGCTCCTGTTTGAGGACCTTCAGATGACCCGTATCGGAACCCCATTGTCGCCCACCGCGACCCGCGTTTTGTTGTGTGGCAGCGGTGAGCTGGGCAAGGAAGTGGTAATCGAACTGCAACGCCTGGGCGTTGAAGTGATTGCCGTGGATCGCTACGCCAACGCGCCGGCCATGCAAGTGGCCCACCGCAGCCACGTGATCAACATGCTCGACGGCGCAGCCCTGCGCGCGGTGATCGAGGCCGAGAAGCCGCACTACATCGTGCCGGAAATCGAGGCCATCGCCACCGCGACCCTGGTGGAACTGGAAGCCGAAGGCTTCACCGTGATCCCTACCGCCCGCGCCGCGCAACTGACCATGAACCGCGAAGGCATCCGCCGCCTGGCCGCCGAAGAGCTGGGCCTGCCGACCTCGCCGTACTTCTTCGCCGACACCGTGGAAGACTATCGCAAGGCCGTCGAGACCCTGGGTTTCCCTTGCGTGGTCAAGCCGGTGATGAGTTCCTCGGGCAAGGGCCAGAGCCTGCTGCGCAGTGCCGATGACGTGCAGAAAGCCTGGGACTACGCCCAGGAAGGCGGCCGCGCCGGCAAGGGCCGGGTGATCATCGAAGGCTTCATCGACTTCGACTACGAAATCACCCTGCTTACCGTGCGCCACGTCGGCGGCACCACGTTCTGCGCGCCGGTCGGCCACCGTCAGGAAAAGGGCGATTACCAGGAATCCTGGCAGCCACAGGCCATGAGCCCGGTGGCCCTGGCCGAATCCGAGCGCGTCGCCAAGGCAGTGACCGAGGCCTTGGGTGGTCGTGGCCTGTTTGGCGTCGAACTGTTCATCAAGGGTGACCAGGTGTGGTTCAGCGAAGTTTCGCCGCGCCCGCACGACACCGGCCTGGTGACGCTGATCTCCCAGGACCTGTCGCAATTCGCCCTGCACGCCCGCGCCATTCTGGGCCTGCCGATTCCGCTGATCCGCCAGTTCGGCCCATCGGCTTCGGCGGTGATTCTGGTGGAAGGCCAGTCGACGCAGACCGCCTTCGCCAACCTCGGCGCCGCCCTGAGCGAACCGGACACCGCCCTGCGCCTGTTCGGCAAGCCGGAAGTCAACGGCCAGCGCCGCCTGGGCGTGGCCCTGGCCCGCGACGAATCCATCGAAGCCGCCCGCGCCAAGGCAACCCGTGCTTCGCAGGCGGTCGAGATCGAACTCTAAAACCCCAAGGCTAAGCACAATCCTTGTGGCTAGAGGACTCATCTGTGGCGAGGGGATTTATCCCCGCTGGGCTGCGCAGCGGCCCTAAAACCAGACAACTCGTTGGATCAGACAGATTGGGGTAACTGTTCTGAGGGGGCTGCTTCGCAGCCCAGCGGGGATAAATCCCCTCGCCACAAAAGCGTGTTGTGTACACAAAGGCCAGTGTGAAATCGAAGTATTAAAAAAGGCGACACCCGCAAGGGTGTCGCCTTTTTCTTGAGCGCGGTTCTGCTTAATCCGGCAGCTTGTAGGCGATTACATAATCGCCCTGCTTGGTCCCCAGCGAGCCATGGCCGCCGGCTACGACCAGCACGTATTGCTTGCCGTCCTTGCCGGTGTAGGTCATCGGCGTGGTCTGGGCGCCGGCGGGCAGGCGGCCTTCCCACAGCTGCTTGCCGTTCTTCACGTCATAGGCGCGCAGGTACTGGTCAAGCGTGCCGCTCAGGAACGCCAGGCCACTGGCGGTGGTGAATGTGCCGCCCAGGCTCGGAACGCCCATGCTCAGCGGGATCGGAACCGGCGAGCTGTCGCGCACGGTGCCGTTCTTGTGCTTCCACAGGGTCTTGTTGTTGGTCAGGTCGACGGCCGCCACATAACCCCAGGCCGGCGCCTGGCAAGGCAGGCCCATTGGCGAAAGCAGCGCCTCGAGGATCACGCCGTACGGCGCGCCCTTGTTCGGCTGCACGCCTTCGGTTTCGCTCTTGCGACCCGGGCCACCGGCCACTTCCGCCGCCGGCACCAGTTTCGACTTGAACGCCATGTAGCTCGGGTTGACGAAAGCGATCTGGCGCACCGGATCCACCGAGATACCGCCCCAGTCGAACACACCGAAGTTGCCTGGATAGACGATCGAGCCCTGCAATGACGGCGGTGTGAACATGCCCTCGTAGCGCAGCGACTTGAAGTCGATCCGGCACAACATCTGGTCAAACGGCGTCACGCCCCACATGTCGCGTTCCTGGAGGACCGGCGGCACGAAGTTCAGGTCGGACATCGGTTGGGTCGGCGAAGTGAAGTCGCCTTCCACCGCGCCTTGCGGTACCGGGATCTCCTTGATCGGCACGATCGGCTGGCCGTTGCTGCGGTCCAGCACGTAGATGCTGCCCTGCTTGGTCGAAGCCAGCACGGCCGGTTTCACGCCGTCAGCAGTCTTGAGGTCCATCAGGGTCGGCTGGCCGCCGACGTCCATGTCCCACAGGTCGTGGTGGGTGAACTGGAAGTACCAGCGCACCTTGCCGGTGGCGATGTCCAGTGCAGTCAGGCCGGCAGCGTATTTTTCCGACTCGGGCGTGCGGAAACCACCGAACTGGTCGGGCGTCTGGTTGCCCATCGGCAGGTAGAGCATGCCGAGTTTTTCGTCGACGCTGAACATTGACCACATGTTTGGCGAGTTGCGCGTGTAGGTCTGGCCTTCGGCAATCGGCGTGGTGTCGTCCGGGTTGCCGCTGTCCCAGTTCCATACCAGCTTGCCGGTGTGCACGTCGTAGGCACGGATGACACCGCTCGGCTCGTCGGTGGAAACGTTATCGGTAACGTGGCCGCCGATCACGACCAGGTTCTGGGTGACCGCCGGTGGCGAGGTGGAGTAGTAACCGCCGGCGGTGAAACCACCGATGTTGGCGGTCAGGTCGACCTGGCCCTTGTCGCCGAAGTCTTCGCACATCTTGCCGGTATCGGCGTTGAGGGCGATCAGGCGAGTGTCGGCGGTTGGCAGGAAGATCCGCCGTGGGCACACGGTGCTGGCCGGCGTGGTGCTGGCGGCGCCGGTCGGGCTCTGCTCGGCCGAGGCGTACACGGCGTCATCGTGATAGCTCACGCCGCGGCAGGTCATGTGGGCCCAACCCTTGAAGTTTTCCGCATTCTGCGTGGAAAGCTTCGGATCGAAACGCCAGATTTCCTTGCCGGTTTCTGGCTCCAGCGCAATCACCTGGCTGTGCGGCGTGCACACGTAGAGCATGCCGTTGGCCTTGAGCGGGGTGTTTTCAGCGGTGGTCTCGCCCGGGTCGTTCGGCCCTGGCAGGTCACCGGTGCGGAACGTCCAGGCTTCCTTCAACTGGCTGACGTTCTGCGGGGTGATCTGCGCCAGCGGCGAATAACGGTCGCCATGGGCGCTGCGGCCGTAGGAATTCCAGTCCCCGTCCGGCATCGCCGGTGCGGTGTTGGCCATGCCCGGCACGCTGTCGCGGTCCAGTTGGCCCTTGATTTCACCCGGGTTGGTGAACTGGCTGGCGAGCGCGGCGATACCAGCGATGATTACCGCGGCGCCCAATGCGCGGGTGCCCATCGGCGACGCATCGGCAGTCAGCAACGGGCGGCGGAACCATGGCAGCAGCATGACGATGCCCAGGGCGAACAGCATCGCCAGGCGCGGCACCAGTTGCCACCAGTCCAGGCCCACTTCCCACAGGGCCCACACGGTACTGGCGAACAGCACCAGCGCGTACAACCCCAACGCCGCACGGCGAGCCAGGATCAGCAGGACGCCGGTCAGCGCCAGGCCGATACCGGCCAGCAGGTAATACAGCGAGCCGCCGAGCGTGCTCAGCTTGATTCCCCCGGCCAACAGGGCCAGGCCCATCAATAGAAGCAGAATGCCGAGCAGGCTCGGTAGCAGACGGCTTCGACTCAAAGCACCCTCAGTGCTCATAGTGTGTATCTCCGTGACGTTTTAAAGAGTCCCGCGCAAGGTGTCACTTTAGATGACGATCCTGACGGGGCATGGTTCAGTTGAAAAAAGCAAATTCGGTTGCCGCGATCCCCTGTGGGAGCGAGCTTGCTCGCGATGGCGGCGTGTCAGTCGGCTTCAATGTTTGCTGTGCAGTCGCTATCGCGAGCAAGCTCGCTCCCACAGGAACTCATTAAGACAGCGCTGTCTTTCAGGGTCAGGACATTGAGCGTTGTTTGGATCTTTCAATGGGAATAGCTGTAACGCAGAGGCTCTGGCACGCCAGAAGAAGCGTTTCATCAGGCGGCGCAAGGATAATGTCCTGTTACAAATAGAGAAAGTGCTTTTGCTGACATGGATCATCTCGGATTCGGTAACAGTGTGCCCAGCCTCACGAAGCTATGATGGAAGCCATACTTCCACCCAACGGGCACCTCGGCTAAGGTGCGCGGCTTTACACTTCTTCATGCAAAGGCCCGCCATGACCGAACCGAACGACAACCCACTGCACGGCGTGACGCTGGAGCAGATCCTCAATGCCCTGGTGCAACACTACGAGTGGTCGGGCCTGGCCGAACGCATCGATATCCGCTGCTTCAAGAGCGACCCCAGCATCAAGTCGAGCCTGACTTTCCTGCGCAAGACGCCGTGGGCGCGGGAAAAAGTCGAGCGCCTGTACATCAAGCTGATGCGCACGAAACGGCCGGTCTGAGTCGTGGGCGTTGGAATCCCCTTGCGGCGCGGTTTCGTCTCGATAGCGGCACTGCTTGGCTGGGCGGGACTGAGCATCCAGTTGTATCTGATTCTGCTCGGGCGTTGGGAGCTGGGCGCGAGCCTGCTGGGCGGGCTGGTGAATTGCTTCAGTTTTTTCACGGTGTTGACCAATACGCTGGTGGCCGTGGTGCTGAGCTTCGAACTGACCCACCGCGATTCAGCGGCGCGACGCTGGTTCCTCGGGCCAGCGGTGCGCAGCGGCATCGCCGTGAGTATCGCCCTGGTCGGGCTGGCCTACAGCTTGCTGCTGCGCCATCTCTGGCAACCCGAAGGCTGGCAGTTCATCGCCGACGAACTGCTGCACGACGTGATGCCCGTGCTGTTCATCGGCTACTGGTGGTTCTGCGTGCCCAAGGGCAGCTTGCGCCTGCGCCACATCGGGCTGTGGATACTTTATCCCTTGGTGTACTTCGGTTATATCCTGCTGCGCGGCAATCTGCTGGCGGCCTACCCCTACCCTTTCATTGATGTGGCGACTCTGGGTTATCCACAGGTGCTGATCAACGCCGGGGGGATATTGGCGGGGTTTGTCGGGATTGCGCTGGGGGTGGTGGGATTGGATTGGTGGCTGGGGCGGCGGGCAGCTAAAGCCTAGTGAATGCTTTTGTGGCGAGGGAGCTTGCTCCCGCTGGGTCGCGCAGCGGCCCCAAAACATGCAACTCAATCTGCCTGTAGTACCGGGCTGTCTGGTTTCAGGGCCGCTGCGCCCGAAGCGTCGGACCGGCCCAGCGGGAGCAAGCTCCCTCGCCACAGAGGCGTAATCACAATCAAGGTTTTGCCGGCAACATCCACACCAACCCACTGGCCTTGGCCCGTTCGTGACACAACGCCAGGACGCCGCGCCGCTCTTCATTGTCCATCCGGCTCCAGCGGGTGATTTCCACCACGGTGCGCTGGCAGCCGGTGCAGATGTCGTCATCATCCAGCGCGCAGATGTTCACGCAGGGCGATGGAACCGGACGTTCAGCCGGGTTCATTGTTCTTGCTCGACCAAGTCGCGGGCATAACGCTGCGAGTTGTGTACATAGTGGGCCGCGCTGGCTTCGAGCATCTTCTTCTGGGCCTCGGTCAGCTCGCGCACGACCTTGCCCGGCGAGCCCATCACCAGCGAACCGTCGGGAATCTCCTTGCCTTCGCCAATCAGCGAGTTGGCGCCGATGATGCAATTCCTGCCGATCTTCGCGCCATTGAGGATCACCGCGTTGATGCCGATCAGGCTGTAGTCTCCCACCGTGCAGCCGTGGAGCATCGCGTTGTGGCCGATGGTCACGCCGGTGCCGATGGTCAGCGGGAAGCCCATGTCGGTGTGCATCACGGTGCCGTCCTGCACGTTGCTGTTCCTGCCGATCAGGATCAGTTCGTTGTCGCCGCGCAGCACGGCGTTGAACCAGACGTTGGCGCCTTCTTCAAGGCGGACCTTGCCCACCAGCGTGGCGTTGGGCGCGACCCAGCTCTGTGGGTGGGTTTCGACACGGGCATCGCCCAGGCGGTATTTCATGGGAGTCCTCGGGGCGTCAGGTATTGATGAAACTCTTGGGTGGTGTGTGCAGGTCGATACCCGCGTCGTACAGCAGGTTGACCAGCTCGACGATCATGATCGCCGTCAGGCCCCAGATCTTGTATTCGCCGAAGCGATAACTGGGCACGTACCAGCTGCGCCCCTGATAATCGATGCGGTGGGTGTGTTCGCGCGGGTCCTTGCGGAAAAACTCCAGCGGCACGCTGAAGACCGCGGCGATCTCGGCATCATTGGCTTGGTACTCGACGTAATCGGGAATCACCCCGACATAGGGGGTGACCTTGATGCCATGCAGGGAAATCAGTGGGCTGAGGGGGCCGATCACTTCCACCAGGCCAGGCGGCAGGCCGATTTCCTCTTCGGCTTCGCGCAGGGCGGTGAAGATCAGGTCCGGGTCTTCGGGGTCGCGGCGCCCGCCAGGGAAAGCCACTTCGCCGCCATGGGTCGAGAGCCCGCTGGCGCGCAAAGTCAGGACCAGTTCCGGCTCGTCGCTGCGGGTGATCGGCACCAGCACCGCCGCTTCAGGGAAACGCCGATCGGTCTCCAGATCGCGCGGCGTATGGTTGCTTACTCGATGCAGTAGCTCGTCCAGCATGAGACTTCTCGATTTATTCGCTGCCTAGCATCATGCACCAATCAGCCAAGCGGCCCAAGCCCCGGGACCACGTCATGTCGCGAAACGACAACTTGCCGATACCCGCCCGCACACGCCAAGATAGGCGCAGCCTTCAGGAATCCAAGCATGAAATTCTGCAGCCAGTGCGGTAACCCGGTGACCCAGCGCATACCCGAGGGCGACTCGCGCCTGCGCTTCGTCTGCGACACCTGCCACACCGTCCATTATCAGAACCCCAATATCGTTGCCGGATGTGTACCGACCTGGGGCAGCAAAGTCCTTTTGTGCCGCCGCGCCATCGAACCGCGCCGCGGTTATTGGACGTTGCCGGCGGGCTTCATGGAAAACGGCGAAACCGTCGAACAGGCCGCCGTGCGCGAAACCGCCGAGGAAGCCTGCGCCCGGGTGCGAAACCTGAGCATCTATACGCTGATCGACGTACCGCACATCAGCCAGGTGCACGTATTCTTCCGCGCCGAGCTGGTCGACATGGATTTTGCCGCCGGGCCCGAGAGCCTGGAAGTGCAGCTTTTCGAAGAAACCGAGATTCCCTGGGACGAGCTGGCTTTCCGCACGGTGGGCCGTACCCTAGAATACTTTTACGCTGACCGGAGGGCCGAGGATTACCCGGTGCGATCCGAGTCGATACCGCCGCTGGCCCAGCCCGCCAATACCTGAACATCAATATAGTCGCGACACCTCTAGGGATATCGTTTTAATGCGCTGGTTGCTTGTCCTGTTCTGCCTGTCGTTCACCGCTGTGTCCCAAGCCGCCGCCGTGGGAACCTATAACGGCAAGGTCATTGAAAAAGTCCTGGTGCTGAAGTCCGCCCATCAATTGCAATTGATCAACGACGGCAAGCCGCTCAAGACCTATCGCATCTCCCTGGGCAAGGGCGCCAAGAAAGGCCCCAAGCTGATCGAAGGCGACAAGCGCACCCCCGAGGGTTTCTACTGGCTGGACTGGCGCAAGACCAGCGAGCGCTTCTACCTGTCGATGCACATTTCCTACCCCAACATCAGCGACGCCGCCCGCGCCCGCCGCGAAGGCGTGGAGCCGGGGGGGATGATCATGATCCATGGCACGCCGGATTCGGAGGAGAACCCCGAGCAGTTGTTCCATACGCTGGACTGGACCGATGGCTGCATCGCCATGCGCAATGTGGATATGCGTGAGGTGTGGAACCTGGTACCGGATGGGACGATGATCGAGATTCGCCCGTAACCCCATTTCCCTGTGGCGAGAAAGCTCTTGTGGCGAGGGAGCTTGCTCCCGCTGGGCTGCGCAGCAGCCCCAAAGCAGCAAACCCATTCTGCCTGACACACCGCACTGTCAGGTTTCAGGGCCGCTTCGCAACTCTGATCCGGGATGTTTCCCACATAATTCCGGGTAGTCTTTTTGGGAGTTGAATTGGGTACATATCCGTTGCTGCGGTCACGGCCAGCAATGGTTCCGCTTTTACAGCGGGTCACTTTTGGAAAGAGCGCCAAAAGTAACCAAAAACGCTCTGCCCCACCACTCGGCACCTCGCCAAGGCTCGGTGTGCCCTCACTCCGGCATTGCTCCGTGGGCCCGCCGCGAAGGGCCGTCCCTGGCCCAGCGCGGCTATCCCGGCATCCATGCCGGGATGCTCACTGCGCAATGCCTGCGTTCGGCCAGCGTGGTTAACGGGGCGCCGAAATCAACGTCCACCGCGAGGCGGCCTGAAGCCGACCTGACTCTTGATGGAATCGCATTTCTCCTGTGGGAGCGAGCCTGCTCGCGAAGAGGCCATTACTTATGGCATCAAGTTCGAAGCTCGACTCGATCCAAGGCCTTGTTTGTCAGCAACTCCCCCAGTTCAATCATCTGCACCACTCCCAATGCTACGTGCCGTCGTGAGCCTTCCAGATTGAACGCCAGGTCGCTGAGCATTGCATTGGCCGAGGCCAGGGTTTCGCTGAGGTTGGCTAGCAGGGTTTCGGTGTCGATGCTGTCTGTCACGTTGAACAGTTGGGTCGAGGATTGGGGGTCTGAATCGCTGTCGTCGGGCTTGGGATTCTGGTCCATAGCGCGATCGGCGGGGTTTGGCGGGTTTGGGGTTTCTTTGATCATTTGCAGCTCCTCATTTTTGACGGAGCCACCACCCTTCGCGGTCAAACGAAAAAGTGGCGACTGTACGCGGGTTGACCGACCGGGAAATAAGGCAAACCGGCACGTCCGAAGACGTCCCACGCACAGCCGCCGCGACACGATACCTCAGACGAAAGAAAAACACCTGAAATAGGCCTTGGAGCACTGACGCGCCTTATTGATTCGGACGGTCAAATCCGAGTCGCTGAATTGGCAGCGACACCCTGAGGCTAGCTGCCTGACTTCCGAGGGACAACCTTAAAAACATGTCGGAAATTTCGGGGCGTCTGACAGCCCCTCCATCTGTTCAGGGATGTTTCCCACAGATTCCGGGTAGTCTTTTTAGGAGTTGAATTGGGTACATATCCGTTGCTGCGGTCACGGCTGGTAATGGTTCCGCTTTTACAGCGGCTCACTTTTAAGAGGCGCAAAAGTAAGCAAAACGCCTTTGCCCCACCACTCGGCACCTCGCCTAGGCTCGGTGTGCCCTCACTCCGGCATTGCTCCGTGGGCCCGCCGCGAAGGGCCGTCCCTGGCCCAGCGCGGCTATCCCGGCATCCATGCCGGGATGCCCACTGCACAATGCCTGCGTTCGGCCAGCGTGGTTAACGGGGCGCCGAAATCAACGTCCACCGCGAGGCGGCCTTATAGCCGACCTGGTTCTTGCTGGGGTCCGCGCTCCTTCTGTGGGAGCGAGCCTGCTCGCGAAGAGGCCGGCACTACCAACATCTTCATCAACTGAATTCCACCTTCGCGAGCAGGCTCGCTCCCACACTGGATTTTCAGAAATCCGCAGAATCTATGTACGCCGCACCATACTGTGGGAACGAGCTTGCTCGCGAAGAGGCCGGTACATCCAATATTTTCATTGACTGACACTCCGCCTTCGCGAGCAGGCTCGCTCCCACACTGGATTTTCAGGAAGCCGCAGAATCTATGTACGCCGCACCATACTGTGGGAACGAGCTTGCTCGCGAAGAGGCCGGTACATCCAATATTTTCATTGACTGACACTCCGCCTTCGCGAGCAGGCTCGCTCCCACACTGGATTTTCAGGAAGCCGCAGAATCTATGTACGCCACACCATACTGTGGGAGCGAGCTTGCTCGCGAAGAGGCCGGCACGGCCAACATCTTCATCAACTGAAATTCCGCCTTCGCGAGCAGGCTCGCTCCCACAGTTGGATCGAAGTACAACCGCCAAAGACGGGCCGGCTCTTGCTCTTGCTCTTGCTGTGCTTTTGACTTTGATCTCAGCGCCCCGTTAACCACGATGGCCGAACGCAGGCGTTGCGCCGTGGGCACCTCGGCAAGGATGCCGAGGTAGCCGCGCTGGGCCAGGGACGGCCCTTCGCGGCGGGCCCACGGAGCAATGCCGGAGTGAGGGCACACCGAGCCCAGGCGAGGTGCCGAGTGGTGGGGCAAAGCCTTTTTGGTTACTTTTTTGGCGTCTGAAAAAAGTGACCCGCCGTAAGGGCGGAACCCTAAGCAGCCGTTACCGCAGCAACGGATATACACGCCGCCCCCCCACCGATCGCAAAAAAATAAATATCAAATCCCATAATTTACAACCCATGCATACCACTGCCCCCCTGAAACCACCACCCAACGCCGTACGCTCACACACCCTCCTCCGCCCTCTAATACCACTTAAAGCCAACCCCCTCAAAACACCCCAGAAACACGCCAAAACCAACCAGAACCCACGTTGACATGGTATTCAAGTGGTATTAGCTTCCACCCAACTTACCGAGCGACAACGCCCATAAAAACCGCATCGGACACCCACATGAACGACATCCAGACCCTGCGCCCCGACGACACCCAACCCACCCCGCTCTACCTGCAACTGGCCCGCAACCTGGAAGCCGCCATCCACGCCGGCCAATGGAAAGCCGAGCAGGCAATGCCGTCCGAGCGCAGCTTGAGCGAACAACTGGGCATCTCCCGAGTCACCGCCCGCAAGGCACTGGAAGTGCTGTTCGAGCAAGGCCTGATCCGCCGCAACCAGGGTTCGGGCACGTTCATCACCCCGCGCCTGGAACAACCGCTGTCACGCCTCAGCGGCTTCAGCGAGATGCTCCGGCTCAAGGGCTTTGTGCCCGGTTCGCAATGGCTGGAACGCGAGATCACCCCGCCGACCCACGAAGAACTGATCCGCCTGGGCCTGTCGCCCACCGACAAAGTCGCGCGGCTCAAGCGCTTGCGCAAGGCCGATGACACGGTCATGGCGATCGAAATGAGCACGCTGCCGGCATCGATCATTCCCAAGCCACAGGCGGTGGGCGATTCGCTGTACGAGTTCCTCGATGGCATTGGCAAACCGGTCGTTCGCGCGCTGCAACACATCCAGGCAATCAACGCTTCCGATGAATTCGCCGCCCTGGTGGGCATCGCTCCCGGCACCGCGATGTTGCTGATGACGCGGGTCGGCTACCTGGAGGACAACACGCCCATCGAAGTCACCGACACCTATTGCCGTAACGACTACTACGACTTTGTCGCCGAGCTGCGGCGCTAGAGACCAGAGAATTCCCATGTCCGAAGACAACATCCTCACCGCCAACGGCTGGATACGCGGCCGCCTGGTCCACGAACACGGCAAGGTCGCGGCCATCGAAGGCCAGCCCTGCGACCCGGCGAGCAACGACCTGCCCTATCTGCTGCCCGGCCTCATCGACTTGCATGTGCACGGCGGTGGCGGCAAGGACATCATGGAGGGCGCGACGGCGTTCGAGACGATCGCCCGGACCCACGTGCGCTTCGGCACCACGTCGCTGCTTGCCACCACCATGACGGCACCGAGCGAAGAAATCGCCGGGGTGCTCAAGGCCCTCGGCGAATACTGCGAACAGCGGCCCGGCGGCAGCGCGCGGGTGCTCGGCGTGCATCTGGAAGGGCCTTATATCAATCCCGGAAAACTCGGCGCCCAACCGAATTTCGCCCACACCGCGTTGATGGCGGAAGTGGAGGCTTATCTCGCCCTGGCGCCGATCCGGGTGATCACCATTGCGCCGGAGATTGCCGGGCACGATGCCTTGATCCGCACCCTCAGCGCCCGCGGCGTGCGCATGCAGATCGGCCATACCTTGGGCAGCTACGAAGAAGGCGTCGCGGCGCTGGCCGCCGGGGCCAGCAGTTTTACCCATTTGTATAACGCCATGAGCCCGCTGCATCACCGCGAACCGGGCATCGTCGGCGCGGCGTTGGCCCATGCGCAATATGCCGAATTGATCCCGGACCTGCTGCATGTACACCCCGGCGCCATGCGCGTGGCCTTGCGTTCGATCCCGTGCCTGTATTGCGTCACCGACTCGACGGCCGCCGCCGGCATGCCCGACGGCGAATACAAGCTGGGCAGCCACACCGTGACCAAATGTTTGGGCGGCGTGCGGCTGGCCGACGGCACCCTGGCCGGTAGCACGCTGACCATGGACCAGGCCCTGCGCAACCTGGTGAAGATCGGCCTGCCCATCGCCGAAGCCTCGCAACGCCTGTCGCAATTTCCCGCCGATTACCTCGGTCTGCCCGAACGCGGACGCCTGCGCCCCGGCGCCTGGGCCGATTGTGTGCGCCTTGACCGTTCCCTGAATCTGACCGATGTGATGGTCGAAGGAGAAGCCATTGTCTTCCAGAATGCTTGAAGAGGCCCTCGCCTCGTCCGATGCTGTCGAGCGCCAGTTGCAGCGGCTGGATCCGGCCCTGCAGGAAATCGCCGCACGCCTGCGCCGCCAGCCGCCGCAAGTGGCGATGACCGTCGCCCGGGGCAGCTCCGATCATGCCGCCAGTTACTTCGCCTACCTGACCATGCAGCACCTGGGCTTGCCGGTGGCGTCGTTGCCCATGTCGGTGGTAACCCTGCAACAGGCGCCGCTCAAGGTCAGCGGCCAGGTGGCCTTTGCCTTTTCCCAGTCCGGACAGAGCCCCGACCTGGTGAACAGCCTGCGTCTGTTGCGCAAGCGTGGCGCGCTGAGCGTGGCGATGGTCAACGCCGAGGATTCGCCGCTGGAGGCTGCCTGTGAATTCAGCGTGCCGCTGTGCGCCGGCGTCGAAAACAGCGTCGCCGCGACCAAGAGTTTCATCGCCACCCTGAGCGCCAGCACGCGGCTGGTCGCGCACTGGAAAGATGATTCCGAGTTACTGGAGGCTGGCCACGCGTTGCCCGAAGGCTTGCACGACGCCGCGCGCCAGGATTGGAGCCCGGCCGTCGAGGCCCTGCGCGACTGTACCCGGTTGATGGTGATCGGCCGTGGCGCCGGGTTCGCCATCGCCCAGGAAGCGGCGCTCAAATTCAAGGAAACCTCGGCGATTCAAGCCGAGGCTTTCAGCAGCGCCGAAGTCCGTCACGGGCCGATGGCGCTGATCGACGAACACTATCCGCTGCTGGTCTTCGCTCCGCGGGGTGCCGAGCAGGCCGGCGTGTTGAGCCTGGCCGCCGACATGCGCCAACGCGGCGCGCGGGTATTGCTGGCCGCCCCCGATGACATTGCCGAACGCGACCTGACCCTGTCCCGCGCCGAACACCCGGCCCTGGACCCGATCCTGGCGATCCAGAGCTTTTATGGCATGGCCGCCCGGCTGGCCGTGGCCCGAGGCCTGGATCCGGACCAGCCACGGCACTTGAGCAAGGTCACCCGAACCCACTGAGCCGACGGCGTCTTTCAACGCCAGGCCAACCCGATTTCAAAGAGAGCGAGCCCATGCCCAATAACAATAAAGAGCTGACCCTCAGCGCCCCGCTCAGCGGTCCGCTGCTCACCCTCGCCAACGTCCCGGACGCGGTGTTCGCCAGCGGCGCGATGGGCGACGGGATCGCGATCGACCCCCTGAACGACACGCTTTACGCACCCTGTGACGGTGAGGTGATCCACGTCGCTCGCACCGGCCACGCCGTGACGCTACGGGCCGACAACGGCGCCGAACTGCTGCTGCACCTGGGGCTGGACACCGTCGAGTTGCAGGGCGACGGGTTCTCGATGCTGGTCAAGCAAGGCGCCCGGGTCAGCAACGGGCAAGCGTTGCTGCGCTATGACCTGGACCGCGTGGCACTGCGCTGCAAAAGCCTGGTGAGCCTGCTGGTCATCACCAATGGCGAGCGCTTCCAGGCACGGCCCATCACCCTCAAGGCGGTCAAGGTCGGCGAGCCGTTGCTGCACATCGTCGCCCGGGCGGGGGGCGAAACACGAAGCGATGAAGCGCAGGGCGGCATCGAAGTGTCCGGCCAGGTCCGCATCGTCCATCGAGGCGGCCTGCACGCCCGCCCCGCCGCCCTGGTTCGTCAGACTGCGCAACGCTTCAAGAGCCGCTCGCACCTGCATTTTGGCGACCGCTCGGCGCCCTGTGACAGCGTGATGGGCATGATGGGCCTGGCAATCACCGAGCAGGCCGAAGTCCATGTCAGTTGCCGCGGCAGCGATGCCGAAGCGGCGTTGCAAGCGTTATTGAAGACGTTATCCACAGCCTTGGCCGAAGAGGTTCACGCCGACACGCCACGGGTCCAGGCGCCCAGCCATGCCGCCGAGGATGGCGTGCTGCACGGTGTCTGCGCCGCACCCGGCCTGGTCACCGGCCCGCTGGTTCGACTGGACGGCATTCAATTGCCCGAGGACCTCGGCGGTCACGACGCTGAAGAACAACGACGACGGCTGCGCCAAGCCCTGGAGCAGGTCAGCCGCGACATCGGTGTTACGTTGGAAAACGCCAAGGCCCGGCACCACGCGGATGAGCAGGCGATTTTCAGCGCTCATCTGGCGCTGCTGGAAGACCCGGTCCTGCTGGACGCCGCTTACCTTTCCATTGATCAGGGTTGCGCGGCGGCCCACGCCTGGAGCCGCTCCATCGATGTGCAGTGCCAGGTGCTGCGGCAATTGGGCAGCACGTTGTTGGCCGAGCGCGCCAATGATCTGCACGACCTGCGCCAGCGGGTCTTGCGGGTGTTGCTTGGTGAGGCGTGGCAATTCGACGTGCCGGTGGGCGCGATTGTCGCCGCGCAGGAGCTGACCCCCTCAGACCTGCTGCAACTCGGCGTCCAAGGCGTGGCCGGCGTATGCATGGCCGAAGGCGGCGCGACGTCCCACGTAGCGATCCTGGCCCGGGGCAAAGGCCTGCCCTGCCTGGTGGCGTTGGGCGAGGCGCTGCTCGACCAGGCGCCGGGGCGAACGGTGGTGCTGGACGCTGACAATGACCGCCTCGAACTCACGCCCAGCGCCGAGCGCCTGACGCAGGTCCGCCAAGCCCAGGCCCAACGCGCCGCCCTACGCACCTGGTATCAGTCCCTCGCCCACACGCCGGCGCGCACCGTTGATGGGGTCGATGTCGAAATCGCCGCCAACGTGGCCTCTAGCGCCGAAGCGGGCGAGGCCTTCGCCAACGGTGCCGATGGCGTCGGTTTGTTGCGTACGGAATTTCTTTTTGTCGACCGTCACACGGCCCCCGACGAAAGCGAGCAACGCCAGGCCTATCAAGCCGTGCTCGATGCCATGGGCGACAGGCCGGTGATCATCCGCACCATCGACGTCGGCGGCGACAAGCAGCTGGATTACCTGCCGCTGCCGGCCGAGGCCAACCCGGTGCTCGGTCTGCGCGGCATACGCCTGGCCCAGGTGCGCCCGGAATTGCTCGATCAACAATTGCGCGCCCTGCTGCAGACCCGTCCGTTGAATCGCTGCCGGATCCTGTTGCCGATGGTCACTGAAGTCGACGAGCTGCTGCACATCCGCCAGCGCCTCGATGCCTTGGGCACCGAGCTGGGCCTGGGCGAGCGTCCACAACTGGGGGTGATGATCGAAGTGCCGGCCGCCGCCCTGCTCGCCGAGCAACTGGCCGAGCACGCGGACTTCCTGTCCATCGGCACTAACGACCTGTCCCAGTACACCCTCGCCATGGACCGCGACCACGCCGGCCTCGCCGCCCGGGTCGATGCCCTGCACCCGGCGCTGTTGCGGCTGATCGCCCAGACCTGCGCCGGCGCGGCCAGGCATGGACGCTGGGTCGGCGTGTGTGGCGCCCTGGCTTCCGATCCCCTGGCGACACCGGCGTTGATCGGGCTGGGCGTGCGGGAGCTATCGGTCAGCCCGCCACAGATTGGTGAAATCAAGGACCGCGTGCGTCACCTCGACGCTGCCCAATGCCGCCGCGTCAGTACCGATTTGCTGAATCTGCCGAGCGCCGCCGCTGTGCGCCAGGCCTGTCACCAACACTGGCCTCTGGGCTGAGCCACGTCGAACAACAACAAAAAGGAGAGACGCCATGTACCAGCATTTCATCGAAGGGCTGCAACGCCTCGGCCGGGCGCTGATGCTGCCGATCGCGATCCTGCCGATTGCCGGCCTGCTGTTGCGCCTGGGTGACACGGACCTGTTGAATATCGCGATCATTCACGACGCCGGCCAGGCGATCTTCGCCAACCTGGCGCTGATTTTCGCCATCGGCATTGCCGTGGGCTTCGCCCGGGACAACAACGGCACCGCCGGGCTGGCCGGGGCGATCGGCTACCTGATCATGATCGCGACGCTGAAGGTACTCGACGCGACCATCAACATGGGCATGCTCGCCGGAATCATCAGTGGCCTGCTGGCCGGCGCGCTGTACAACCGTTTCAAGGACATCCGGTTGCCGGAGTACCTGGCGTTTTTTGGCGGCCGGCGTTTCGTGCCGATTGTCACCGGTTTCAGCGCCGTGGGCCTGGGCGTCGTGTTCGGCCTGATCTGGCCGCCGATCCAGCATGGCATCAACGGCTTCGGCGAACTGCTGATGGCCAGCGGCAGCTTCGGTGCGTTCGTGTTCGGCGTGTTCAATCGGCTGCTGATCGTCACCGGCCTGCACCACATCCTCAACAACATGGCCTGGTTCATCTTCGGCAGCTTCACCGATCCGGCGACCGGCGCGGTGGTCACCGGCGACCTGACCCGCTATTTCGCCGGCGACCCCAAGGGCGGCCAGTTCATGACCGGCATGTTCCCGGTGATGCTCTTCGGCCTCCCCGCCGCGTGCCTGGCGATGTACCGCAACGCCCTGCCCCAGCGGCGCAAGGTGATGGGCGGGATTCTGTTGTCGATGGCGCTGACCTCGTTCCTGACCGGCGTCACCGAGCCGATCGAATTCGCCTTCATGTTCCTTGCGCCGCTGTTGTACCTGGTCCACGCGTTGCTCACCGGCCTGTCGATGGCGGTGACCAACCTGCTGGACATTCACCTGGGCTTCACCTTCTCGGGTGGTTTCATCGACATGGTGCTGGGCTGGGGCAAGTCCACCAACGGCTGGCTGGTCGTCCCGGTGGGCCTGGCGTATGCGCTGATCTATTACCTGGTGTTCGACTTCTGCATCCGCCGCTTCGACCTCAAGACCCCGGGGCGTGAGGACGTGCCGGCGGGCGACAAACCGGTCATCGCCGAAAACCAGCGGGCCGCGGCCTACATCCAGGCGCTGGGCGGTGCCGACAACCTGATCACCGTCGGCGCCTGCACCACTCGCTTGCGCCTGGACATGGTGGACCGCAGCAAGGCGTCCGACGCCCAGCTCAAGGCCCTCGGCGCCGTGGCTGTAGTTCGCCCGGGCTATGGCGGCAGCTTGCAGGTGGTGGTCGGGCCGATGGCGGATAGCATTGCCGATGAAATCCGCCTGGCGTTGCCCTCTTCCGAACAGCCGGTACCTGTCGCTGCACCGGATAGCGTTGAACCGTCACCACAGGTCAGCGCTGTCGAAGCACAGAAATGGCTGGATGCCTTGGGCGGCAATCACAACGTGGTGCAGCTTGACTGCGTGGCAATGAGCCGGTTGCGGGTGCAACTGGCCGATGGCAAGGGATTGTCGGAAAGCCAGCTAAAGGCGCTTGGCTGCCAAGGGGTCAGCGCGCTGGAGGATGGGGTGTGGCATTTGTTGCTGGGGGAAAAAGCGCCGGGGGTGTGGCGGGCGTTGGAGGGGGTGATCGTGAATCCCAGGGCTGGGGTCAAGGCTTAGATTCCTGGTGTCTGTTCTGGCCTCTTCGCGAGCAGGCTCGCTCCCACAGGGTGCGGTGTGGGTCACGAAGATCTGCAACACCACAAAACATTGTGGGAGCGAGCCTGCTCGCGATGGGGCCGGCACAAGCAACATCAAATATCTGGTACACACAATCCCCGTGGCGAGGGAGCTTGCTCCCGCTGGGTCGCGCAGCGGCCCCGGCTTTTTTCGACTGCTACGCAGCCGAGCGGGAGCAAGCTCCCTCGCCACGGGATTCGCGTACACAGAATCGTAGCCAATAAAAAACCCGCTGAATCAATCAGCGGGTTTTTCGTTTTCAGCGCAAGAGAATCAAAAATCCTCCAACCGCCACACTTCATACGCCGGTGTCTCGTAGGGGTGGCTCTGTTTCAGCGCCTCCACCACGGGCCGGATCAACCCGTCGGCCACTACCAGCTCAACCTTCCACTCCTCGACCTGCTCGACCTGCCCCGCCTCGCCAATGAACGGCTGGCTGCCGTCCAGGGGGCGAAACTGGCCCAGGCCCAGCACTTGCCAGGCGCAGTGGTCATAGGCGCCGATCCGTCCGCCACCGGCGGCGAATACAGCGCTTTTGACCACGTCCACATGGCTGGCCGGGACGAAGAAGCAGAGCTTGTACACCGCCTCAGTTCACCCAGACGCGCGCGTTGCGGAACATGCGCATCCATGGCGCGTCTTCGTTCCAGTCGTCCGAACGCCACGAGTTCTGCACCGCGCGGAACACTCGCTCCGGGTGCGGCATCATGATCGTGACGCGGCCGTCGCGGCTGGTCAGGCCGGTGATCCCGCGTGGCGAGCCGTTCGGGTTGGCCGGGTAGGTTTCGGTGACCTTGCCATGGTTGTCGACAAAACGCAGCGACACACAACCGGACAGATCGGCTTCAAGCAAGGCTTCTTCGCTTTCGAATTCCGCATGTCCTTCGCCGTGGGCAATGGCGATCGGCATGCGCGAACCGGCCATGCCCTGCAGGAAGATCGAGTTCGACTCCTGCACCTGGACCATCGCCACGCGCGCTTCGAACTGCTCGGAGCGGTTGCGCACAAAGTGCGGCCAGAACTCGCTGCCCGGAATCAGCTCGTGCAGGTTGGACATCATCTGGCAACCGTTGCACACGCCGAGGGTGAAGCTGTCGGTGCGCTCGAAGAAGCCCTGGAACGCGTCGCGGGCGCGGCTGTTGAACAGCGCCGACTTGGCCCAGCCTTCACCGGCACCCAGCACGTCGCCGTAGGAGAAGCCGCCGCAAGCGACCATGCCCTTGAAGTCGTTCAGGTCGACACGGCCGGCGAGGATGTCGCTCATGTGCACGTCGATCGCGTTGAAGCCGGCGCGGTCGAACGCCGCGGCCATTTCCACCTGACCGTTGACGCCCTGCTCGCGCAGGACCGCCACTTGCGGACGAATGCCTTTCTTGATGTAAGGCGCGGCCACGTTGTCGTTGACGTCGTAGCTGAGCTTGGCGCTCAGGCCCGGGTTGTCTTCTTCCAGGATCGCGTCGAACTCCTGCTCGGCGCAGTCGGCGTTGTCGCGCAGACGCTGGATCTGGTAGCTGGTCTCGGCCCACTGGCGCTGCAACAGGCGGCGCTGGCCTTCGAAGACGGTGTCGCCGTTGAAGGTGATGTTGATGTGGGCGTTGTTGATCGGCTGGCCGATCACCGAGACGCACTCGGCCAAGCCGGCGGCGCTGAACTGGGCGAGGATATCCGGGGTGGCGTCCTGGCGAACCTGGATCACCGCACCGAGCTCTTCATTGAACAGGATGGCCGGGATTTCGCTGGCCGATTCGGCCACGCTGTCCAGGGTCAGGTTCAGGCCGCAGTGGCCAGCGAAGGCCATTTCCATCACGGTGGTCAGCAAGCCGCCATCGGAACGGTCGTGGTAGGCCAGCAGATGACCGTCGGCGTTGAGGCCCTGGATCACGGCGAAGAACGCCTTCAGGTCTTCGGCATCGTCAACGTCCGGGGCTTGCGAGCCGAGCTTGCCATGCACCTGGGCCAAGATCGAGGCGCCCATGCGGTTCTGGCCACGGCCCAGGTCGATCAGGATCAGGTCGGTGGTGCCCTTGTCCATGCGCAGTTGCGGGGTCAGGGTCTGGCGGATGTCGGTGACCGGGGCAAAGCCGGTCACGATCAGCGACAACGGTGAGGTGACGCTCTTGTCCAAGCCTTCATCGTTCCAGCGGGTGGCCATGGACATGGAGTCCTTGCCCACCGGAATGGTGATGCCCAGCTCAGGGCACAGCTCCATGCCGACCGCCTTGACGGTGTCGTACAGACGGGCATCTTCGCCCGGGTGACCGGCGGCGGACATCCAGTTGGCCGACAGCTTGATGTCGGAGATCTTGCCGATGCGCGAGGCCGCGATGTTGGTCAGGGTCTCGCCGATCGCCATGCGGCCCGACGCCGGAGCGTCCAGCAGCGCCAGCGGGGTACGTTCGCCCATGGCCATGGCTTCGCCGGTGTAGACGTCGAAGCTGGTGGCAGTCACGGCCACGTCGGCCACCGGCACCTGCCATGGGCCGACCATCTGGTCGCGGGCCACGAGGCCGGTGATGGTGCGGTCGCCGATGGTGATCAGGAAGCTTTTGCTCGCCACGGCCGGGTGATGCAGGACGCGCTCGATGGAGTCGGCGATGTCGAGGGTGGACGGATCGAAATCATCCCCCAGCTCGGCTTCGCGGACGGCCGAACGGTGCATGCGCGGGGCTTTGCCCAGCAGCACTTCCAGCGGCATGTCCACCGGGCTGTTGCCGAAGTGGCTGTCGGTGACAGTCAGTTGCGGCTCGGCGGTGGCTTCGCCGACGACCGCGAACGGGCAACGCTCACGCTCGCAGATCGCCTTGAAGCGCTCGAAATCGGCCGGGCCGACCGCCAGGACGTAACGTTCCTGGGATTCGTTGCTCCAGATTTCGTGCGGGGCCATGCCCGGCTCGTCGTTCGGAATGTTGCGCAACTCGAAGCGGCCACCACGACCGCCGTCGTTGACCAGTTCCGGGAAGGCGTTGGACAGGCCGCCCGCGCCGACGTCATGGATGAAGCTGATGGGGTTCTGCTCGCCCAGTTGCCAGCAACGGTCGATGACTTCCTGGCAGCGGCGTTCCATTTCCGGGTTTTCGCGCTGGACCGAGGCGAAGTCCAGGTCCGCCGAGCTGGTGCCGGTGGCCATGGAGGAAGCGGCGCCGCCACCCAGGCCGATCAGCATGGCCGGGCCGCCGAGGACGATCAGCTTGGAGCCGACCAGGATCTCGCCCTTCTGTACGTGTTCGGCGCGGATGTTGCCCATGCCGCCGGCGAGCATGATCGGCTTGTGATAGCCACGAACCTCTTCGCCGCGCGGGGTGTTGATGGACTGCTCGAAAGTACGGAAGTAACCGGTCAGGGCCGGACGGCCGAATTCGTTGTTGAATGCCGCGCCGCCGAGCGGGCCTTCGATCATGATGTCGAGGGCGTTGACGATGCGCTCAGGCTTGCCGTAAGGCTTTTCCCACGGCTGTTCAAAGCCCGGGATCTGCAGGTTCGACACGGTGAAGCCGGTCAGGCCGGCCTTGGGCTTGGCGCCACGGCCGGTAGCGCCTTCGTCGCGGATCTCGCCACCGGAACCGGTGGACGCGCCCGGGAACGGGGCGATGGCGGTCGGGTGGTTGTGGGTCTCGACCTTCATCAGGATGTGCACCGGCTCCTGGACCGCACCGTACTGGCGGGTCTCAGGGTTCGGGTAGAAGCGGCCGGCAACGTTGCCGACGATCACCGCCGCGTTGTCCTTGTAGGCCGACAGCACACCTTCGTTGTGCATCTGGTAGGTGTTCTTGATCATGCCGAACAGGCTTTTTTCCTGGCTCTGGCCATCAATGTCCCAACTGGCGTTGAAGATCTTGTGGCGGCAGTGCTCGGAGTTGGCCTGGGCGAACATCATCAGTTCAATGTCGTGCGGGTTGCGCTGCAAGCCCTGGAAGGCATTGACCAGGTAATCGATCTCGTCTTCGGCCAGGGCCAGGCCCAGCTCGGCGTTGGCTTTTTCCAGCGCGGCGCGGCCACCGCCCAGCACATCGATAGCGGTCAGCGGCTTGGGTTCGGCGTGGCTGAACAGGCCGGCGGCCTGCTCCAGGTTGCCCAGCACGACTTGGGTCATGCGGTCATGCAGGCCATCGGCAATCAGCTGGGCCTCGGCCTCGCTGAACTCACCGGCGACATAAAAGGCAATGCCACGCTCCAGACGCTGGATTTTCGCCAGGCCGCAATTGCGCGCGATGTCGCTGGCCTTGCTCGACCACGGCGAAATGGTGCCGAAACGCGGCAGTACCAGGAACAGACGACCGGTCGGCTCCTGGACGGGAACGCTGGGACCGTACTTCAGAAGGCGCGCGAGCACCTGCTGTTCGTCGCCGGTCAAACCGCCGGTGACTTCGGCGAAGTGAGCGAATTCAGCATACAAGCCACTGACAGCCGGAACCTTCTGGCTCAGTTGCTCAAGGAGTTTGCTGTGGCGAAAGGCAGAAAGGGCAGGAGCGCCGCGCAGGATCAACATCTTCGGGACAGCCTCGGGAAGGGGGTGTGCTTTGAGGCCGTGCATTCTAGCCTAAACCGCTGGCAACGGCACCCGAAACGCTACGTGCGATGCCAGCCGGACGTCGGTCATCCCTTGAACGGCTGCCGCCAGGCGTCATTGCGATAATTCAGCGGAGTTATTTTTTTCCGGCGCAACCGCCGCCGCACGCCGGCCTGCCTGTGTAGCGGACACGTTTTGCAACCTCTAGCAGACTGGCCTTTTGCTGTCGATATATGGCGGTCGAGGCCGTTTGCGTATACTGCGCAGATGTTTTCCCCAACGGCTTTGCGTCCGCGGTACGCCAGATGGCTGATCGCAACCGGACTCTTCCTGGTGCTCAGTGGTTGTGTTGAGAAACCCAACACACTGGAGCGCGTAAAGGAGGATGGCGTGCTGCGGGTGGTTACCCGGAACAGCCCCGCCACCTACTTCCAGGATCGCAATGGTGAGACCGGCTTCGAATACGAGCTGGTGAAGCGCTTCGCCGAGGATTTGGGGGTCGAGTTGAAGATCGAGACCGCCGACAACCTCGACGACCTGTTCAGCCAGGTCGGCAAGCCCAATGGCCCGGTGCTGGCCGCGGCGGGCCTGGTCAGCAGCGAACAGCGCAAGAAGCAGGTACGGTTCTCCCACGCCTACCTGGAGGTTACCCCGCAGGTCATCTACCGCAACGGCCAGTCCCGCCCCACCGACGCGGCTGCCCTGGCGGGCAAGAAGATCATGGTGCTCAAGGGCAGCTCCCACGCGGAGCAGCTGGCGCAGTTGAAACAGCAGTATCCGGGAATCGAATACGAGGAGTCCGACGCGGTTGAAGTCGTCGACCTGCTGCGCATGGTCGATGAAGGCCAGATCGACCTGACGCTGGTGGATTCCAACGAAGTGGCGATGAACCAGGTGTACTTCCCTAACGTGCGCGTGGCGTTCGACCTCGGCGATGCCCGCAGCCAGAGCTGGGCGGTGGGCCCCGGCGAAGACAACAGCCTGCTCAACGAAATCAACGCCTACCTCGACAAGGTGCAGAAGAACGGCACGCTGCAACGCCTCAAGGACCGTTATTACGGGCACGTCGACGTCCTCGGCTACATGGGCGCGACCACCTTCGCCCAGCATCTGCAGCAACGCCTGCCGAAATACGAGCAACACTTCAAGACCTACGCCAAGAAGGAAAAGGTCGACTGGCGCCTGCTGGCCGCCATTGGCTACCAGGAATCGCTGTGGCAACCGACGGTCACCTCCAAGACCGGTGTGCGCGGCCTGATGATGCTGACCCAGAACACCGCCCAGGCCATGGGTGTGTCCAACCGCCTCGATCCGAAGCAGAGCATCATGGGCGGCGCCAAGTACCTGGCCTATATGAAGGAGCAACTGGACGAGAGCATCGAGGAGCCGGACCGCACCTGGTTTGCCCTCGCTGCCTACAACGTCGGCAGCGGTCACCTGGACGACGCGCGCAAGCTCGCCGCCAAGGAAGGGCTGAACCCGAACAAATGGCTCGACGTGAAGAAGATCCTGCCGCGCCTGTCCCAGAAACAGTGGTACAGCAAGACCCGCTACGGCTACGCCCGCGGCGGCGAACCGGTGCATTTCGTGGCGAACATCCGTCGCTACTACGACATCCTCACCTGGGTGACGCAGCCACAGCTTGAAGGCGACCAAGTGGCCGAGGGCAACCTGCATGTGCCGGGTGTGGACAAGAGCAAGCCTAACCAGGAATCTCCACAGCTCTGACAGCTGCCTACCCCACAGTCTTGCTTGGTTTATCCACAAGTTTTATGTCCACCCAGCGCCCCTGTGGGAGCGAGCTTGCTCGCGATAGCGGTCTGTCAGTCAACATTCATGTTGAATATCAGGCCCTCATCGCGAGCAAGCTCGCTCCCACAGTTTTGATTGGGGTGCTTATTCGGTGGGCTCAGGATCTGGCAGCCGCCAGGATCAACGCTTTCATCTCCGAAACAGCCGACTTGAACCCGACAAACAATGCATGGGCTACCAGTGCGTGGCCGATGTTCAGCTCGTTGATGCCCTTGATGGCCGCGACGGCTTCGACGTTGTGGTAGTGCAGGCCATGGCCGGCGTTGACGATCAGCCCGTTGGCCAGGCCGAAGCTGACGCCGTCGGCGACCCGCTGCAGCTCATCGGCCACGTCCGTAGGCGTCTCGGCGTCGGCGTAACGGCCGGTGTGCAGCTCGATGGCCGGCGCACCGACACGCTTGGAGGCTTCGATCTGCCGTTCATCGGCATCGATGAACAGCGAGACCTCGGCGCCGATCTTCGACAGGCGCTCCACCGCCAGGCTGATCCGCGACTCCTGCCCCGCTACATCCAGGCCGCCTTCGGTGGTCAGTTCCTGACGCGTCTCCGGAACCAGGCAGATGTGCGCCGGACGGATGCGTTCGGCGAAGGCCATCATTTCCTCGGTCACGCCCATTTCAAAGTTCATGCGGGTCTGCAGCACATCCTTGAGCAGCAGCACGTCGCGTTCCTGGATGTGCCGGCGGTCTTCGCGCAAGTGCACGGTGATGCCATCGGCGCCCGCCTCTTCGGCGTCCAGTGCGGCCTTGACCGGGTCCGGGTAACGCGTACCACGGGCCTGGCGCAGAGTGGCGACATGGTCGATGTTCACGCCGAGAAGAATGCGATTGCTGGTGCTCACGAAAAGCGCTCCTGAATGGACAGAGATTCGGCCCACAGCATACGGGGAGATCAGGGCTTGCGAAACAACTCGCGACTGACCAGCGGCCGGCCGCCCAGATGAACCGCCAGGGCCTGGCGCATCAGACGCTTGGCCGCCGCCAGCGCGCCAGGCGCTGTCCAGTCGGCCTCGGCCATGGCCAGCAACTCGACACCGTTGAACAGTCCCGGTTGCAGCAGGTAGACCCGCTCCAGGCCGGCATCCACTTGCAGGCGATACAGACCGTCGGTCGCAATAGGATCGCCGTGCAGATCGGCGTCCAGGGCAAAACCGTAGCCCAGGTCATCCAGCAGGCGCCATTCGAAAGAGCGCAGCAATGGCTCCAAGGGTCGACCCTCGGCCAGGGCCAGCAACGTGGCGGTGTAATGGTCGAACACGGCGGGATGGGGATCTTCGGCGGGCAGCAGGCGGATCAGCAGTTCGTTGAGGTACAGGCCACTGAACAGCGCTTCGCCATTGAGCCAGGAGGCGACGCCATTGCTTTCCATGCGCCCGACATTCTTCAACTCACCCCGGCCGCGAAACTCGACTTCCAGCGGCACGAACGGCCGCGCCAGCGTCCCGGCCTTGCCCCGAGCCCCCCGCAATACCGCCCGCAGCCGCCCTTGAGGCGTGAGGAAGTCCACCAGAGCGCTGCTTTCGCGGTAGGCGCGGCTGTGGAGGACGTAGGCGGATTGAGCGGTGGGTTGAGACATCGAAGTCACAGTTCTCGATGAGCGAGCACAATTTTATAAACACCCCGAAACCAATGTGGGAGCGAGCTTGCTCGCGATAGCGGTCTGTCAGTCAACACAGATGTTGAATATCAGCCCCTCATCGCGAGCAAGCTCGCTCCCACAATGGCTCTCGGTATATCCAGTCAGATAATCAGAGGTCGCCGTAACCCAGCGAACGCAGCGCCCGCTCGTCATCGGACCAGCCACCCTTCACCTTGACCCACAGGTTGAGCATGATCTTGGAGTCGAACAGCAGCTCCATGTCCTTGCGCGCCTCGGTGCCGATGCGCTTGATGCGCTCGCCCTTGTCGCCAATGATGATTTTTTTCTGGCCGTCACGCTCGACGAGGATCAAGGCATGGATGTGCAGGGTCTTGCCCTGCTGCTTGAACTCTTCGATTTCCACCGTGATCTGGTACGGCAGCTCGGCACCCATCTGGCGCATGATTTTCTCGCGGACCAGTTCGGCGGCGAGGAAACGGCTGCTGCGGTCGGTGATCTGGTCTTCGGGGAAGAAGTGATCGTTTTCCGGCAGGTGCTCGGCGATTACCCGCTCCAGCGCGTCGAGGTTGTGCCCGTGCTGGGCGGAGATCGGGATGATCTGGGCATTCGGCAACTGCTCCTGCAACCAGCTCAGGTGCGGCATCAGCTCGGCCTTGTCTTCGATGCGGTCGGTCTTGTTCAGCGCAACGATCAAGGGACCGGTCACGTACTGGACACGCTCGAGGACCATCTGGTCTTCTTCGGTCCACTTGGTGCGGTCGACCACGAAGATCACCACGTCAACGTCCTTCAACGCCGCCGAGGCCGTCTTGTTCATGTAGCGGTTCAGGGCCTTCTCGCCACCCTTGTGCATGCCGGGCGTGTCGACGTAGATCGCCTGGACGGCGCCTTCGGTCTTGATGCCGAGCATGTTGTGGCGGGTGGTTTGCGGCTTGCGCGACGTGATCGCCAGCTTCTGGCCGAGAATGTGGTTGAGCAATGTCGACTTGCCCACGTTCGGCCGGCCAACGATGGCGACATAGCCGCAGCGGGTGACGGTTGTATCAGTCATTGCCATTCTCCACGCCCAGGGCGATCAGTGCTGCAGCGGCCGCTACCTGTTCGGCAATACGACGGCTGACGCCCTGGCCTCGGCTTTTTTCATTCAATAGGACCACTTCGCATTCGACGAAGAAGGTTCGGCAATGCGGCTCACCCTGGATATCCACCACTTCGTAGCGCGGCAGTTCGCAGCTGCGCGACTGCAGGAATTCCTGCAAGCGCGTCTTGGGATCCTTGTTGGTGTCCACCAGCGTCAGGCTGTCGATCTCGGAAGTCAGCCAGGCCAGCACACGCTCGCGGGCCATTTCCATGCCCGAATCCAGATAGATCGCGCCAATCAGCGCTTCCAGGGCATCGGCCAGGATCGATTCGCGACGAAAACCGCCACTTTTCAACTCGCCGGAGCCCAGGCGCAGGTAGTCGCCCAGGTCGAAACCACGGGCCAGTACCGCCAGGGTCTCACCTTTTACCAATCGTGCACGCAAACGCGACAACTGACCTTCCCGCGCCAGGGGGAAGCGTTCGAACAACGCCTCGCCGGCCACGAAATTGAGAATGGCATCGCCGAGAAATTCCAGGCGTTCGTTGTTGCGCCCGGCAAAACTGCGGTGAGTCAGGGCCAGGAGCATCAGCTCCTGATCTTTGAAAGTGTAGCCGAGCTGACGCTCGAGACGGCTTAGAGAAACGCTCACGGTTTACCCACGCTGAGTTCGTGGCTGGATTCCACCGCCACGGCGACTGAACGCCGTTGGCTTGGGACAATTAACGCTGTGTTCAAAAATGACGTCCTGACTATCGTTGGCTTCATGCCTTCGGGCAGCCTTGTGCAGGCTCCAGAAATGCATTCGGCGCTGTGTTCAACAGCGCCGTGTGTGATTACTTGATCAGGCCAACCCGCGAGAAATTCGGCAGGTGACTGAGTTTGGGTTCCGGCCAGCTCATCCAGACCGCAAAGGCCTTGCCGACGATGTTGCGGTCGGGGACCATGCCCAGCATGTCCCTGGGAATGTTCGGATCATCCCAGTAGCGGCTGTCGTTGGAGTTGTCGCGGTTGTCGCCCATCATGAAATAGTGCCCGGCCGGCACGGTCCACGAATGGTCCGGCGTGGCGCGGTAGCGGCTCATTTCCTTGCGGATCAGGTGTTCCGCCTCGCCGAGTTTTTCCTTGTAGAGCTCGGCACTGCCCAGCGTGCCCGGCTCGGAGCCGATCAACTGCTCAGCCACCAGTTCGCCGTTGACGAACAGACGCTTGTCGGCGGTGTAGCGAATCCTGTCGCCCGGCAGGCCGACCACACGCTTGATGTAGTTGACGTTCGGGTCGCTAGGAAAGCGGAACACCATCACATCACCCCGTTGCGGGTCGCCGATCTCGATGACTTTCTTGTCGATCACCGGCAGCCGGATCCCGTAGGAAAATTTGTTCACCAGGATGAAGTCGCCCACGTCCAGGGTCGGCTTCATCGAGCCGGACGGGATCTGGAACGGCTCCACCAGGAACGAGCGCAGCACGAGGACGATGAACAGCACCGGGAAGAACGACTTGCCGTACTCGACCAGCAGCGGTTCCTTGTTGAGCTTTTCGATGACCACGCCATCAGGCTGGCTGACGCTGCCCTGATATGAGGCAATGGCGGCCCGGCGCCGAGGCGCCAGGAACAACAGATCAAGCAACGCCAACAGGCCGCAGACGAACACGGCGATCACCAGCAACAGCGGGAAATTTAGCGACATAGGACCTAACTATCCAACCTGAGCACCGCAAGGAAGGCTTCCTGTGGAATTTCCACGTTACCGACCTGCTTCATGCGTTTTTTACCGGCCTTCTGCTTTTCCAACAGCTTGCGCTTACGGCTGACGTCGCCGCCGTAGCATTTGGCCAATACGTTCTTTCTGAGTGCCTTGACGGTTGTGCGCGCCACAATCTGCCCGCCAATGGCGGCCTGGATTGCCACGTCGAACATCTGCCGCGGAATCAGCTCCTTCATCTTCTCGGTCAACGCGCGACCTTTGTAGTGCGCGTTGTCACGGTGCACGATCAATGCCAGGGCATCGACTTTCTCGCCGTTGATCAACACATCCAGCTTCACCAGATTAGCCGATTGGTAACGATCGAAATGATAGTCCAGCGAAGCATAGCCGCGGCTGGTGGATTTCAGGCGGTCGAAGAAGTCCAGCACCACTTCGTTCATCGGCAAGTCGTAGGTCACCTGGACCTGCGTGCCAAGGAACAACATGTCGTGTTGCACGCCGCGCTTCTCGATGCACAGGGTAATGACGTTGCCCAGGTGCTCCTGAGGCACAAGGATATTCGCCCGCACGATCGGTTCGCGCATGTCCTCGATGGCCGACAGGTCCGGCAGCTTGGACGGGTTGTCGACGTAGATGGTCTCGCCGTTCTTGAGCAGCAGCTCGAAGATTACCGTCGGCGCCGTGGTGATCAGGTCCAGGTCGTATTCGCGCTCCAGGCGCTCCTGGATGATTTCCATGTGCAGCATGCCGAGGAACCCGCAGCGGAAACCGAAGCCCAGGGCGTCCGAGCTTTCCGGGGTGTACTGCAGGGACGAGTCGTTCAGGGTCAGCTTCTGCAGGGCTTCGCGGAAATCCTCGAAGTCATCGGAACTGACCGGGAACAGCCCGGCATAGACCTGCGGCTGGATGCGCTTGAAGCCCGGCAGCACGTCGACGTCGGGGGTCGAGCTCAAGGTCAGGGTGTCGCCGACCGGCGCACCATGGATGTCCTTGATACCGGCGATGATGAAACCGACTTCGCCAGCCTTCAGGTCGACGGTGGCGGTGTGTTTCGGATTGAACACACCGACGCTGTCCACCAGGTGGATCTTGCCGGTGGACTTGACCAGGATCTTGTCGCCCTTCTTCACGCGGCCATGGCGCACGCGAACCAGGGAGACCACGCCCAGGTAGTTGTCGAACCACGAGTCGATGATCAACGCTTGCAGCGGATCTTCGATATTGCCGGTCGGCGCCGGAATGGTGGTGACCAGGCGCTCAAGCACTTCATCCACGCCCAGGCCGGTCTTGGCGCTGCAAGTGACCGCGTCGGTGGCGTCGATGCCGATGATTTTTTCGATTTCTTCTTTCACGCGGTCCGGATCGGCCTGGGGCAGGTCGATCTTGTTCAGCACCGGCATGACTTCCAGGCCCTGCTCGATGGCCGTGTAGCAGTTGGCGACCGACTGGGCCTCGACGCCCTGGCCGGCATCGACAACCAGCAGCGCGCCTTCGCAGGCCGCCAGCGACCGGCTGACTTCATAGGTGAAGTCGACGTGGCCGGGGGTATCGATGAAGTTGAGCTGGTAGGTGACGCCGTCGCGAGCCTTGTAATAGAGGGTAACGCTGTGGGCCTTGATGGTGATCCCGCGCTCACGCTCGAGGTCCATGGAGTCCAGGACCTGGGCTTCCATTTCACGCTCGGCCAGACCGCCGCACATCTGGATGAAGCGATCAGCCAGCGTCGACTTGCCATGGTCAATGTGGGCGATGATGGAGAAATTGCGGATATGACTCAAATCACTCACGGATCAACACTCAAAAAGGCTGCAGGCATGGCCCGCCGAAAAATAGCCGGGAATTGTACCTGATCCATCGTGCAAGCGTCACGTTCGCCTGTCGATGGGCTTTTGTGGAATGAGAACCAGGGTCGCTTCGCAACCCAGCGGGGATAAATCCCCTCGCCACAAAAGCTCCCTCGCCCCAAGGGCGTCGGTCAACCCGCCCGGCGCAGCAGCCAGAGCCCGGCCAGCGCGCAGACCGTGGCCGGCACCAGCACCGCGAGCAGCGGCGAGAAACCGAACACCAGGCTCGATGGCCCCAGCAGGTCCTGGGCGATACGGAAGGTGAAGCCCACCAGCACGCCGGTGAAGACCCGCTGGCCAAGGGTCACCGAGCGCAGCGGACCAAAGATGAAGGAAATCGCCATCAACACCAGGGCGGCAGTGACCAGCGGCTGCAATACCTTGACCCAAAATGCCAGCCAATAGCGGCCATTGTTCAGGCCCTGGTCCGCCAGGTAGTGGATGTAGCCCCACAAACCGGTGATCGATAGCGACTCCGGCGCCATCACGACGGTGCTGAGCAACTGCGGGCTGATCTGCACGTCCCAACGTTCCTGTGGAGCGGCGACCACCTCGGTGCGCTTGTCATGGAACAAGGTGGTGGTGACGTCGCTCAGTTGCCAGTGATCCTCGGCGAAATTGGCGCGTTTGGCGAAGCTCGACGACAGCAGGTGCCGCTCGTCGTCGAAGCGATACCGGGTCACGCCGTACAGCGTGCCGTTAGGCTGCACCGAGTTGATGTGGATGAACTCGTCACCCTGGCGGTGCCACAAGCCATGCTTGGCGCTTTGTGCATCACCGCCGCCCTGGGCCAGGGAGCGATTGGCCTGGGCGGTATTCTCGGTGGCCGGCGCGACGTACTCGCCAACCAGCAGCCCGACCAGCATCAGCACCAGCATCGGTTTCATCACCGCCCACACGATGCGGCCGATGGACACGCCGGCGGCGCGCATGATGGTCAGTTCGCTGTTGCTCGCCAGGCTCCCCAGGCCGATCAGGCAACCGATCAGCGCAGCCATCGGCAACATGTCGTACAGCCGCCGTGGTGCCGTCAGCAACACGTAGCTCGCCACGTCCAGCAATGTATAGGTATCGCTGACATCGCCCATTTCGTCGATGAACGCGAACAGGGTCGCCAGGCCAAGAATGATCCCCAGCACCGCGAGGATCGCCATGAACACGCTGCTGCCGATATAGCGGTCGAGTTTAACCACGGGCCACCTCCAGCGCGCTGCGACGACTGGCCAGCTTCAAGCGCAACGGCTCCCAATAGAGCAAGCCCAGGCCAATGACCAGGAAGATCGAATGCACCCACCACAGGCCCAGGGCCGGCGGGATCTTGCCTTTCTCCAGGGCACTGCGGGCGGAAATCAGGATGGTCAGGTAGGCCATATACAAAAGAATCGCCGGCAGCAGCTTGAGGAAACGACCCTGGCGCGGATTGACCCGCGACAGCGGCACCGCCATGAGGGTCACGATGAACACCAGCAACGGCAGCGACAGGCGCCATTGCAGTTCGGTGCGGGCGCGGATGTCGTCACTGCCCAGCAGGCTGGCGGTAGGCATGGCATCACGGTCGGTGACTTCATCGCTGACATCGGGCTTGGGCAGCAGCACACCGTAGGTGTCGTACTTGATCGCCCGGTAATCGGCCTGCCCCGGCGTGCCATCGTAGCGATAGCCGTTTTCCAGGATCAGGTAGCGGTTGCCGTCGGGGTTGATTTCCTGGCGGCCCTTTTCAGCCACCAGCACGGAAATCCCGCGGTCCTTCTTGGTGTCCGAAGAGATATTTTTCTGGGTGATGAAGACACCGCCGAGGTTGACCCGGTCGTCCGACAATTGTTCGGTGTAGGTGACACGCGTCCCGTCACGCAGGGCCTGGAAGCGCCCCGGCACCAGGGTGTCGAATTCGGTCATGGCGTCCTGCTGGTTGATCAGCAGCTGGAACTGGTTGGCGCCCTGGGGCGACAGGCTCAGGCTCAGCCAGGCCACCACCAGCGCCACCAATGTGGCCGGGAACAGAGTGATGCGAAACAGCCGCTGCTGGCTCATGCCGGTGGCCGACAGCACGGTCATTTCACTGTCGAGGTAGAGGCGACCGTAGGCCAGCAGGATCCCGAGGAACAATCCCAGCGGCAGGATCAGCTGCAGGAAGCCCGGCAGGCGGAACCCCATGATCAGGAATAGCGAGCCCGGATCGAGGGCGCCCGAAGCCGCCTGGGCAAGGTACTTGATGAAGCGCCCGCTCATGATGATGACCAGCAGCACGGCACTGACCGCGCTCAGGGTCAGCAGGACTTCGCGGGATAGATAACGGAAGACGATCAAACCAGACACTCCACGATTGTCAGGCTAGGCGGCCAAACAAGAAACGTATCGAGCCGACGCATACTGCGAGCAGCCGAAAAAAGAGCCGCATTATCCTGTGATTGGAGGCGCCTGTCACTGCGCATGCTTTAAGCAGACGCTCCCCAGCCAAAAAAGTTAACCGTTGCGAGGGTTGTCAGCTTCGGGCGCCGGGGTTCAAACTGCGGCCTTTGTCGCCGGCAAGCTCCGGCGCTTCTTTTATATAGAAGACAGCTGTTCAGCGCGCCACTGTCGTCGCGGCGCCTGGCCTCTTGACCATTGACTCAAGGATCCGGACATGGAACTGGTTGTAAAAAGCGTCAGCCCAGAAACGTTGAAGACCGCCACGCTGGTGGTTGCCGTTGGTGAGAACCGCCAGCTCGGCGTCGTCGCCACCCAGCTCGACGCCTTGAGCGGCGGCGCCATCAGCGCCGTGCTCAAGCGCGGCGACCTGGCCGGCAAGGTCGGCCAGAGCCTGCTGCTGCACAGCCTCCCCAACCTCAAGGCCGAACGCGTGCTGCTGGTGGGCGTCGGCAAGGACGCTGAACTGGGCGACCGTCCGTTTCGCAAGATCATTGCCGGCGTCTTGGGCACCTTGAAAAACCTGGGCGGTGGCGACGCCGTGCTGGCCCTGGACGAACTGGTTGTAAAAGGCCGCGACAGCTACGGCAAGAATCGCCTGCTGGCCGAGACCCTGGTGGATGGCGAATACCAGTTCGACCAGTTCAAGAGCCAGAAAGCCGAACCCCGTGCGCTGAAAAAAATCACCCTGCTGACCATCAAGGCTGCCCAGGCCGAGGTCCAGCGCGCCGTGACCCACGCCACCGCGATCGCCAACGGCATGGCCTTCACCCGCGACCTGGGCAACCTGCCGCCGAACATCTGCCACCCGACCTTCATGGGTGAACAGGCCAAGGCACTGGGCAAGGAATTCAAGGGGCTGAAGGTCGAGGTCTTCGACGAGAAGAAAATCAAGGACCTGGGCATGGGTTCGTTCTATGCCGTCGGCCAGGGCAGCGCCCAGCCGCCACGCCTGATCGTGATGCAATACAACGGCGGCAAGAAATCCGAGAAGCCGTACGCCCTGGTGGGCAAGGGCATCACGTTCGACACCGGCGGCATCAGCCTCAAGCCCGGCGCCGGCATGGATGAAATGAAATACGACATGGGCGGCGCCGCCAGCGTGTTCGGCACCCTGCGCGCCGTGCTCGAGCTGCAATTGCCGATCAACCTGGTCTGCATCCTCGCCTGCGCCGAGAACATGCCCAGCGGCACGGCTTCGCGCCCGGGCGACATCGTCACCACCATGAGCGGCCAGACCGTGGAAATCCTCAACACCGACGCCGAAGGCCGTCTGGTGTTGTGCGACGCCCTCACCTATTCCGAACGCTTCAAGCCGCAAGCGGTGATCGACATCGCCACGCTGACCGGCGCCTGCGTCGTCGCCCTGGGCGCCCATACCTCGGGCCTGCTGGGCAACAACGACGAGCTGATCGGCCAACTGCTCAGTGCCGGCCAGCAGGCCGACGATCGCGCCTGGCAGTTGCCGCTGTTCGATGAGTACCAGGAACAGCTGGACAGCCCGTTCGCCGACATCGCCAACATCGGCGGCCCGAAAGCCGGGACCATCACCGCAGCGTGCTTCCTGTCGCGCTTCACCAAGAACCTGAACTGGGCCCACCTGGACATCGCCGGCACGGCCTGGACCAGCGGTGGCAAGGACAAGGGCGCCACCGGCCGTCCGGTTCCCCTGCTGACCCAGTACCTGCTGGACCGCGCCAAGGCCTGACACCGATGATCGCCGGTGCGTCGCCCTCGGGTGACGCCCCGGCGATTCAAGGAACGCAATGACCAAAGTCGACTTCTACATCCTGCCCAGCGCCGATCCCTCGGCGCGACTGGATTTTGCCTGCAAGCTCACCGAGAAAGCCTGGCGCATGGGCCATCGCATCTATTTGCATTGCAGCGATGCCGCTCAGCGCGAAGACCTGGACGCGCGCCTGTGGGCGTTCAAGGGCGAGAGTTTCGTGCCCCACGGTCCGGCCGAAAGCGAACCCGAAGGACTGATCGTGCTGGGACTGGGGGAAGACTGCGGTCAGCATCAGGACCTGCTGGTCAATCTCGACCTGAAAGTGCCGGCGTTTGCCCAGCGTTTCGCCCGCGTGGCGGAAGTCGTGGTCGAAGACCCGGCCATCCGGCAAGCCGCGCGGGAGAGTTTCCGTTTCTACCGCGAACAGGGCTATGCTCTGCAAGACCACCGTTTACAGCGACTCTGAGCCTACGATGGACACTCCAAAACCGCCGCAAAAACCTGCTCACCTGCTGGATGACCTCGAGTCGATCCGCCAACTGCTCGGTGACGACACCTTGCAGCCACCGCTGTTGACCGACACGGTGGAACACGAAGCCGTGCATGACGAGCAGATTCCGCTGCTGTTCGAACCGATCACCGGCCAGCCCGAACCCAAGCCAGCCCCCAAGGCCGAACCCAAAGGGCCCGACGCCCTGTTGCATCTGGACCAGGAATTGCGCGCCGCCGCCCAACTGATCCTGCAAGACGTGATCGACGATTTCGCCCCGCACATCGAAACCGAGATCAAACGCCGGCTGGATGCGCGGATGGAGCGGTTGTTGAGCCAGTACGAATAGATAACAGACCTGCTGATCGTCCCCTGTGGGAGCGAGCTTGCTCGCGATGGGGCCGGCACATCCAATATAAGTGCAGGCTGAACCACCGCCATCGCGAGCAAGCTCGCTCCCACAGGGTTCACTGCCCCTATATATACCCGACGTGCCGCTCCCAGCCTGTGGCTTGCACTCGCCCCGCCCGCTATACTTCCCGGCTTTTCCTGAATAAATGCCAATAGGGTCCCGCCGCGCATGGATAAGACCTACCAGCCGCACGCCATTGAAACTTCCTGGTACAACACCTGGGAGTCCGAGAATTATTTCGCTCCGCAAGGCGCGGGCGATTCCTACACCATCATGATCCCGCCGCCGAACGTCACCGGCAGCCTGCACATGGGCCACGGTTTCAACAACGCGATCATGGATGCCCTGATCCGTTTCCGTCGCATGCAAGGCCGCAACACCTTGTGGCAGCCGGGCACCGACCACGCCGGTATCGCCACGCAGATGCTGGTGGAACGTCGCCTCGAAGCCCAGGGCCAGAATCGCCATGACCTGGGTCGCGAGAAATTCCTCGAGAAAGTCTGGGAATGGAAAGACGAATCCGGCGGCAACATCAGCCGTCAGATCCGTCGCCTCGGCTCGTCCGTGGACTGGAGCCGCGAGCGCTTCACCATGGACGACGGCCTGTCCGAAGCGGTCAAGGAAGCCTTCGTGCGCCTGCATGAAGACGGCCTGATCTATCGCGGCAAACGCCTGGTCAACTGGGACACCAAGCTGCACACGGCCATTTCCGACCTCGAAGTGGAAAACCACGACGAGAAAGGTTTCCTATGGAACCTGAAGTACCCGCTGGCCGACGGCGCCAAGACCGCCGAAGGCAAGGATTACCTGATCGTCGCCACCACTCGTCCGGAAACCATGCTGGGCGACTCCGCCGTAGCGGTGAACCCGAACGACGAGCGCTACCAGGTGCTGATCGGCCAGTTCGTCGAGCTGCCGCTGGTTGGCCGTCGCATCCCGATCATTGGCGACGACTATTGCGACCCCGAATTCGGCACCGGTTGCGTGAAAATCACCCCGGCCCACGATTTCAACGACTACGAAGTCGGCAAGCGCCACAACCTGCCGCTGCTGAACATCTTCGACAAGAACGCCAATGTCCTGCCGGCCGCCCAGGCATTCAACCTCGACGGCACCCTGAACGAGAGCGTCGACGGCCATATCCCGGCCGAATACGCCGGCCTGGATCGCTTCGAAGCGCGCAAGCAGATCGTTGCTGCGTTCGAGGCCGCCGGCCTGCTGGTCAGCGTCGACGATCATGCCCTGAAAGTCCCGAAAGGCGATCGTTCCGGCACCATCATCGAGCCGTGGCTGACCGACCAGTGGTACGTGTCGACCAAGCCCCTGGCCGAGCCGGCGATCGCCGCCGTGGAAGACGGCCGCATCCAGTTCGTGCCCAAGCAATACGAAAACATGTACTTCTCGTGGATGCGCGACATCCAGGATTGGTGCATCAGCCGCCAGCTGTGGTGGGGCCACCGCATCCCGGCCTGGTACGACGAGTCGGGCAAGGTCTACGTCGGTCGCGATGAAGCCGAAGTCCGCGCCAAGCACAACCTGGGCCCGGACGTAGCGCTGGCGCAGGACAACGACGTTCTCGACACCTGGTTCAGCTCGGGCCTGTGGACGTTTTCGACCCTGGGCTGGCCGCAACAGACCGAGTTCCTGAAGAAATTCCACTCCACCGACGTGCTCGTCACCGGCTTCGACATCATTTTCTTCTGGGTCGCCCGGATGATCATGCTGACCATGCACCTGGTGAAGAACGAGGACGGCACGCCGCAAGTGCCGTTCAAGACCGTCTACGTCCACGGCCTGGTGCGCGACGGCCAGGGCCAGAAGATGTCCAAGTCCAAGGGCAACGTCCTCGACCCGCTGGACATCATCGACGGCATTGACCTGGAAACCCTGGTGCAGAAACGCACCTCGGGCCTGATGCAGCCGAAACTGGCGAAGAAGATCGAGAAGGCCACCCGCGAAGAATTCGCCGAGGGCATCGCCAGCTACGGCACCGACGCCCTGCGGTTTACCTTCTGCTCGCTGGCATCCACCGGTCGCGACATCAAGTTCGACATGGGCCGCGTCGAAGGCTATCGCAACTTCTGCAACAAGATCTGGAACGCCGCGCGCTACGTGCTGGACAAGGGCGAAGACTGCGGCCAGAACGGCGAAGCCTACGAGTTGAGCCTGGCTGATCGCTGGATCATTTCGCAGTTGCAACGCACCGAAGCCGAAGTGACCCGCCAACTCGACCAGTTCCGTTTCGACCTGGCCGCACAAGCGCTGTACGAGTTCATCTGGAACCAGTATTGCGACTGGTACCTGGAACTGTCCAAGCCGGTATTGTGGGACGAAAACGCACCGGTCGAGCGTCAGCGCGGCACCCGTCGCACCCTGGTTCGCGTACTGGAAGTGGCCCTGCGCCTGGCGCATCCGTTCATGCCGTTCATCACCGAGGAAATCTGGCAGCGCGTCGCACCGCTGGCCGGTGCGCAGGGCAAGACGATCATGCTGCAACCGTGGCCGTTGGCCAACGAAAGCCGCATCGATCCGGCAGCCGAAGACGACATCGAGTGGCTGAAGACCTTCATGCTCGGCCTGCGCAACATCCGCGCCGAAATGAACATCGGCCCCGGCAAACCGCTCACCCTGTTCCTGAAAAACGCCAACGCCGAAGACCTGCGTCGTCTCAACGAGAACGAAGCGCTGCTCAAGAAGCTGGCGAAACTCGAGTCGGTGACGGTACTGGCTGCGGGCGAAGAAGCACCGCTGTCGGCCACCGCCCTGGTTGGCGAGATGGAAGTGCTGGTGCCAATGGCCGGCCTGATCGACAAGGCCGCCGAACTGGCGCGCCTGGACAAGGAGATCCTGCGTCTGAAGGGCGAAGTTCAGCGCGTCGGCGGCAAGCTGTCAAACGCCGGCTTCGTCGACAAGGCGCCGGCCGAAGTCATCGAGAAGGAGCGGGCCAAACTGGCCGAGGCCGAACAGGCCCTGGGCAAGCTGGCCGAGCAGCACGCGCGGATCGCTAGCCTGTAACGGTGGTTCGTGGTTGAAAAGGGAGGCCCAGGTGGCCTCCTTTTTTTCTGTCTGCTCCATCCTTCAGACAGTAGCGAACCTGTGGGAGCGAGCTTGCTCGCGATAGCGGCAGGTCAGCCAATCTTATGCCAGCTGATACACAGCCATCGCGAGCAAGCTCGCTCCCACACAAGCTCGCCTCCACATTTAATTCGCGCAGCCATCAACACCGAATGTGGGACAATGCCCGCCACTTTGAGCCAGCCCTGAATCGACCCGCCATGACCGCCCCTCGACCTCCCCGACCTCCCCGCCAGAAGCCCAAGCCCGTCGCCGAGGCCAAAGCGCCGCGGGAGAAGGCCAGCCTGCATCCGCGCAATCGCCATCAGGGCCACTATGACTTCCCGGCGCTGATCAGGAGCACACCGGAACTGGCGAAGTTCGTGATCATCAATCCCTACGGCAAGGAAAGCATCGACTTCGCCAGCCCCGAGGCGGTGCGAGTGTTCAACCGGGCGCTGCTCAAGTCCTTCTATGGCATCGCCTATTGGGACATTCCGGCTGACTACCTGTGCCCTCCCGTGCCGGGGCGCGCCGACTACGTGCATTTTCTCGCCGACCTGCTCGCCAGCCACAATGAAGGTGAAATTCCTCGCGGCGCGGCGGTCAAGGTGCTGGACGTTGGCACCGGCGCCAACTGCGTTTATCCGCTGATCGGCTACAGCGATTACCGCTGGCACTTCCTGGGCTCGGAAATCGACCCGACGGCGATCGCGTCGGCCAAGGCCATCGTCCAGTCCAACGGACTGAACAAAGCCATCCAGCTGCGCCAGCAACCCAACCGCAAGCACATCCTGTCGGGGCTTCTGGAAAGTGCCGAACGGTTCGACCTGACGATGTGCAACCCGCCGTTCCATGCCTCCCTGGAGGAGGCCACCAAAGGCAGCCAACGTAAATGGCGGGCGCTGGGCAAGGCGGATCCGAAACGCAAGTTGCCGGTGTTGAATTTCGGCGGCCAGGCGGCGGAGCTGTGGTGCGAGGGTGGCGAGGCGCGCTTCGTCACGCAGTTGATCAGTGAGAGCGCCCAGGTCGCTGGGCAAGTGCTGTGGTTCAGCACGCTGGTATCGAAGGCGTCGAACCTGCCGGCGATTCAGGCCGCGCTGAAGAAGACCGGAGCGCTGCACAGCCAAGTGGTGGAAATGTCCCAGGGGCAGAAGCAGAGTCGGTTCGTGGCCTGGACTTTTCAGGACCAGGCGCAGCAACAAGCCTGGCGCCAGGCGCGCTGGGCTCGCAAGGACTGAACGGCGCGGCGCTCAACTCAAGTGAATTGCCCGCCATATCAGTACTTTATTCAAGGCAACAAAAAACCGTGCCCGGATCGCTCCGCGGCACGGTTTTTCATAAAACGATCTTACTTGTTGACCGCGTCGGTCAGGCCTTTGGCCACAACCAGCTTGATCACTTTCTTGGCCGGGATTTCGATGGCTGCGCCAGTCGAAGGGTTGCGACCGGTACGGGCAGGACGCTCGGTGACTTTCAGCTTGCCAACGCCTGGCAAGGTCAGTTCGCCGCCGTTTTCCAGCTGATCGGCAACCACTTGGCCCAGTTGGTCCAGCAGCGCACGCACGGTAGCTTTTGGTGCGTCTACAGATTCAGCCAAATCAGCGATCAGTTGGTCTTTAGTAAGAGCCATGTAGTGTTCCTTCCCTATCAAATTCATATGGATTGCAGAGTGCAGTGTCAGCCATCGAGCCGATCTATCTGATCAGCCGCCCTCGGTCATCACCACGACGGATCGGGGTAATAGATGCCGAAATCCGGGTTTGGTTCGACCTGACAAATGCTGAATGCACGCTTAACGCAGTGACTTCGCGTAAGACCGGGCAAAACTAGCACAACGCCTGTGAAATATCCGCCTCTACCTACCCATTTGGTCAGCTTTATTGCGCTAAATCGGTAAAAAAATGCTCACCGGGTGTCAGACCGGTCTGAAAGGGCCTTCGTCGCGTTCCAAAACCAGTGATTGCGGTACACTGGGCCCTTTTTCGGGGAGCGCGCCCTCCCCTCTTTCATCAGCCGAGAAATCCATGCCGATCCGTCATTGCATCGTCCACCTGATCGACAAAAAACCCGACGGCACGCCCGCTGTGCTCCATGCTCGCGATTCCGAACTGGCGGAGTCAACGGCCATCGAGAACATGCTCGCCGACCTCAACGAGAGCTATAACGCCAAGCAAGGCAAGGCCTGGGGTTTCTTCCATGCCGAATCCGGGGCGCATCCGTTCAGCGGCTGGCTGAAGGAATACCTCGACGGCGGCAAGGACTTCACTGCGTTCAGTCGCGTGGCGGTGGAACACCTGCAGAAGCTGATGGAAGAATCCAACCTGTCGGTGGGCGGCCACGTGCTGTTCGCTCATTACCAGCAAGGCATGACCGACTACCTGGCGATCGCCCTGCTACATCACAGCGAAGGCGTGGCCGTGACTGACGAGCTGGACGTGACCCCGTCGCGCCACCTGGACCTGGGCCAGTTGCACCTGGCGGCACGGATCAACGTGTCGGAATGGCAGAACAACAAACAGTCCAGACAGTACATCTCGTTCATCAAGGGCAGGAACGGCAAGAAGGTTTCGGAGTACTTTCGCGACTTCATCGGTTGCCAGGAAGGCGTCGACGGCCCCGGCGAAACCCGCACCCTGCTCAAGGCTTTCAGCGACTTCGTCGAAAGCGAAGACCTGCCCGAAGACGATGCCCGGGAGAAAACCAAGACCCTGGTGGACTACGCCAGCAGCCAGGCCAAGCTCGGCGAGCCGATGGGCCTGGAAGAGCTTTCGGAACTGATCGACGAAGAGCGCCCGAAAGCGTTCTACGATCACATCCGCAACAAGGACTACGGCCTGTCGCCGGAGATTCCGGCGGATAAACGCACCCTCAACCAGTTCCGCCGCTTCACCGGCCGCGCCGAAGGCTTGTCCATCAGCTTCGAAGCGCATCTGCTGGGCTCGAAGATCGAATACGACGAAGAGGCCGGCACGCTGATCATCAAGGGTTTGCCGACCTCGCTGACCGATCAGCTCAAGCGGCGTAACTGATGCTCACCCGGGTACTGAAAAAGTGCCTGCTGGTTCTGCTGGTGGTGGTCGCGTACCAGAACTGGGGCAAGATCGAGCGGGTGCTCAATCCGTCGCAGATGGTTTCGGAACAGCTTCGCAATAACGCCCGCGTCGTGTTGTACGCCACCGACTGGTGCGGCTACTGCAAGGCAACCCGACGGTTCCTGGACGAGAAAGGCGTGCCGTTTCGCGAGTTCGATATCGAGAAAGACGCCGAGGCGCGCAAGGCCTACGAGACCTTGGGCGGCCGAGGGATCCCGATCCTCGATGTGAATGGCACGTTGATTCGTGGGTATGAGCCGGAGAATATTCTCAAGGCGTTGGCCGCGATATAAATGCCGGCCAACAATCATGTCGGCCCTGATGGCCCCATCGCGAGCAAGCTCGCCCACAGTAATTGCGGTGAACACAAATCCGATGCCCACCGCAGGCCCAATGTGGGAGCGAGCCTGCTCGCGAAAGCGTTAGACCAGTCACCACCTAATGAAAAATCAGACCGCCTCGATACGAAACCCGAACCGCGGAAAGTGCACATGCACCACCCCGCCACGCTCGTCCTGACGACGCAGAATCAATACTTCGCTGCCGGCAAACAACAACTCACCAACCACCGGATCGACACCGTAATCAGTCGCCGCGATGCTCACCCGCTGCCCCGCCACAAATCCGTTCGGCTCCTCGAATGACTCATTCGGCAGCGCTGCCGGCGTCGCATTACGAGCCACCTCCAGGGCTTCTTCGGAACTCATCTGGCTCGACGCACCATGGCCGAAACCCAACACCCGCGCCAGCCAGGCCGATACCGCCGGGTGAGCATCCACCAAAGGTGAAGTGACAGGCGTACCCTTGAGGAACCACAGCGGATGCGCCATGGCAAAGTCGGCAATCGACGGATCGCCCAGCAGGAAGTCGCCCTCTTCACGCTGCAACTGCTGCTCCAGGCGCGCCATGACCACAGGCCACTGATGCTTGGCCTGCTCGGCGGACAGGCGCGTGGCCGTGCCGCCACTGAACAGCCCGGCACGGTCGCTGATGAACGCCTTGATCGCCTCGGGCGGCAACTTGGCAAAACGCACCGCCACCGATTCCGGCTGGAACACCAGGCTTACCGCATGCTGAAACACCACCGAATCCGCCCATGCCGCAAAGGACGCAGCGATCATTTCCCGGCCCTCGGGAAACAGCGCCGGCGAGGCTTTCTCCTGCTCCAGCCGCCGGGCTATCAACGCCGTGTCGCAGTAGATGTCAGCGCCGATCTGCAACACCGGCGTCTTGCGGTAACCGCCGGTCAAGGCCGTCAGGTCCGGCTTGGGCATCATCGGCGGGATACCTACCGAACGCCAGGACAGTCCTTTGAAACCCAGCAGCAGGCGGGCTTTCTCTGCGAATGGGGAGGTTGGGTAATGATGGAGGATCAGTTCAGACATGCTGGCGTCCGTCACATGGGCAAGGACGGCTAGCTTAACTTGCAATGGACAAGCGGCCTATCTGATCGGACTGGTGAATGCCAAGTCATGGACGCCAAGGCTGAGCAGCGCATGTGAAAGAACCAAACCACGCTTAGTCTGTTTAGTTATTAATATATTTCTTTTGAAGATAAAGAACTGTTAGTTCTTACAGGTTCCAGCCTGTTCCATCCGCCCTAACCTTTCCACTTCCGGGCAAATTTTGAATTAGCCAAACTCTTCATTAGAAGGTACGTAGATATGGAAAGCGAAATCATACCCTATCATTTTTTTGACACCCATAGCCCCATCCTGCATGGGGTCGAGCCTCGCACAGGGAAATTTCACACTTACATGCCTATAGCATCGTTGGTGGGTAACGAGGGTCGCGGCCCGACGCTGGATCTAAACATATTTTATTCCCCTGATATTTACGACGATAATTTCGGTAATTGGGCTTTGCGCTTCACCAACGAACATGTACTTGTCGATAAAAAATACCTAATGCTTCATCTCAAAAATGGCGAAGCCTGGAGTCTTTATAATACCCAGTCGTGGCCTCCTACATTCAAACGCACTAAAGGCGCCCCTGGAGAGATTAAAATCACACAAAAAGATGGAATAACCGAAACACTAACTGCATATTTTTACAACAATAAAGCTCTTCCACTGAAAAAAGAAATTCCAAATGCGTCCGTCACAACACCAAAAAAAATTACGTCACCCTCCGGTTTGACATTAACGATAGAGTGGGAAACGAGGGGCGAAAAATTGCCCCCTAGATTAAAATCTATCCGGGACGAAAAAACGGCATTGCTAAATGTTTCTTATTCGGAATCACGCGAGCTTATTATTTTCGAAATCTACCCTGACACAAAACAAAAGCAGACCTACCAATTCAAAATTGATAAGCCAGGTACTGTCGAGGCGAGTCTGAAAACGATAGAGAAGCCCGACACGCCTACTACAAAAAACTTTCAATACATCTCCCGTAAGCTAAGCTCCGTTGAGGACTCGTCAGGCCTGAAAGACGAAATTTTTTACGACACCAGCGGAAAAGTATCCCGCCACGCCTGTAGCGCCAACGGCATAAAGCTAAGCGATCGCACTTACTCATACAGTGCCACGCCAGCGGAAAACGTTACTACACTCACCCGCGTAATCGAGGGTAACCCTCGTACCACATTCCACTACAACGCCGATGGAGTTCAAATTAAAGAGGTCCATACCCAAGGCGACTGCGTACACACCATACAGATGGCAAGCATTTGGGCCTCGAATAAGCTGGCCACTACGACCCACAATAACTATCAAAAAAACGGCTTCAGCAGGACCGAAGTGTCCACGTCAACGGTAGACGCGTTTGGCAACCTGACTGGTACTGCCGACGACGGCATCACCACCGAGTGGACATACTATCGAGGCGCTCCCAAGGAGGAAGATGTCATCCTCCGAACTTACACCAAGACCGATGCGTCCGGGCCGCTGGGATGGTTGGGGTGGGTTGGGGATAATCTAAACCCGATAGGGCTTATTAACGGTCTTGTCAACAAGCAGGGCTTGACTTGGGGTACGATTGAAGATCGTGCCAAAACTCAATCACGATTTAAAACTGAATCGGGAAAGATTGATTACAACCTGCCTGTGGACATCATTTGCCCAGGAGATCCTAATTTTTTCAGGGTTCATCCAGAGTCGGAAAAAATCTTCACCTATCGCGAAAACAAACGGATCGATCTCAAATGGACCTTTTATGGCTATACCGAATTGCCGACGAAAGATCCGTCACTCGCTGGGTCCGCAGTCAAACCTTCAATTAAGCTAACTATCTTCGACCCTGCCGTCACTGAAGATTTCAAAAAACTGAAACCCAAACAGAACGGCAAGATGACGGTAGAAGCCATGGAGTATTACGTCGATAGCAGAGATCCGATCGCCTTCGACCGGGTAAAAACCCTCACCCAATACTTACTCGACGAAAATGGTTCCGAGGTGCCGCTGTCCAAACTTAAAACTGAATTCGGGTATCAAGTTAAAGATAACCGATTGACAACTACCAGCACATTGAAAAGTGCCGATGGCCTCTCCGTCATTACCAGCCGGACCGTGTCGGCCCTCACCGGAGAATTGATTGAAACCATCGACGGTGTCGGTAACAAGACGTCCTATGAATATGACAATAGCGGCCGCTTGATCAGTACCAGCGAATTTGACCAACGCGCAGAAGCAAGAAACAAAACCCTTTTTCAGTACGAAATCGTTAATGGCTTACAGTGCATCACCACCAAATTCCCTTCGGGTGATTCGTATCGAGAAGAACATGATGCCTTAGGGCGAGTCGTCACTACGAAACACCACAGCCCGATCATAAAGGACTGGATGACGTTGTCCACCACGACCTATGACGAGCTGGGTAGGGAAAAACAAACCGTTGAATTTGATTGCGCACCCGAAGGTAAAAAACCGATGAGCCGTACGATGCAAACATTCTATGACAACTGGGGCCAACCATCAAAAGTCCTGATCAACGGAAAAGAAGCCTTCCATTCAGAATATGATCCTATTAATCGTAGACTCTCAAAATGGCGAAAATCGGGCGACTACTCCAATGGTATCCGCATTAATATCCTGGACACCCCAAGCGGAGGAAGTCAGCGCGAGGAGCAGATTTTCGTCAACGATAAAGTGACTCATACCACCAGCTACATCTACGATAACTGGGGACGGTTAAAAACACAAAAGCCTAGCCAGGGGCCTGCATCTGAATATGAGTACGATCATTTTGGCCGTATGACCAAAATAGCCAGTGCGAATCTGATGGTCTATAACGCCTACCCCGCCCACTCTTCCGCCGCAACGGTTATCTCGACAAAAATTCAGGCTACCGATGCCTATACCATTGGCCAACGTAAAACCGATGGGTTGGGACGGATCAATGAAGTGTCGATCGGCGGAAGAAAACAGACCTATACCTACGCAGACAGCGGCCCTTTAGGCGAGGGCAGCCTCAAGGGCTCCAACTTTCACTCGGTAAAAACTGCAAGTTACGAGTCAAGTTACGACCGAATGACCGGTCGTTTCAGCAACAAGACAACCGGTTACCCTGATGGAGGCTCCTCTAACACTCATTTAATCTATTCGTTGCGTGGCCTGCTACTTGAAAGCCAGGACACCTTCGGCAACACCACGCAACATGACTATGACTCACTGGGGCGTCCGACGAAGTCAACCAGTAACCAAGTGGATACGCGCCTGAGCTATTATGACAACGGTTCACTCAAGGAGCAGACGGTTACACACAATGAGAGCAAACGCTCCATGATCGTCACTTATGTCTATGATGAATTGCTTCGCGAAAGCGAACGTCGCTTCAAACTCATTGGTTTCGCTGACCTCATCATCAAGCGAACCTATCTAGGCGCTTGGCTAGCCAGCTCGGATATGTTTGAAGCAGAGAAACTGCTGCGTTCGGAAAAATTCACTTATACCCCTGACGGCCGCCTCGCGTCCTATCAGTGCTCCGGCAGCCAGATGCCCGTCGACCCACAAGGAAAAAAACTGGCAAAACAAGTCTTTACCTATGATGGACTGGGTAATATTACTCAGTGCATCAACACCTTTGATCAAGGGGAAAATACGTCTCTTTTTACTTACGATACGACTGACCGTGCTCAACTCAAGTCCATTAAACATACGCTGGCGCCTTATCCCCAAACTACATGCTCCTATGATGAAATAGGCCGTCTGAAAGAGGACTTCAACGGGCAAACGCTGAGCTACAACGAGGCATCCAAGCCAAGCTATTTAAAGGCAGGCGCCGGAAAAGCCTTTTCCAACTACGAATATATGTACGACAGCTTGGGTCGTCAGGTTGCCTGTTTTGGTACCGACTATTACGAAAAATATTATTACCTAGGGCAACGGCAGTATGCTCGTAGCGGCCGGATGACTGTCGGTGGAAAGTCAATTGACCGGACGCTGTTACTCCTGAACGAAAGTGACGCCTGCATTCTGCAACAACAGAAAATTGTAGCGACCGATGGAAAACCCAACATTTCCAACAGCTTCGAACTGATGGATGCAAATGGATCGCTAGTGGCCAGTTACGACCTGTCCACTAATCGTCCAACCTACTTTGCCTACACACCCTTCGGTTACCGCCCGGATGACTGGAGCAAACCCAGCTGGCTGGGTTTCAACGGTCAACCGATCGACCGGGTTACGAACACCTATCACCTAGGTAACGGCTACCGTGTCTACGACCCGGCGAATCAGCATTTCCAAGCGCCAGACAGCCTAAGCCCCTTCGGTGCGGGTGGCCTCAATGGCTACAGCTATTGCAGCAACAATCCGATCAACTTCAGCGATCCCAGCGGACACGCACAGGTTGTCCATCAGTACAGCGTGATGACTCATCAACCTTTCCTCTACAACCCAGTGGTGCGAGCGGTAATGGTGGGTGGCATTGGTATCGCCCTGGCACCTTTCACTGGCGGCGCGTCAGCAGGCTGGACTGCAGCGGCCATGGGCCTGGCCGTAACGTCGGCAGCTTTCGGGGTTGCCTCGGCCGCTTTGGAGGAGAGCAATCCAGAACTATCGAGCGCATTGGGTTGGGCTTCTTTAGGAACCGGATTAGCCGGTGCAGGAGCCGGTTTGGTGGGCGCCAAGTTGGCGGCCCGGAGCGCGATGTTGGCCGCCAGCGCCGAACGGGCGGTTTTTTCTGGTACGGGGACGGCAGTTGCTGGCGGTGGGCGCGTGGTAAGAATGGGCGGCACCATGCGGTCCCTCAGGCAGTTAGACGACGAGCTCTTTATGTTCGTAGACACCCATAAAAATCTACAACGCCTTAACATTGGTGTGCATGGTAAGGATCTGACGCTGATGGAAAAAGCAATGAATAGCAGTTCCACGATGATACTGAACAACGCGGAGCATTCTGCCAGTGACTTGCTTTTCCTGTTGAACAAGAAAGGTATAGATCCAAATGTCTACGATTACGTCCGGCTATTGATGTGTTATTCGGGCAACGGAGGCGCTGCCTCCTTTGCCGCCCAGTTCAGGCAACTCATAAACACCCCCGTTAAAGGCTATATCGGCTCGGTTTCGGTCAACTACGGCGCTTCAAACATGTCGCGACTGTTTAAAGGAGCCTCGGCGGGCGGTCCGCAAGGGGAACGGGCCCTGACCGATATGTTTGCCAAACAGATGAAGCATACGGTGTACAAAACCAATCCCTACTTGCCGGACAAGCATGCTGAACTGTTCGCTGATTTTACCTTTGACTCGATTCGCTTCCCTTGAGGAGAAAAATCGTAGGATGCGTGCTCATCGCATCTCGATGAAATGAGCTGGATAAGCACCAAACCCGCCCTCTCGCCCAGGCAGGCCAGCTAATCCCTGGCCTGCGCCTTACTCGCCACCAAACACTCCTTCGCACTCTTCCTCAACTTCTTGATCAACCGCTCCTGCCGCAACGCCTCGCCCTTGTCGCGGCAGGCCTCGGTATAGACCAGCTCGACCGCCGGGCTGGAGAGGAAAAAACGTGCGCCCTTGCCGCTCTGATGCTTGGCGAAACGCCGCACCGGGTCATCGCTGATGCCGCAGTACAGCGAGCCGTTGGCGGCGCGCACCAGGTAGACGAACCAGGGCTTGGCCGGTTCGGGCGCGGCGGGGGCAGCGAGGTCGGGGGGGGATTCAACGGTGGTCACGGAAATATTCAACAGCCGCGATGGAAACAAGCCGCGATCTTATCAGCGACTGGCCTGGAACGCCCGCAGCCCCTTGAGTGCCTGGGCGCGGACGGCGTTGCGCACCAGCGGCGTCCAACCCAACAGCAGGCCTTTGGTGCCCAAGGCCTGGCGCGACCAGCGCCACAGGTCGAAATGATCGCGGTGCTCGCAGATCTTGCCGTCACGAAACACGAAGCGCGCCTGGATATCGTTGACCACGGTATTACCGGTCTGGCTGAACAGATAAGTCGCCACCCAATGGGCACCGCCGGAACGTTCGTCGCTGCGCACGTTATCGAACGTCAGGGAAAAATCCTTGGCCCGCGTGGTGAGCATGCGCCACATGTCGCCGGCATCGCGCCCACGCAGTTCACCGAAGGCCGGATCACTGAACACCACGTCATCGGTGTAGCAGGCGCTCATGGCCTCGGCATCGAGGCGCTGGAACGCCTGGTAGAACCGGGTGATCAGGGCTGTGTGGGCATCGCTCATGGACGGACTCCGGAAATCGTTTCAGTAAGGCCTGCACGATAATCTGCCGCCGCGAGGAACACTATCGTCATTCGCTATGAAAATGGCATCAGCGAAGCTCGCCGACTCTTTCACTGACGACGCCGACATACAACGCTCGACCGGCGCCGAGGCCGGCGATGATCGCGCCCAGGCCAACCAGGCCAAAGATCCAGCCCAAGGCATTCCAGCCACCGGTCAAGTCATGCACCACGCCGACCGCGAACGGCCCCAATGACGCCAGCGTATAACCAAAACCCTGGGCCATGCCGGAGAGGTTGGCGGCCACATGGGCGTCGCGCGAGCGCAGCACGATCAGCGTCAGAGCCAGGGCGAACGTTGCGCCCTGCCCCAAGCCCAACAGGATTGCCCAGCCCCACAACCCATCGATGGGCGCGTAGAGGCAGCCGAACAGCCCGCCGAGCACCATCAGCATGACGACCACGATAGCCAGGCGCTGGTCCTTGCCGCGCGTCGCCAGCCAGGGCGCCGCGAGAGAGCTGATCAACTGCACGATTACCGAGCCGGACAATACGAGCCCCGCCTGGGTTGGGGTCAGCCCGCGGCCGATGAGGATCGACGGCAACCAGCCGAACACGATGTAGGCCAGGGACGATTGCAGCCCCATGTACAAGGTCACTTGCCAGGCCAGGGGATCACGCAGCAACCCGCGGACACGATACGCCACCTGATGCGCCCCGTGTTTCTGGCCCACTTGCGGCAGCCAGAATACTGCGGCCAGCAGGGCCGGGAGCATCCAGAAGCCCAGGCCCAGGGCCCAGTCATGGCCCAGGTGTTCGCTCAACGGCACCGTCGCGCCGGCCGCCATCGCCGCGCCCAGGCACAGCGCCATGGTGTAGACACCGGTCATGGTGCCGGCCTGCCTGGCGAAGTCGCGCTTGACGATGCCCGGCAGCAACACGCCGATCACCCCGATACTGGCGCCGGCGAGGATGCTGCCAGCGAACAGGCCGACCTGGCCGAACGAGCTGCGCAGGATGATGCCGCCAGCCAGTGTGAGCAGGATCCCGAGCACCACTCGTTCAGCGCCGAAGCGGCGCGCCAGCACTGGCGCCAATGGCGCGAACAGGCCCAGGCAGAGCACTGGCAGGGTTGTCAGCAGACCGGCCTGAGCGGCCGACAGGCCGAGGCTTTTCGACACGTCGCTGAGCAACGGCGCCATGCTCGACAAGGCCGGGCGCAGGTTCAACGCGACCAGGATCAGGCCTAGCAGCAGCAACCAGGGCCGACGCACCAGCGGCTGGCTCTGCTGGGCCTGCTCGTCGTCCGCCTCGGCGTCGATCAGCAATTCTTCGAGTTCGGCGCCGCGTTTGTTCGGCGTTGCGGTAGTGCGGTCAAGCGGATCGCGGGACATGGAAAGCTCGGGGTTCAGGGTTCATTGATCAACTGCCGGCAGAGGGCCTTGGCCCGCTCCGGATCCTGGCGTTCGACGGCTTCGAGGATTTCGATGTGCAGGTCGAACACGTGTTGATGACGGGGAATGATATTGAGGCTCTGGCGCAACTGAGCGCCGATCACGCTGGAGAAATAGCGATACAGCTCGCTCAGGGCCGGGTTGTGCGCGGCGTCCACCAGCAGGCGATGGAACACCAGATCGCAGGCGATGTAGTGCTCCAGGTCGCCGTGATAATGCTCGCCGCTGGTTTTCAGCGCCTGGCGCAAGGCAAGCAGATCGTCCTCGGTGCGCCGTAGCGCCGCCAGGCCGATGGCCTCGACTTCTAGGATGTGCCGGGTTTCCCGGGCCTGCCCCAACGAGCAACGGGAGAGCGCCTTGAGCGTGTCCAGCGGGTCGACGACCGCACGCACGTAGCTGCCGTCGCCCTGACGAATTTCGATCAATCCGGAAAACGCCAACACGCGCATGGCTTCGCGCACCGTGTTGCGGCTGATGCCTAGCTCGGCGACCAATTCCGGCTCGGTAGGCAGGCGCTGGCCGACAGCCCACACGCCGTCACTGATGCGTTGACGCAGTTGCTCCAAGGCTTGATCGACCAGGGAGCGCTTTATTAGCGGGGACATTTCTGACATGGGGCTCGCCTTTTCATCCAATCATGGGATGAATTTTCTGACATGTTAGTCAGCTTCGCGTAGGACGGCAACCGCCTACGTTTTATGGGAGGCAAAGAATCCGAATTTTCGATTAGTCAGATTTACCCTTTATGGGTAATCATTGGGACAAGGCAAACGGCTTCTTATGGAAAAGAGCACACCCCATTACGACCTGGCAGTGGTCAAGGCCGAGGTTCACAGGTTGGGAAGCAAGGCGTTCACATTGAACGCTCGCGAAGGCGGACGAAGAATGATGTTGAGTCTCGCCCGGATGCTGCGGATCGTTCACCTGCTGGAATACAGGATGCTGCATAAATCGATGACCACCTATGCCGACCACCGAATCTGGCAAGACGTCTATCACACAACATTTCAGGATCGGGAGATCTACATCAAGGTGACTTACCGCCCTGGCGGTGGGCATCCGGTGGTTTCCTTCAAGGAGAAAAACCAATGAAAACCCAGCAATGTGTCAGCTGCGGCAGCATCGACGCGATGCATCACTTCAACGGCCGTAGCTTTACGGTCGACTACAGGCAGGTGACTCGGCAAGTGCACGATATTGCCGGATGGGAATGCCGGATCTGCGGTGAAATCGAATTCGATCACGACACTGACAGCGCCGAGCGTTACTCCAGGGCCAGCGACCAGTTGCTGGAAGACTACGCGCTGGCGACAGGTGCGGAAATCAAACGCATCCGCCGCAAACTGCACCTCACGCAAAAAGACGCGGTGAAGCTGCTATCCGGAGGCGGGCACAATGCGTTTTCCCGTTATGAACGCGGCGAAGTTACCCCGGCTCAGTCGTTATTCGTGCTGATGCGCCTGCTTGACCGGCATCCGCATCTGATGGCTGAAGTCCATTCGCTGAACGACGAAGCCCATTTGCAGCGACTGTTGTCAGGTCGCCATCCGGAACATGACACGGCGGATCTCTGACCCCAAAAAAACAAACCCGGACAAGTCCGGGTCTATTTTCACTGCCTAAGATCGGATCAATGCAGGATCTGGCTCAGGAACAACTTCGTACGATCATTCTGCGGGTTGTCGAAGAAGTCGTTTGGCGCGGCCTGTTCAACGATTTCGCCCTTGTCCATGAAGATCACGCGGTTGGCCACGGTGCGGGCGAAACCCATCTCGTGGGTCACGCAGAGCATGGTCATGCCGTCTTCGGCCAGGCCGATCATGGTGTCCAGAACCTCTTTCACCATTTCCGGGTCGAGGGCCGAGGTCGGTTCGTCGAACAGCATGATTTTCGGTTTCATGCACAGGGCGCGGGCAATCGCCACGCGCTGCTGCTGACCGCCGGAGAGCTGGCCCGGGTACTTGTGTGCCTGCTCTGGAATGCGTACGCGCTCCAGATAGTGCATGGCGATTTCCTCGGCCTTGCGCTTGGGCATCTTGCGTACCCACATCGGCGCCAGGGTGCAGTTCTGCAGGATGGTCAGGTGCGGGAACAGGTTGAAGTGCTGGAACACCATGCCGACTTCACGGCGGATCGCTTCGATCTGCTTGAGGTCGTTGGTCAGCTCGACACCGTCGACCACGATGCGGCCCTGCTGGTGCTCTTCCAGGCGATTGAGACAGCGGATGGTGGTGGACTTGCCGGAACCCGAAGGGCCGCACAGCACGATACGCTCGCCCTGCTTGACGTTCAGGTTGATGTCTTTCAACACGTGGAACTGGCCGTACCACTTGTTCACGCCCTGCATCTGAATAATGCCTTCAGGGCTCACAGGCTGTTTGATCGCTTCACTCATGAGTCAACTCCTAACGCTTGTGGCCAGTGTCCAGCTTGCGTTCCAAATGCATGGAATAGCGGGACATACCAAAACAGAAAATCCAGAACACCAAGGCGGCGAACACATAGCCTTCAGTGGCCATGCCCAGCCATTTCGGGTCGGCGGCAGCTTGTTTCACGCTGTTGAGCAGGTCGAACAGGCCGATGATGATCACCAGGCTGGTGTCCTTGAACAGCGCAATGAAGGTGTTGACGATCCCCGGGATCACCATCTTCAGCGCCTGCGGAAGGATAACCAGGCCCATGCTGCGCCAGTAGCCCAGGCCCATCGCCGCGGCCGCTTCGTATTGCCCCTTCGGAATCGCTTGCAGACCGCCACGCACCACTTCGGCCACGTAGGCCGACTGGAACAGGATCACGCCGATCAGTGCCCGCAGCAGCTTGTCGAAGTTCATGCCCTCAGGCAGGAACAGCGGCAGCATCACCGAGGACATGAACAGCACCGTGATCAACGGCACGCCGCGCCAGAACTCGATGAAGGTCACGCAGACCACGCGAATCGCCGGCATGTTCGACCGACGCCCCAGCGCCAGGACGATGCCCAACGGCAAAGCGCCGGCAATACCGACGGTGGCGATCACCAGGGTCAGCATCAGGCCGCCCCATTGGCTGGTCGCCACGGTGGCCAGGCCGAAGACGCCGCCGTGCAGCAGGCACCAGGCGATGATCGGGTACAGCACCAGGAAGCTCAGGCCGTAGATCGCCTTGCGCGGGAAGCGCGAGATGAACAGCGGTGCCACGCCGATCACCGCCAGCCACACGGTCAGGTCCACGCGCCAGCGCAGATCCGCTGGGTAATAGCCGTACATGAACTGGCCAAAACGCTGCTGGATGAACACCCAGCAGGCGCCTTCCTTGGTGCAGTCGGCTTGAGTGGTGCCGACCCAGTTGGCATCGATGATCGCCCAACTGAGGATCGGTGGAACCACCAGGTAGATCAGATAGAACGCAAACAGGGTCAGCAGCGTATTGAGCCAGCTGGAGAACATGTTTGCGCGCATCCATGCCATCGGCCCGAACACTTTGCTCGGTGGCGGCATATCAGGTTTGAAAGTATGGGATGTCATGCGCGTTTCCTCACCGCTCGATCAGCGCAATGCGCTTGTTGTACCAGTTCATCAGCAGGGAAATGCTGATACTGATCGCCAGGTACACGCTCATGGTGATGGCAATGACTTCAATGGCCTGCCCGGTCTGGTTCAGCACCGTACCGGCAAACAGCGAAACCATTTCCGGGTAACCGATACCGGCCGCCAGCGAAGAGTTCTTCGCCAGGTTCAGGTATTGGCTGGTCAGTGGCGGGATGATCACGCGCAGGGCTTGCGGGATGATCACCTTGCGCAAGGTCGGACCGTTGCGCAGGCCCAGCGAGTGAGCCGCCTCGGTCTGGCCATGGCTGACCGACTTGATGCCCGAACGCACGATCTCGGCGATGAACGCCGCAGTGTACACCGTCAGCGCCAGGGTCAAGGCCAGCAGTTCCGGGATCAATACCCAGCCACCGACGAAGTTGAACCCCTTGAGCTGCGGCATTTCCCAGTGCACGGGCGCGCCGAAGATCAGTGCGCACAACGCCGGGATCACCAGGAACAACGCCAGGCCTACCCAGAATTTATGGAACGGCTCGCCAGTCGCTTCGAAACGCTTGTTGGCCCAGCGGGTCATCAGCACGATGGCGACGATCGCCAGCACGACACTGACCACAAACGGCCAGAACCCTTCAGCCATCAGCGCCGCCGGCATGTTCAGGCCACGGCTGCTGACAAAGAAGGTGTCGCCGAAGTTATGGCTGTTACGCGGCCCCGGCATGGTCAGGAACACCGCGAAGTACCAGAACAGGATCTGCAGCAGCGGCGGGATGTTGCGAAAGACCTCCACATACACCGTCGCCACCTTGGCGATGATCCAGTTCTTCGACAGGCGGGCCACGCCGACGATGAAACCGAGGATTGTCGCCAGAATGACACCAATGAAGGTCACCAGCAGCGTGTTGAGCAGCCCGATGACGAAGACGCGGGCATAGCTGTCCGCCTCGGTGTAGTCGATCAGGGTTTGAGCGATGCCGAAACCGGCACTGCGCTCCAGGAAGCTGAAACCGGAGGTAATGCCCCGGTGCTCAAGGTTGGTCTGCGTGTTGTCGAACAGAAACCAGCCCAGAGAAATGACCGCCACGATGGTGACGATCTGAAATACCCACGCACGCACTCGTGGATCGCTGAGGCTGAGCCTCTGCTTAGGTGCGCCGATTGAATTTTGCATGAAGTGCCCCGCAAGGAATGGAACAGAACATCACCCGGTGGTTGGCCCACCGGGTGATAGAACCATCAGCGCACTGGTGGTGCGTATTGAATGCCGCCTGCGTTCCACAGAGCGTTCAGGCCACGATCGATTTCCAGCGGGGTGCTCTTGCCGAGGTTGCGATCGAAGATTTCGCCGTAGTTGCCGACTTGCTTGACGATCTGAACAACCCAGTCTTTCGGCAGCTTCAGGTCTTTGCCGTATTCGCCATCAGCGCCGAGCATACGGGCGACGTCCGGGTTCTTGGTGGCTTTGGCTTCAGCTTCGACGTTCTTCGAAGTGATGCCGGCTTCTTCGGAGTTGAGCAAGGCGTAGCCAGTCCAGCGGACGATTTTCGACCACTCTTCATCGCCATTACGCACGACTGGGCCCAGTGGCTCCTTGGAAATGGTTTCCGGCAGAACTACGTAGTCCTTCGGCGAAGCCAGCTTGCTGCGCTGGGCGAACAGCTGGGACTTGTCGGAGGTCAGTACGTCGCAACGACCGGATTCCAGCGACTTGGCGCTTTCATCGGAGGTGTCGAAAGTGATGGGAGTGTACTTCAGGCCGTTGCCGCGGAAGTAGTCGGAAACGTTCAGCTCGGTGGTGGTACCGGCCTGGATGCAGATGGTCGCGCCGTCCAGTTCCTTGGCGCTCTTGACGCCCAGCTTGTTGTTTACCAGGAAGCCGATGCCGTCGTAGTAGGTAATGAAGCCAGGGAACACCAGGCCCATGCCGGCATCGCGGGAACTGGTCATGGTGGTGTTGCGCGACAGGATATCGATTTCGCCAGATTGCAGCGCGGTGAAACGCTCTTTGGCGTTCAACTGGCTGAATTTCACCTTGTTGGCGTCGCCAAATACGGCGGCGGCCACGGCGCGGCAGAAGTCAGCGTCGATGCCGAGGATCTTGCCGGAGGCATCAGGTACCGAGAAACCCGGCAAACCATCGCTCACACCGCACTGTACAAAGCCTTTCTTCTGCACGGCATCCAGGGTTGCACCCGCCTGAGCGAACCCGCTGACACCGAGAACTGCTGCTGCAGTCACGACTGCCAGGGTGGATTTCAGTAACTTCATTCAAACCTCCAGTTTTGCTCTTGTTGTGTCGGAGCTGGGACCCTGTCGCACCCTTTTGAGGCATTGCCGACCCTTGTTGGCTTTTTTTAGGGTCAACCGACGTCTGGGCCTTCGCTATGAGTCTAATAAATGAGAGCGGCTATAAACGGCGCCTTACTCACTTCTCACCAATCGGCCGAACGGGCTGTAGCCCTTCACGTTCGCGAAGCCCGTAGCGGCTATTGGCGAACATCCATCACCGGATTTCTGATATCCCATGCGTCGCGTCGAGCTGATAGTGTTACCGCGCTGCGTAAGAATCATCACTCGGCTAAACCAATAGCAAAGCCCGTACCACACCGCTGCGCTTGTCCGTTACTGGCGACGTCAAGACAAAAACTTGTAGCATTGCGACATCTAATTAACTGAGGCACCAGGCGCGCACTGCAATCAGGCACTGATTGAGCGCACCCGCACATTTTTGGAGCACATCATGACCGACCCCTTGATTCTCGAGCCCTCCGGCACTGCCGATGCATGCGTTATCTGGCTCCACGGCCTGGGCGCCGATCGCTACGACTTCATGCCGGTCGCCGAAATGCTGCAGCAAAGCCTGCTGACCACGCGCTTCGTATTGCCCCAAGCACCGACGCAACCGGTGACCATCAATGGTGGCTATGCCATGCCCAGCTGGTATGACATTCGTGCCTTGAGCCCGGCGCGGGCAATCGACGAGCTACAACTGGAAGCCTCGGCGCAACGGGTCATCGACCTGATGGAAACCCAGCGAGCCAGCGGAATAGACGCCTCGCGGATTTTCCTGGCAGGGTTTTCCCAAGGCGGAGCGGTGGTGTATCACACGGCGTTCGTTAAATGGCAGGGGCCGCTGGGTGGCGTGATTGCGCTGTCCACTTATGCGCCAACTTTTGGCGAAGAACTGCAGTTGTCGGCCAGCCAGCAACGCGTTCCGGTACTGGCGCTGCACGGACAGTACGACGAAGTGGTACTCAACCCGATGGGCCGGACTGCGAAAGAGTATCTGAAGCAGCATGGTGTCACCGTGACATGGCAAGAATACCCAATGGGCCACGAAGTGTTACCCGAGGAGATTCGCGACATCGGTACCTGGCTGGCGGAACGCTTGCGCTAAGAGGCAGATAGCCACGCCAGCGCTTTGATGATCACACTACGCCGCGCCCGTTTCTTGCATTACACTGGCCGGCGTACATTCCTTAACCAACCGATGAGATGACCGTGCTCAAAGCACTCAAGAAGATGTTCGGTAAAAGCGAGGCCGAGCAACTCGCGCCTGAAGCCAGCGCCCCCGTCCACGGTGCGAGCCGCACCGATGCGCACCAACCACGTCGGACCGCCCCCGTTGCGGACGCAAAACTATCGCCGTCGACCGAATCCGTTGCGCAACCTGTGGTGGCATCCGAGCCGGAAAAACCACGCAGCGAAGCCCCCAAGCCACGTCGCGAGCGCGCGCCCAAACCGCCGGTCGTTGCCTGGAAGCTCGAAGACTTCGTCGTAGAACCCCAGGAAGGCAAGACCCGCTTCCACGATTTCAAGCTCGCCCCGGAGCTGATGCATGCCATCCAGGACCTAGGCTTCCCGTACTGCACGCCGATCCAGGCGCAAGTGCTGGGCTATACCCTCGCCGGCAAGGACGCTATCGGTCGCGCCCAGACTGGCACCGGCAAGACCGCCGCGTTCCTGATTTCGATCATCACCCAGTTGCTCCAGACCCCGCCCCCCAAGGAACGCTACATGGGCGAGCCGCGGGCGCTGATCATCGCGCCGACCCGTGAGCTGGTGGTGCAGATCGCCAAGGACGCCGCTGACCTGACCAAGTACACCGGCCTGAACGTGATGACGTTCGTCGGCGGCATGGATTTCGACAAGCAGCTCAAGCACCTCGAGGCCCGCCACTGCGACATCCTCGTGGCGACGCCGGGCCGCCTGCTGGACTTCAACCAGCGCGGCGACGTGCACCTGGACATGGTCGAAGTGATGGTGCTCGACGAGGCCGACCGCATGCTCGACATGGGCTTCATCCCTCAGGTCCGCCAGATCATTCGCCAGACCCCGCCGAAAAACGAACGCCAGACATTGCTGTTCTCCGCCACCTTCACCGAAGACGTGATGAACCTGGCCAAGCAATGGACCACCGATCCTGCAATCGTCGAGATCGAAGCCGAAAACGTCGCCAGCGAAAATGTCGAACAGCACATCTACGCCGTCGCCGGTGCCGACAAGTACAAACTGCTCTATAACCTGGTCAACGACAACGGTTGGGAGCGGGTGATGGTCTTCGCCAACCGCAAGGACGAAGTGCGCCGCATCGAAGAACGCCTGGTGCGCGATGGCGTCAACGCCGCGCAACTGTCGGGCGACGTGCCGCAGCACAAGCGCATCAAGACACTCGAAGGTTTCCGTGAAGGCAAGATCCGCGTGCTGGTCGCCACCGACGTGGCCGGTCGCGGCATTCACATCGACGGCATCAGCCACGTGATCAACTTCACCCTGCCGGAAATGCCGGACGACTACGTGCACCGTATCGGCCGCACCGGTCGTGCCGGGGCCGCCGGGGTTTCGATCAGCTTCGCCGGCGAGGATGATTCCTACCAGTTACCCTCGATCGAGGCACTGCTGGGCCGCAAGATCAGTTGCGAGATGCCGCCGACTCATCTGTTGCGGCCGGTCGAGCGCAAGCGACCTTAACCGTCTTCACAGTACCGAAAGCGCAGCCCAACCAGGCTGCGCTTTTTTTTGTCTTGGATACCTGGCAGTTCTATGGGTTGCCTAGCGCTTCCAGCGATCCGCCGCCGCATGATCACTGTCCCGCCCCTCGACCCAACGCGGGCCGTCGGCGGTATTTTCCTTTTTCCAGAACGGTGCGCGAGTCTTCAGGTAGTCCATGACAAAAGCGCAGGCGTCGAACGCCGCCTGGCGATGGGCGCTGGCGGCGCCGACAAAAACGATTGGCTCACCCGGCTCCAGGGCGCCGATGCGGTGCAATACCTCAAGCTTGAGCAGCGGCCAGCGCTGCTCGGCTTCGGTGGCGATCTTGCCCAGGGCTTTTTCGGTCATGCCCGGATAATGCTCGAGGAACATCCCGGACACATCGAGGCCGTCATTGAAGTCGCGCACGTAGCCGACAAAACTCACCACGGCGCCGACGCCGACATTTGCCGCCTGCATCGCATTGACCTCGGCCCCCGGGTCGAACGGCTCGGCCTGCACCCGAATCGCCATGGCTCAGCCTCCGGTCACGGTGGGAAAGAAGGCCACTTCGTCGCCGTCCGCCAGCGGTTCATCGAGCTGGCACAGGTCCTCGTTGCGGGCGCACATCAGGTTCTGCTCTCGCAGCACCTCGGCTCCGTCACGCTGAGCGAGCAATGCGCGTACATCGTCAACCGTGGCGAAAACGCCCTCCACTTTCAGCGAATCCACGCCGAGCGCTTCGCGATAACGGGCAAAGAACTTCACGGTGATGTTCATGGCGCATCCGCCTGGAAGTGGCCGCTCTTGCCGCCGAGTTTTTCCAGCACACGCACGCCCTCGATGGCCATGCCCCGGTCCACGGCCTTGCACATGTCGTAGAGGGTGAGCGCGGCGACGGTGGCGGCGGTGAGCGCCTCCATCTCGACACCGGTCTGTCCCGACAGCTTGCAGCGGGCCACGATGCGCACCCGGTCCTCGCCTTCGGCGGTCAGTTCGACCTTGACGCTGGTGAGCATGAGCGGATGGCAGAGCGGGATCAGGTCACTGGTTTTTTTTGCCGCCTGGATACCGGCAATGCGCGCGACGGCGAACACATCGCCCTTGGGATGGCCGCCGCTGACGATCATTTGCAGGGTATCGGGCAGCATGCGCACAAAGGCTTCGGCGGTGGCTTCGCGGAACGTCACGGCCTTGTCGGTCACGTCGACCATGTTGGCGCGACCTTGGGAATCGAGATGGGTCAGCACAGGGTAACTCCTGATCAGGAGCGTCGATTGTAAACCTGTGAGTCAAATTCCGGCAGGGTTGATTGTCGTACCGATTTCCCTATTGGATCTATCACTGCGAGTCCCCTGTGGGAGCGAGCTTGCTCGCGATGACGGTGTGCCAGATAAAAACATGTGTCTGACACGCCGCCATCGCGAGCAAGCTCGCTCCCACAGGGTTATGGGGTGCTTACAAGAACCGGGCGACCTTGTGGTCGCCCGGTTCGGATGGGCTTACAGATGAGATTCGGCGTATTCGGCCAGGATCGAGCGCGGTACGCCCTGCAGGGTGATGTGGACGCCGTTGGGGAAGTCCTTGAAGCGTTCGGTCAGGTAGGTCAGCCCGGAGCTGGTCGCGGACAGGTAAGGGGTGTCGATCTGCGCCAGGTTACCCAGGCACACCACTTTGGAACCGGCGCCGGCACGGGTGATGATGGTTTTCATCTGGTGCGGGGTCAGGTTCTGGCATTCGTCGATCAGGATCAGGCTCTGCTGGAAGCTGCGGCCTCGGATGTAGTTGAGGGATTTGAACTGCAACGGCACTTTGCTGAGGATGTAGTCGACGCTGCCATGGGTGCTCTCGTCATCCATGTGCAAGGCTTCGAGGTTGTCGGTAATCGCGCCCAGCCACGGCTCCATTTTTTCCGCTTCGGTGCCGGGCAGGAAGCCGATTTCCTGATCCAGGCCCTGCACGCTGCGAGTGGCGATGATGCGCCGGTAGCGCTTGCTGACCATGGTCTGTTCGATGGCGGCGGCCAGGGCCAGGATGGTCTTGCCGGAACCGGCGGCGCCGGACAGGTTGACCAGGTGGATGTCCGGGTCGAGCAAGGCGAACAGCGCCAGGCTCTGGTAGATGTCGCGAGGCTTGAGGCCCCACGCCTCCTGATGCAGCAGGGGTTCCTGGTGCAGGTCGAGGATCAGCAGCTTGTCGACCTGGATCTCCTTGATCCAGCCGACGAATCCTTGTTCATCGATAATGAATTCGTTGATGTGCACCGCCGGCAGGTTGTCGATCAGTTGCACCTGGTGCCAGGTGCGCCCATGGTCCTGACGGGTCTCGACCTTGCTCACGCGATCCCAGAAGGAGCCGGTCATGGTGTGGTAGCCGTTGGGCAACAGCGATACGTCGTCGACCAGTTGGTCAGTGCTGTAGTCTTCCGCCGCGATCCCGCAGGCGCGGGCCTTGAGGCGCATGTTGATGTCTTTGGTCACCAGCACCACGGCTTGTTCCTTGTTGCGCGCGTGCAGGTCGATCAGCTGGTTGATGATGATGTTGTCGTTCAGGTGTTCAGGCAGCACCAGGTTGGGTTCGGTGCGCTTGCTCATCAGGATCGAGAGCAGGCCCTTGGGGCCGCTCTTGCCGCGCTGGATCGGCACCCCCAGTTCAACGTCTTCTGGAGAGGCGTCGCCCAGGGTCTTGTCGATCAGGCGGATCGCCTGCCGGCATTCAGCCGCCACGCTGTGATGGCCGCTCTTGAGCTTGTCCAGCTCCTCGAGCACGGTCATCGGGATGGCGACGTGGTGTTCTTCGAAATTCAGCAGCGCGTTTGGATCGTGGATCAATACGTTGGTATCGAGTACATACAGGATTGGCTGGTTGGAGGAAGGGCTACGTCCGTGGTCATCCATACTCGGTCACCTTTGTGGGGGCCATTCGACGCAATACCGTGACAGTGCTGCGCCTCGAGGTAGCCACCGAATTCACCCGCGAGGATTTCGGGTGAACTGCACACAATCTGGGTCTTGGAAGACGCCACCTGTGTTGCAGGTTTCGGCGGTCTGACTTCTTGATACTCCAAAAACGATGACAGGAAAAAGCACTTTGACGCTTTTTTGAAGTTTATTTTTCAGAGTGACGAATAACCCTTGGCGTACTGCCCCGGCGCCGTTAAAGTCGGAAGTCCGGTCGCCCTGAATGCGCGACCCGATTCCCGCCCCGCCCAATGTTTACGGGACTTTTGCCTTTTCTCAGCGAAACGCGTCCTGACACTCTTCCCAGCCGATCCCGCTTTGCGCCGTTTGCGTAACGAGCCAGGGCAGCGCCGTTTTCACCGCGTCCTGCTTGGCGTTGAAATTGATGACCCCGTGGCGCCACAACAGCATCAGCGTCAGCGCGCGCTGGGCACTCTGCTCGGGCTTGAGGCGGTTGGTGCTGTCCTGGGGATCGATATCCCATAGCGCCACTTGCAGGCCCTGGTTCCTGAAGAATGCCTGGGCATCGCCTCGACGCTGGCCCTGTGGCGGACGGAACAGGGGCACGTAATTCTCCGGGAGCCTGCCCTTGACCAGGTCAACGCTGCGCCGTACCGAGTCCTGCCAGTCCTGCCAATGGCTGTGGGAGCGGAACTCCCAGCCCTGCACCCCGACGCATTGCCCAGCAAACAGAGTCTGGAGATCATTTGCCGAGCCGTCTGTCAGGCGCGCCTGAATGTCCTTGCCCAGCACAAAAAAAGTGCCGTTCATGTTCGACTTGCGCAGGTACTCGGTCAGCCATGGCGTGTGGTCCGGCGCGACGTTGGCAGCGCTGTCGAAGGTCAGCAAGAACAGTCGGTCATTCATCTGCTCACCGTTGCGCTCGTAATCGCCGAAACGCTCGACTTCGCTGCTGACCTGGGGAAACAGCGCAGCCTTGCGCAGCAGCTCGTCGCGGTACTGCGTATGAAAGATCCGGCTCGGCTCGGCCCACTTGATGTAGTAGGAGTTGTCATCGAGCTTGAACCGGCCCGCCTCCTCGCGCAGGGTCGCCATGTCCTCGACCAGGTAGCAGAAGGAAGCATCCAGCGTGCAACTGCGCTGGGCGAAGTTGTAGCTCGAAAGCAGACGCTGCCACAGCCGTGTGCGCAAAGCGTTCACCGCGACCATATTGACCGAGCGCAGCCCCAGGTATTGCTTGAGGGCTATTTCGTCCATGGCATCGGCATCCAGCAATACCCGGGCGAACATCAGGACCTCGGCCCGCGAAGCCACATCGAACAGCGTCGGGCTGGTGAGCTGTTCAGGCCAGGTGCTGCGGTCCAGGGTAGCGACGTCGTTGGGCGCAGCGAAAGCGCCGAGGCTCAACAACCAGGCCGACAGTAAAAGGACGATACGCAAAAGGGATGCTCCATAACGAAACCCGCGCGGGATGATAGCTGATCCAGAAGCAGTCCCCCCATGGCGCACGAAGCTTTTGTGGCGAGGGGATTTATCCCCGTTGGGGTGCGAAGCAGCCCTGAGAAACCTGCAGCCTGGTGCATCTTTTGGGACTGCTGCGCAGTCCAGCGGGGATAAATCCCCTCGCCACAATGTACACGCGACGAAAAGTCCGACGGTTCGCATCGCCACCCATCCCCTATCACCTCAATAGCTGGAGTCCACCCGGACAACCCCCTAGAATCGCCGCACCCTTAAAGGAGACGTTTGCATGCTGATGGTGATTTCCCCCGCCAAGACCCTCGATTACGAAACACCGCCGGCCACCGAGCGTTTTACCCAGCCGCAGTACCTGGATCACTCCCAAGAGCTGATTGAACAATTGCGCGAATTCTCGCCAGCCCAGATCAGCGAGTTGATGCACGTCTCCGACAAGATCGGCGGCCTCAATGCCGCGCGATTCGGCAGCTGGAACCCGGCGTTTACCCCGGCCAATGCCAAACAGGCGTTGCTGGCGTTCAAGGGCGATGTGTACACCGGCCTTGACGCACAAAGCCTCGGTGAAGCCGATTTCGACTACGCCCAACAGCACCTGCGCATGCTCTCCGGCCTCTACGGTCTGCTGCGTCCGCTGGACTTGATGCAACCTTATCGCCTGGAGATGGGCACGAAGCTGGCCAATGCCCGGGGCAAGGACCTTTATGCATTCTGGGGCACCCGCATCAGCGAATGGCTGAACGAAGCCTTGGCCGATCAGGGCGACGACGTACTGTTGAACCTGGCTTCCAATGAGTACTTTTCGGCGGTCAAGCGCAGTGCACTGAAAGCCCGCGTCATCGATGCCGAGTTCAAGGATCTGAAGAACGGCCAATACAAGATCATCAGTTTCTACGCCAAGAAAGCCCGGGGCTTGATGAGCCGGTTTGTCATCGAGCAGCGCATCAACGATCCCGTGCAACTCAAACACTTCGATGTACAGGGCTATCGTTACAACGCCGAACAATCTTCCCCGAACAAGTTGGTCTTTTTGCGCGACCACGCCCCGCAATAATGCAACACCTGTTTCGGGCCCCGATAAGGGGCCTCGATCATCGCGCTATATGTCATCCCACTTCCCCACCGCACTTGACACTTTCTTGGCGTCAACAAAACAAACACCCCCTGCTCTAACTTTTCTTTCACTCGACAAATGTCAGATTTTTCCGTAGTGGCACGGAAATTTTTCATCAGTAGTGGCACAAAACTATCTACCCCCGCCAACTCCCCGAAACTAAAGGGCAAAAGCGCGCGTGCTATCAATTTGAGAGCAGTGCCATCTAGGCAGATATTTCGAAAAATTTCGAAAATGGCGATGAGCGGATCGGAACTATGTGAAATTGCACGGCTCATACCACCCGTAACGATTCTCGCCGAGCGTGTACGAGATAACTTACGTGGCACGTCGTCCGAAGTAACCGAGTTGTCACGACAACTTAGCGAAACGGTCGTCTAATTGGATCCACCCTTAAAAGGACGGGAGATAAAGCACCATTTGTATCCCCTACAAGGCCAAGGCTGCGCCCCTATAACGTGCTCACCCGAGCACACAAGCTTCTGATTTTGTGGGCTTTTTGCCAGAAATCGGAAAGTGAACGACCGTTGCACGAACGTCCCGCCAACGAGGACTGGCTGCATAACAGGGCAGGTCATAACAAGTAGGCCGCTTTGCGCACAACTTGAGTGCATTTATTTAGACACTCGGAACTTAGTATGCCTGCACACGGCACTGTGGCGCCTGCATTCCACACTTCCGAGTGCGCGATGACCGCTGAACACTTATTAACTCCGGCCATTTGATGGCGTGAAAACAGAGGTAAATGCGATGCGCATTAGCATATTTGGTTTGGGTTACGTCGGTGCAGTATGTGCCGGTTGCCTGTCTGCACGGGGCCATGATGTAGTTGGCGTAGATGTCGCCAAAGACAAGATCGACATGATCAACGCCGGTAAATCACCGATCGTTGAACCGGGCCTGGGCGAGCTATTGGCACAAGGCATCCAAACAGGTCGCCTGCGCGGTACTACCAACTTCGCCGAAGCTATTCGTGATACTGACCTGTCGATGATTTGCGTCGGTACACCGAGCAAAAAGAACGGCGACCTGGAACTGAACTACATCGAAGCCGTGTGCCGCGAGATCGGTTTTGTCCTGCGTGACAAGACCACCCGTCACACCATCGTGGTTCGCAGTACCGTACTGCCGGGCACCGTGGCCAATGTGGTCATCCCGATCCTCGAAGACTGCTCCGGCAAGAAAGCCGGCGTCGATTTCGGCGTCGCGGTCAACCCTGAGTTCCTGCGTGAAAGCACCGCGATCAAGGACTACGACCAGCCGCCAATGACCGTCATCGGCGAGTTCGACAAAGCGTCGGGCGACGTCCTGCAATCGCTGTACGAAGAACTCGACGCACCGGTCATCCGCAAGGACATCGCGGTCGCCGAGATGATCAAGTACACCTGCAACGTCTGGCACGCCACCAAGGTGACCTTCGCCAACGAGATCGGCAACATCGCCAAGGCCGTCGGCGTCGATGGTCGTGAAGTGATGGACGTAGTCTGCCAGGACAAGGTCCTGAACCTGTCACAGTACTACATGCGCCCAGGCTTCGCTTTCGGCGGCTCGTGCCTGCCAAAAGACGTGCGCGCCCTGACCTACCGTGCAGGCTCGCTGGACGTGGAAGCGCCGCTGCTCAACTCGCTGATGCGCAGCAACGAATCCCAGGTGCAGAACGCCTTCGACATCGTCTCCAGCCACGACAAGCGCAAAGTCGCCCTGCTGGGCCTGAGCTTCAAGGCCGGCACCGACGACCTGCGTGAAAGCCCACTGGTGGAACTGGCGGAAATGCTGATCGGCAAGGGTTTCGACCTGAAGATCTACGACAGCAACGTCGAATACGCACGCGTCCACGGTGCGAACAAGGATTACATCGAGTCGAAGATTCCTCACGTCTCGTCCTTGCTCAATTCCGACTTCGACGCGGTGATCGACAACTCCGACATCATCATTCTCGGTAACCGCGACGAGAAGTTCCGCGCGCTGACCGAGAACGTACCGGAAGGCAAGCAGGTCATCGACCTGGTTGGCTTCATGTCCAAGGCCACCTCCCCGAGTGGCCGGACCGAAGGCATCTGCTGGTAAGTCTGTTAGCCGGCCGGGGCTTGCCCCGGCCGGCCTTTCGCCTGCCTTAACCCATCGGGCCGCCCACAAGGCCCGCCCGAGATAGAGACGGATGCAGATTATGCACAGGCTAAAGCACGGCCTGCTTCAGGCCGCCGGTTGGCTGTTTTACTTGAGTTTATTGATGGGCATCGCCACGGCGCTGCCCACGTCCACGTTCGACTCCGAATCGAAGGATTTCATCTTCCTGATCGGCGCCGTGGGCATCTGGCGTTATTCCATGGGCGCGACGCATTTCGTGCGCGGCATGATCTTCCTGTACATCGTCTACCCACACCTGCGCCGTAAAGTGCGCAAGCTGGGCAAGGCGGCGGATCCGTCCCACGTCTACCTGATGGTCACCAGCTTTCGCATCGATGCGCTGACCACCGCCCAGGTCTACAGCTCGGTCATCCGCGAAGCCATCGACTGCGGGCTGCCGACCACCGTGGTCTGCTCCATCGTGGAAATGTCCGACGAGCTGCTGGTCAAGAGCCTCTGGGCCCGCATGAACCCGCCAGAGCACGTCAAGCTGGACTTCGTGCGCATTCCCGGTACCGGCAAGCGTGACGGCCTGGCCTTCGGTTTCCGTGCCATCTCCCGCCACCTGCCGGACGACCGTGCCGTGGTGGCCGTGATCGACGGCGATACCGTCCTGGCCGAAGGCGTCGTGCGCAAGACCGTGCCGTGGTTCCAGCTGTTCGGCAACGTCGGCGGCCTGACCACCAACGAGTTCTGCGAAGTGCGCGGCGGCTACATCATGAGCGAGTGGCACAAGCTGCGTTTCGCCCAGCGTCACATCAACATGTGCTCCATGGCCCTGTCCAAGCGCGTGTTGACCATGACCGGGCGCATGTCGGTGTTCCGCGCCACCGTGGTGACCAACCCGGACTTCATCGCCGACGTCGAAAGCGACTCGCTGCAACACTGGCGCCTGGGCCGCTTTAAATTCCTCACCGGCGATGACAAGTCGAGCTGGTTCAGCCTGATGCGCCTGGGCTACGACACGTTCTACGTGCCGGACGCCGCCATCAACACGGTTGAGCACCCGCCGGAAAAAAGCTTCATCAAGGCGAGCCGCAAACTGATGTTCCGCTGGTACGGGAACAACCTGCGGCAGAACTCCCGGGCATTGGGCCTGGGCATGAAACGTCTGGGCCTGTTCACCTCGGTGGTGCTGTTCGATCAGCGCGTGTCGATGTGGACCTCGCTGCTGGGCCTGACCGTGGCGATCATCGCCAGCGTCAAGTACGGCACCGCGTTCATCCTGGTGTACCTGCTGTGGATCGGCATCACGCGGTTGCTCCTGACCCTGCTGCTGTCGTGCTCCGGACACCGGATCGGCCCGGCCTACCCGGCGATTCTCTATTACAACCAGATCGTCGGCGCGCTGGTGAAGATCTATGTGTTCTTCCGCCTCGATCAACAATCCTGGACTCGCCAGCCCACCCACCTGACCCGTGATCTCGCCAGCTTTCAACGTTGGTTCAACACTTGGTCGTCTCGGACCATGACCTTCTCCGCCGGCAGCATCTTTGTCGCCGTGCTGCTGACGATGGTCTGACCGGACTTGAATGAATTAACTAGGAAATCGCCCCTATGAACACCGCCGTGAATGTCAACGTAGTGCATGAATCCGAAGCCCAACGCCAACACGCCCGGGTCAAAATCCCGGCCAAGTTGCGCTTCTTCGGTCCCGACCGTACGCCGATGGAAGTCAAGGTCCTCGACCTGTCCGCCGGTGGGTTGTGCTTCAACGCCGGCCAACTGCCGCTCAAGGTTGGCGAGACCTACAAGGCGCGCCTGCAGTTCGTGATCGACAACCTCGGCCTGGCCATGGACGTCGAATTGCAGATCCGTTCCTACGACCGCCAGACCGGCCGCGCCGGTTGCCAGTTCCAGAACCTGGAGCCGCGGGACATCTCGACACTGCGCCACATCATCACCTCGCACCTGGCCGGCGACATCGTCGGCGTCGGTGATGTGCTGGCGACTTTGCAGCGCGACAATTTCACCAAGGCTCGCAAGCAGAAAGATGAAAACGGTGGCATGAGCGCCTTCGGTCGCCTGCGCGCCGTGACCTTCAGCCTGGGCATCTTCATTGTCGGCCTGGCGGCATTCGGCTTCATCTTCAAGTCGGTGTATGGCATGTACTTCGTCAGCCACGCCCAGGCCGGCATCGTCAACGTACCGGGCATGGCCATCACCATGCCGCGCGACGGCACCGTGCAAAGCCTAGTCAAGGCCGACGGCCTGGCCGCCAAAGGCGCCCCGCTGGCGACCTTCAGCACCAGCATGCTCGACGTGCTCAAGGGTCACCTGGACGACAACCAGCTGCAGCCAGCCAAGGTCGAGGAACTGTTCGGCAAGCAAATGACCGGCACCCTGACCTCGCCATGCGATTGCATCGTGGCCCAGCAACTGGTTTCCAACGGCCAGTACGCCAGCAAGGGTGACGTGATCTTCCAACTGGTTCCTCGCGGCGCCGAAGCCAACGTCGAGGCGCGTTTCTCCTATCGCCAGTTCGGCGATGTGCGTCCAGGCACCCCGGTCAGCTTCCAGGTAGCCGGCGAAGACGCCACCCGCACCGGCAAGATCGTCAGCAGCACCAGCCTGAAAAGCGCCGACCTGTCTTCCGATATCCGTGTGCTGATCCAGCCTGACGAAGCCCTGGACAGCGCGCTGGCCGGCCGTCCGGTGGAAGTCGTCAGCGACCGTGGCCCGAACTTGAACTGGCTGATCGACAAAGCCATGGCCGTCGGTCTTTAAGTCGAGGAAATGCCCGTGATCACTCCACAAAACAACAATGCACCGCATTCCCTGTGGGAGCGAGCTTGCTCGCGATGGGATCGACGCGGTCTGTCTGGTACACCGAGCGGCCTGCATCGCGAGCAAGCTCGCTCCCACACAGGATATGCGTTGTGTGCTCTGGCGCTGGCAGTCAGTCTTAGCGGTTGCGCCGGCCTGCCCGACCAGCGCCTGGCCAACGAAGCCCTCAAGCGCGGCGACACGGCGTTGGCGCAGCAGAACTACCAGCAACTGGCAGACCTGGGCTACAGCGAGGCCCAGGTGGGCCTGGCCGATATCCAGGTGGACAGCCGCGACCCCGAGCAGATGAGAAAGGCCGAGGCGACCTACCGCGCCGCCGCCGACATCTCGCCGCGCGCCCAGGCTCGCCTGGGTCGCCTGCTGGTGGCCAAGCCCGGCTCCACCGAAGCTGAAAAGCACGAAGCCGAAGGCCTGCTGAAAAAAGCCTTTGCCAACGGTGAGGGGAACACGCTGATCCCGCTGGCGATGCTGTACCTGCAATATCCCCACAGTTTCCCGAACGTCAACGCGCAGCAGCAGATCAGCCAATGGCGCAGCGCCGGTTATCCGGAAGCGGGCCTGGCGCAGATCCTGCTCTATCGCACCCAGGGTACGTACGACCAGCATCTGGACGAAGTGGAAAGAGTCTGCAAGGCCGCCTTGGCGACCACCGACATCTGCTACGTCGAACTGGCCACGGTCTATCAGAAACGCGGCCAGCCGGAACAGCAGGCCGAGCTGATCAAGCAGATGCAGGCCGGCCACGCTCGCGGTGTGGTCTCGGCCCAGCGCGTGGACAGTGTCGCGCGTGTCCTGGCCGATTCCAGCCTGGGCAAGACCGACGAGAAAACCGCTCAGTCGCTGCTCGAAGGCATCGCGCCCGGCAACCCAGCTTCGTGGGTCAGCCTGGCGCAGCTGCTCTACGATTTCCCCGAGCTGGGCGACGTCGACAAGATGATGCAGTACCTAGAAAACGGCCGCGCCGCCGACCAGCCGCGCGCCGAGCTGTTGCTGGGCAAGCTGTACTACGAAGGCAAATGGGTACCCGCCGACGCCAAGGTCGCCGAGGCGCATTTCCAGAAAGCCGTAGGCCGTGAAGTGGCCGCCGATTACTACCTCGGCCAGATCTACCGTCGCGGCTACCTGGGCCAGGTGTACTCGCAAAAAGCCCTGGATCACCTGCTCAAGGCCGCCCGCAGCGGCCAGAACAGCGCCGACTACGCCATTGCCCAGCTGTTTTCCCAAGGCAAGGGCACCAAGCCCAACCCGGTCAACGCTTATGTGTTCAGCCAGTTGGCCAAGGCGCAAAACACCCCGCAAGCCATCGAGCTTGCCCAGACCCTCGAAGCACAATTACCGCCGGAACAACTTGCACAAGCGCAACGCCTGCTACAACAAGAGCAGGCCATTCGCGGCGCCATGAGCCCCGATACGCTGGAACTGCAAGCCCTAAAAGAAGATGACGGCGAGGAACCTCTATGAAGCTTTTGAAGCTCAATCCTTTTGTACAGGCTGGTATTGGCCTGTCGTTTGCCCTGCTGTGGTCCTGCCCGACCCTGGCGGCCCTGACCGATAGCAAGAACTTCGGCCTGGAAGTGAAGATCACCGGCCAGTCCGAAGATGACCGCGACCTCGGCACCCAGCGTGGTGGCGACGTCAACGGCATCGGCCTCGACCTGCGCCCTTGGGTCTACGGCGAAAGCGGTGCGTGGAGCGCCTATGCCATGGCCCAGGCTGTGACGTCCACCGACATCATCGAAACCGACACCCTGCAACAGTCGGACGACGCGACCCAGCAAACCGACAGCGGCGACCGCGAGGCCAAGAAAAGCTACCTGGCCATGCGCGAATTCTGGATTGGCTACCGGGGCCTGACCCCTTATCCGGGCGAGCAGTTGAAGTTCGGTCGCCAACGCCTGCGCAATGACGACGGGCAATGGCGCGACACCAACATCGAAGCCCTGAACTGGACCTTCGACACCACGCTGCTGCGCGCCAACCTGGGCGTCGCCGAGCGGTTCAGCGAATACCGCACCGACCTCAAGGAGCTGTCGCCCCAGGACAAGGACCGTATGCATGTCTACGGTGACGTCGGCTATCAGTGGATGCCAGGCCAATGGGCCGGGATCCGTGCCCACCACAGCCATGACAGCGGCAGCCTCGACTACCCGGTCCCGGGCCAGGCCACCGACACCCTGGACAAGACCCAGAACGGTGATCTGACCTGGCTCGGCCTGGAAGCCAACAGCGACGCCTACAACTGGCGCAACACCAACACCGTCAACTACTGGGCAAGCGTCACCGGCATGACCGGCGACCGCGACACCGTCAACCCGCTCAACGCCGACGGCACCCGCCCCGCGCAACTCAAGCGCAGCGACGACGTCGACGGCTGGGCCACCGACCTGGGTATCCGCCTGCGCCTCGACCCGCAATGGCAAGTGGGTGCGGCCTATGCCCGCGCCAGCGAGGACTACGAACAGAACGGCCTGCAAAGCAACCGCTCGAACTTCACCGGCACCCGCTCGCGCGTGCATCGTTTCGGCGAGGCGTTCCGTGGCGAGATGGCCAACACCCAGAGCGCCAGCCTGTTCGGTTCCTGGCAGTTGCGTGACGAATACGACGCCAGCCTGGTGTACCACAAGTTCTGGCGCGTGGACGGCAACAAGGCAGTGGGCAGCAACGGCATCAACGCCGTGGAAAACAACACCGATGACGTGACCGGCGCGATCCTGTCCACCTCGTCCCTGCCACTGCGCGACGGCAACAAGGACCTGGGCCAGGAAGTCGACCTGGTCGTCACCAAGTACTTCAAGCAAGGCCTGCTGCCGGCTGCGCTGAGTCAATCGATTGATGAGCCGTCGGCGCTGGTGCGCTTTCGTGGCGGCGTGTTCAAGCCAGGCGACGCCTACGGCAAAGAGGTCGATTCGTACATGCATCGCGCCTTTGTCGACGTGATCTGGCGCTTCTGATGCGAACGGCCATGGGAGTGCCCGATATGAACCACTACCTCAGGAACAGCCAGGCGATGAAAGGTTCGATCAGCCTGTTGGCCGCAGCCATGCTGCTGGCCGGCTCGTCGGCGTTCGCCAACGTTGAACCGGTGGTCAAGCCGGGCAACGTGGTCAAGGAACTGCAGCAAGCCAAGACCTACACCGTCAGCAGCGCGCCGACCGCACCGCTGGAACTGGCCGCACCGACCCTGCCCGACCTCTCCGGCTACACCGCCGAAGCGGTCGCGGCGAAGATCGTGCGCAGCAAGCCCGGCAAGGTCAGCGTGCGGCGGATGATGCAGGAAAACGCCTTGAAGGACTTCATCGGCGGCGACAACAAGATGGCCGAGTGGGTGGTGCGCCAGCACGGCATCCCGCAGGCCATCTTCATCGACGACGGCTACATGAACCTCAAGGATCTGGTCAAGAAGGTGCCCAAGCAGTACCTCAAGGAAACTTCGCCAGGCGTCTTCCTGGCGCGGATTCCGATTGTCGTGGGCGAAAAAGGCATCCTGGAGATCGACAAGCAGACCCAGGAACTGCGCCTGTCCCAAGAGGGCGGCTCGTTCCTGGTCAACAATGGCCGGATGTTCATCCGCGACACCAAGGTCACCGGCTGGCGTGAAAAGGACAACGGCCCCGCGACATTCCGTTCGGCCAACGAGTTCCGGCCGTTCCTGCTGTCCTGGGGCGGCACCGAGACCTACATCGTCAACACCAAGATGGCCAGCTTCGGCTACGCCAACAGTAAGTCGTACGGCGTCAGTATTTCCCAGTACACGCCGAACATGGCCAAGGTCCTCAAGCGCCCGGAACCGACCGGCTGGATCATCGGTTCCGAGTTCTCGGACATGTGGTACGGCTTCTACTGCTACGAAACCAACGACTTCGTGGTCAAGAGCAACACCTACAAGGACAACATCGTCTACGGCATCGACCCCCACGACCGTTCCCATCGGCTGATCATTGCCGACAACACCGTCTACGGGACCAAGAAAAAGCACGGGATCATTATTTCCCGTGAGGTCAACGACAGCTTCATTTTCAACAACCGCAGCTACGACAACAAACTCTCGGGCCTGGTGATCGACCGTAACAGCGTGAACAACGTGATCGCCTACAACGAGATCTACAAGAACCACACCGACGGCATCACGCTTTATGAGAGTGGTGACAACCTGTTGTGGGGCAACAAGGTGATCAGCAACCAGCGCCACGGCATCCGGATTCGTAACAGCGTGAACATCCGCTTGTACGAAAACCTGTCCATGGCCAACGGTTTGACCGGTCTCTATGGCCACATCAAGGACCTTTCCGACACCGACCGGGACATCAAGCTCGACCCGTTCGACGCCCAGGTTTCCTTGATCGTGGTCGGCGGTGAACTGGCCGGTAATGGCAGCGGTCCGTTGTCCATCGACTCGCCGTTGAGCGTCGAGCTGTACCGCGTGTCCATGCTCGCGCCGACCAAATCCAGCGGCATCAGCTTCACGGGGATTCTTGGCGAACGCCAGGACGAAATCCTCGACCTGCTGGTGCGCCAGCAAAAAGCCGTGCTGATCGACCCTGTCGAACGCCAGACCGAAATGCGGGACTGAGGAATGACCTTTATGAACCCACAGATGATCAAACTTCTGGGCCTGTCCGCCCTGACTGCCGGCATTCTCGCCGCCGCAAGCGGCGCGCGCGCCGATGAAGTCAAAGCACCGACCTTTACCGCCGAACCCTGCTGCAACCTGTGCCCGGCTGCCCATGACGCGAAGAACTACACCACGCGCTACCAGCAGAACTTCACCACGCTGGTGCAGGCCCAGGGCGATTGGCTGTTCCGTACCCAGGAAGACCTGCGTACCGAGTTCAATACCACGCCGGCCGGTTACAAGCGCATGCAGCAACTGCACGATGCCTTCAAGAAAAAAGGCGTCGAGCTGGTAATCGTCTACCAGCCGACCCGTGGCCTGGTGAACCGCAACAAGCTCAACCCGCAGGAGAAGGCGTCCTTCGACTACGAGAAGGCCCTGGCCAATTACAAAACCATGCTCGGCCGTTTCGCGCAGATGGGTTACGTGGTGCCGGACCTGTCGCCACTGACCAACGAAAACCTGCCCGAAACCCTGCCGGCCCACGACTTCTACTTCCGTGGCGACCAGCACTGGACCCCATACGGCGCCCAGCGCACGGCGAAGATCGTGGCCGAGAAGGTCAAGCAGATCCCGGCCTTCGCCGACATTCCCAAGCAGGAATTCGAGACCAAGAAGTCTGGCCGCATGGGCAAGACCGGCACCCTGCACAACATGGCCGGGCAACTCTGCGGCACCAGCTACGCGATCCAGTACATGGACCAGTTCACCACCGAGCCCAAGGGCGAGGCTGGCGACGGCGACCTGTTCGGTGATTCCGGCAATCCGCAGATCACCCTCGTGGGCACCAGCCACAGCGGCAAGAACTACAACTTCGCCGGTTTCCTGCAAGAAGCCATCGGCGCCGACATCCTCAACGTAGCCTTCCCGGGCGGCGGTTTCGAGGGCGCGATGATCCAGTACCTGGGCAGCGAAGAGTTCCAGAAGAACCCGCCGAAGATTCTCATCTGGGAATTCTCGCCGCTGTATCGCCTGGACCAGGAAACCATCTATCGCCAGATGATGGCGCTGCTCGACAACAACGGTTGCGAAGGCAAGCCGGCGCTGATGAGCAGCAAGGCCAAGCTCAAGCCGGGCAAGAACGAATTGATGGTCAACAGCAAGAATATGGACCTGCGTAACGGCAGTCACCAGATCGACATCCGCTTCGCCGACACCTCGGTGAAAACCTTGCAAGCCACCCTCTGGTACATGAATGGGCGCCACGAGGACATCAAAATCGAAAAACCGAACACCTCCGAAACCGACGGGCGTTTCGCCTTCCAATTGCGCACCGACGAAGACTGGGCCTCGCAGAACCTCCTGGCTCTAGAGGTCCAGGGTCCTGAAGCCGGTAAAGAGCCACTGCAAGTGGAAGCGAAAGTCTGCAAACGCAATGCATCTCCGCAAGCCGAGCAACAAACGGCTCAAATCGGACAATGAGGTCTCGTCTCATGACCAGAACCATGCGCACCCGAACGTTGAAAACGCTGTTGGCGCCATCGCTGCTGACCCTGGCGATGTTCGCCGGGGCCACGCAGGCGGCGGCTCCACTGCGCCCGCCGCAGGGCTACTTCGCACCGATTGAAAAGGTCAAGGAAGGCTCCGGCGGCCAGGGCTGCGAAGCCGTGCCGACGCCTTACACCGGCTCGCTGCAGTTTCGCAGCAAGTACGAGGGCTCCGACAAGGCTCGCGCGACGCTGAACGTGCAGTCGGAAAAAGCCTTCCGCGACAGCACCGCCGACATCACCAAGATCGAGCGCGGCATCAGCAAGCAGGTCATGCAGTTCATGCGCGACGGTCGGCCCGAGCAACTGGAATGCACCCTGAACTGGCTGACCGCCTGGGCCAAGGCCGATGCGTTGATGTCCAAGGACTTCAACCACACCGGCAAGTCCATGCGCAAATGGGCGCTGGGCAGCATGGCTTCGGCCTATGTGCGCCTGAAGTTCTCCGAGTCGCGCCCGCTGGCGAATCACCAGGAACAGGCGCAACTGATCGAGAGCTGGTTCAGCAAGATGGCCGACCAGGTCGTCAGCGACTGGGACAACCTGCCGCTGGACAAGACCAACAACCACTCGTACTGGGCCGCCTGGTCAGTGATGGCGACCGCCGTGGCGACCAACCGTCGCGACCTGTTCGACTGGGCCGTCAAGGAATACAAGGTCGGCGTCAATCAGGTAGACGCCGAAGGCTTCTTGCCCAACGAGCTCAAGCGCAAGCAACGCGCCCTGTCCTACCACAACTATGCCCTGCCGCCGCTGGCGATGATCGCCAGTTTCGCCCAGGTCAACGGCGTGGACCTGCGCCAGGAAAACAATGGCGCCCTCAAGCGACTGGGCGACCGGGTGCTGGCCGGGGTGAAAGACCCGGACATCTTCGAAGAGAAGAGAACGGCGACGAGCAGGACATGAAGGATCTGAAGATCGATTCGAAATTCGCCTGGCTCGAACCGTTCTGCAGCCTCTACACCTGCTCCGAGGACGTGCTGGAACGCAAGCATGAAATGCAACCGTTCAAGACCTTCCGCCTCGGCGGCGACCTGACCCGGGTGTATGACCCTTCGCGGGAGAAAGGCGAAAAAGGAAGCTGACACCTTTCTCTCTGCCTGGCAGGGGAACCCTGTGGGAGCGAGCCTGCTCGCGATAGCGGCCTGACATTCGCCTTGATGTCGACTGATACACCGTCATCGCGAGCAAGCTCGCTCCCACAAGGGAAAGTGGTGTGTTTCGAATGTAATAGCCCCCCGGTTTTCATGGGGGGGTTTGGGGGGGCTCTGGCCCTTGACTGTTGATTCAACATGGAGAGATCGGGATGGTATTTTCATCCAATGTGTTCCTGTTCCTGTTCCTGCCGATCTTTCTTCGGCTTGTACTACCTGAGCGGGCAACGCTATCGCAACCTGCTGCTGCTGATCGCCAGCTACGTGTTCTATGCCTGGTGGCGGGTGGACTTCCTCGCCCTGTTCGCCGGCGTCACCCTGTGGAACTACTGGATCGGCCTGAAAGTCGGCGCCGCCGGCGTGCGCACCAAGCCGGCCCAACGCTGGCTGCTGCTCGGCGTGGGCGTGGACCTGGCCATCCTGGGCTATTTCAAATACGCCAATTTCGGTGTCGACAGCCTCAACGCGATCATCACCAGCTTCGGGCTGAACCCGTTCATCCTGACCCACGTCCTGTTGCCGATCGGTATCTCGTTCTACATCTTCGAGTCCATCAGCTACATCATCGACGTGTATCGCGGTGACACACCGGCCACTCGCAACCTGATCGACTTCGCGGCATTCGTGGCGATCTTCCCGCACCTGATCGCCGGCCCCGTGCTGCGTTTCCGTGACCTGGCCGACCAGTTCAACAACCGCACCCACACGCTGGACAAGTTCTCCGAAGGCTGCACGCGCTTCATGCAGGGCTTCATCAAGAAAGTGTTCATCGCCGACACCCTGGCGGTGGTGGCCGACCATTGCTTCGCCTTGGAGAACCCGACCACGGGCGATGCCTGGCTCGGCGCCCTGGCGTACACCGCGCAGCTGTACTTCGACTTCTCCGGCTACAGCGACATGGCCATCGGCCTGGGCCTGATGATGGGTTTCCGTTTCATGGAAAACTTCAAGCAGCCCTACATCAGCCAGTCGATCACCGAGTTCTGGCGGCGCTGGCACATCAGCCTGTCGACCTGGCTGCGCGACTACCTCTACATCACCTTGGGCGGTAACCGCAAAGGCACGCTGATGACCTATCGCAACCTGTTCCTGACCATGCTGCTCGGTGGTCTGTGGCACGGTGCAAACATCACCTACGTGATCTGGGGTGCCTGGCACGGCATGTGGCTGGCCATCGAAAAAGCGGTGGGTATCGACACCAACCCACGCAGCATCAACCCGATCCGCTGGGCATTGACCTTCCTGCTGGTGGTGATGGGCTGGGTGATCTTCCGTGCCGAAAACCTGCACGTCGCCGGTCGCATGTACAGCGCGATGTTCAGCTTCGGTGACTGGTCGCTGTCGGAACTGACCCGCGCCAACCTCACCGGCCTGCAGATCGCTACGTTGGCAGTGGCCTACATCACCCTCGCCTTCTTCGGCCTGCGCGACTTCTACACCAACCGTCCGCCGGTCAAGGCCAAGCCTGCAGAGAGCACCGAAGCCAATGGGCCTGCTACCGCACAACCGGGGCTGATCAAAGCCGTACCGGGCGACAACCCGTCGACCATCCATGAACCAGGCTACACCGTCGGCGTCGAAGCCCAGGTGCAACCGGCCTACTGGACCGTGGACTGGTCGCGCTACGTGATGCGCACCCTGGTATTGGTGTTGTTCATCGCCTCGATTCTCAAACTGTCGGCGCAAAGCTTCTCGCCGTTCCTTTACTTCCAGTTCTGAGGGATCCGGACATGACCCGCTCATTACGCATCTTCTACGTTGCACTGTTCATGCTGATACTGACAGCGCTAGGTATCTGGTCGATGCGCAGCTTCCTCGGCTTCAGCACCAACCCCGATGCGACCGTGCTCAACGGTCGCTGGGCCAAGGCCGTGGAAACGCATTACGACGAAGAATTCCCGATCAAACGCCTGGGCACCAACATCTGGGCGGCGCTGGACTACAAGCTGTTCAACGAGGGCCGCAAAGGCGTGGTCCTGGGCCGCGATCAGTGGCTGTTCAGCGACGAGGAATTCAATCCGATCGTCAACGAAGACCAGAACCTGCAAGGCAACTACGCCCTGATCGAAGGCGTGCGCCAGAAGCTCAAGGAGCAAGGCATTACCCTGGTCATGGCCATCGTGCCGGCCAAGGCGCGGCTGTATCCGGAGCACCTGGGTGAAGTGAAGCCGTCGAGCATTCACGCCAACCTGTACCAGGATTTCCACGCCCGTGTCGCGGCGGACAAGATCCTTGCCCCTGACTTGCTCGCCCCGCTGCAACAGGCCAAGCAAAGCGGTCAGCAAGTGTTCCTGCGCACCGACACCCACTGGACTCCGGAAGGCGCGCAAATCGCTGCGGAACATCTGGCCAAAGCGATTGCCGAACGCACACCACTGAATGGTGAGCCACAGCGTTTCGTCACAGAGCCTGCGGAAAAAATCATCCACAAGGGCGACCTGCGTCAGTTCCTGCCGCTGGACCCGCTGTTCGAAAACCTGATGCCAGCCCAGGAACCGCTGGTCAAGCGCAACACCCGCGAAGCCGACGACCAGCCGGCCAGCGAAGACGCGTTGTTCGCCGATGCCCAGGTGCCCGTGGCCCTGATCGGTACCAGCTACAGCGCCAACCCGAACTGGAACTTCGTCGGTGCACTCAAGCAAGCCCTGCACAGCGACGTCGTCAACTACGCCGAAGACGGCCATGGCCCGATTCTGCCGATGCTCAGCTACCTCAAGAGCGACGCCTTCAAGAACAGCCCGCCACAAGTGCTGATCTGGGAGTTTCCTGAACGTTATCTGCCCGTGAACAACGAGATCGGCGACGCCGATCCGCAATGGGTCGCCGAGCTCAAACAAGCCGGCGCCCGCCAACAGAACGTAGCTGCAAACACACAATCCGAGACGCCCGACCGGGCGCAAAACTGAAAGAGAGGTCCACCATGACTTTCAACACTACTCCTCGCCGTCTCGCTGCTCGCTCCTTCAAGGCCGTTGCCCTGGTCGCCAGCATGAGTGCCCTGTCCTTCTCAGCCTTCGCCGGTGACTCGGCCCTGTACGGCCCGGTCGCGCCAAAAGGTTCGAGCTTCGTGCGGATCTATAACGCCAGCAACGCCGAAGTCAGCGCCACCGTCGGCAGCACCAATATCAGCGACGTGGCCCCACTGGCCAGCAGCGACTTCAGCTTCATGCCTGGCGGCGACTACAGCGCCAAGGTGGGCAGCCAGACCGTACCGGTTAAACTGGCCTCCGATCACTATTACACCCTGGTCAACAACGCCAGCGGCCAGCCACAACTGATCGAAGAACCACCGTTCAAGAACAAGCAGAAATCCCTGGTCCGCGTGCAGAACCTCAGCGACAAGCCGCTGACCCTCAAGACCGCTGATGGCAAGACCGAAGTGGTTCCGAACGTAGCGGCCAAGGGCCGTGGCGAACGTGAAATCAACCCGGTGAAAGTGAGCCTGGCCCTGTACGAAGGCGACAAGAAAGTCGGCGACGTCAAGCCTGTTGCCCTGGAGCGTGGCGAAGCGGCCGTGCTGTACGTAACCGGCTCCGGCAGCAGCCTGTCGCCAGTCTGGGTGAAACGCCCGGTGTCGACCCGCTGATGAGTTTTCCTGGCTGACGCCCTGCCTGTGGGGGCCACCTGCTCCCACTTTGAAGGCGTCATTCAGGCACGGAACAACAACAAGAGAGTGAAACGACAGAACGCAGTAGCTCTGAAACCATTTCGATTTTGTAGGAGTAACACACATGATTCCGGTGATCTTGTCAGGTGGTAGCGGCTCACGTCTTTGGCCGCTTTCGCGCAAGCAATTCCCTAAACAGTTCCTGGCCCTGACCGGCGAACACACCCTGTTCCAGCAGACCCTCGAGCGCCTGGTGTTCGAAGGCATGGACACGCCGATCGTGGTCTGCAACAAGGACCACCGCTTCATCGTCAACGAGCAGCTGTCGGCCCGCAACCTGGAAGCCCAGCGCATCCTGATGGAACCGTTCGGTCGCAACACCGCACCGGCCGTGGCCCTGACTGCGATGATGCTGGTCAATGAAGGCCGCGACGAACTGATGCTGGTGCTGCCGGCCGACCACGTCGTCGAAGACCAGAAGGCCCTGCAACGCGCCCTGGCGCTGGCCACCGTGGCCGCCGAGCGTGGCGAAATGGTGCTGTTCGGCGTACCGGCGACCAAGCCGGAAACCGGTTATGGCTACATCAAGTCGACCAACGATGCCCTGCTGCCTGAAGGCGTCAGCCGCGTTTCGCACTTCGTCGAAAAACCCGACGTCAAGCGCGCCACCGAATTCGTCAATGCCGGCGGCTATTTCTGGAACAGCGGCATGTTCCTGTTCCGTGCCAGCCGTTTCCTCGAAGAGCTGAAAAAGCACGATCCGGACATCTACGACACCTGCCTGCTGACCCTGGAGCGCAGCGAGCAGACCGCCGACACCATCACTTTTGACGAAGCCACTTTCGCCTGCTGCCCGGACAACTCCATCGACTACGCCGTGATGGAAAAAACCCAACGCGCCTGCGTGGTGCCGCTGTCGGCCGGCTGGAGCGATGTCGGTTGCTGGGCGTCGCTGTGGGAAGTCAACCCGAAAGACACCAACGGCAACGTCACCAAGGGCGACGTCGTGGTCCAGGACAGCCGCAACTGCATGATCCACGGCAACGGCAAGCTGGTGTCGGTGATCGGCCTGGACAACATCGTCGTGGTCGAAACCAAGGACGCCATGATGATCGCCCACAAGGACAAGGTCCAAGGCGTGAAGCAGATGGTCAACACCCTGAATGCCCAGGGCCGCACCGAAACCCAGAACCACTGCGAAGTCTATCGTCCATGGGGTTCCTACGACTCGGTGGACATGGGCGGTCGTTTCCAGGTCAAGCACATCTCGGTCAAGCCGGGCGCGTGCCTGTCGCTGCAGATGCACCACCACCGCGCCGAACACTGGATCGTGGTCAGCGGCACCGCCGAAGTGACCTGCGACGAGAACGTGTTCCTGCTCACCGAAAACCAGTCGACCTACATCCCGATCGCGTCGGTCCACCGCCTGCGCAACCCGGGCAAGATCCCGCTGGAAATCATCGAAGTGCAGTCCGGTAGCTATCTGGGCGAAGACGACATCGAGCGCTTCGAAGACATCTACGGTCGCTCCACCCCGATCGAGCGCGGCGTGTCGGTGAAGACCATCGCGCAATAACGGCTAGTAGGAACAACCAGTAGCAAGAACCCGTAGCAACGATCAGTAGTAACGATCGGCAATAAAAGATCAGTCGTACAAGAAGCCCCCGTCCAGCCCACTGCGTCCCCTATCCGCAGCGGGTTGGGCGGGGGCTTTTTCCTGGGCGTTCGGTGACCCATCCAGGGGGAGCAATACCCATGGCCCGCCCCCTTCGGTAGGATGTGCCGACGGTCACGGAGGCTTCAATCATGTTTATCGGCGTCTTGCTGGTCATTACCTGGCTCATCCTGCTGCTGCGCTACCCGGCCAAGGCATTGCCGGTGTCCCTGGCGGCGTTTGTCGGGTTGGGGCTGGTGGCGGCATGGGTACTCTGGGAAGAGAACCGGGAAACCCGGCAACTGGCACGTCTGGACCTGCGCGTCACGTTCGCGCCTGACCAGTGCCCCGCCGATCGCCCACTGCTGCTGAAAATGCGCAATGGCAACGACGTACCCCTGACCGAACTGCGCTGGCGAATCGCAGCCTATGCCCCCGGCGATACCATCAACCTGGCGGACAACCAGTACAGCTCACCGCGCTACCGCGGCCCCGGCGAATTGCAACCCGGCGTGGACTGGCAGGATTGCCTGCCGATACCGCCACTGCGCCCCGGCTACCGCCCGCAAACCCTGGAGTTTCGTGCCGAGCGACTGCAAGGTAGTTTCTCCAACTGACCCGCCCATTTTTTGCACAAGGAAAGCGCCATGCCCGTTGCGTTGATCACCGGTTGTTCCAGCGGCATCGGCCGCGCCCTCGCCGACGCCTTCAAGGCCGCCGGTTACCAGGTCTGGGCCAGCGCCCGCAAGGATGACGACGTGGCGCAGTTGCGCGCCGCCGGGTTCACCGCCGTACAGCTGGATGTCAACGACGCTCAGGCACTTGAACAGTTGGGCGAGCGAATCAACCAGGAACATGGCGGCCTCGATGTGCTGGTCAACAACGCCGGTTATGGCGCCATGGGCCCATTGCTCGATGGCGGCGTGCCGGCCATGCAGCGTCAGTTCGAAACCAACGTGTTCGCCATCGTCGGCGTGACCCGCGCACTCTTTCCCGTGCTGCGCCGGGCGAAGGGGCTGGTGGTGAATATCGGCAGCGTTTCCGGTGTGCTGGTCACGCCATTTGCCGGGGCGTACTGCGCCTCCAAGGCTGCCGTGCATGCCTTGAGTGATGCGCTGCGCATGGAACTGGCGCCGTTCGGGATCCGCGTGATGGAGGTCCAGCCTGGTGCCATTGCCTCCAGCTTCGCGAAAAATGCCGGCCATGAAGCCGAGCAGTTGATCAGCGAACAATCGCCTTGGTGGCCCCTGCGCGACGGTATCCGCGCCCGCGCCAAGGCGTCCCAGGACAACCCGACTCCCACCGGCGAATTCGCCGCCGCGCTGCTCAAAGCCGTGCAACAACCCAAACCACCGCGCCTGCTGCGCCTGGGCAACGGCAGCCGGACCTTGCCGCTGATGGCCGGTGTGTTGCCCAAGGGGTTGCTGGAGAAAGGCTTGATGAAGCGGTTCGGGTTGGGTCGCTCGCTTTAAATCATCGGGCTCTGGCTTTTTGCTGTTGTGCCAAGAATCCTGGAGATAACCGGAAACATGTGGGAGCGAGCTTGCTCGCGATGACGGCGTGTCAGTCACCGTCCATGCGACTGAACCACCGCTATCGCGAGCAAGCTCGCTCCCACAGGGGACTGTGGGTGAACACAACACTCATGCCCGCCGAAGATCCAATGTGGGAGCGAGCCTGCTCGCGAATACGGTCTCACATTCACATTGATGTTGGCTGAGCCACCGCTTTCGCGAGCAGGCTCGCTCCCACAGGGGCTCAGCGCTTGTCGTGGAGTTCTACCACCACCGTACAGGTCATCCCCGCCGCCAGCAGCACGCCATCCGGCACTTCATCCAGATGAATACGTACCGGCACCCGCTGGGCCAGGCGCACCCAGTTGAACGTCGGGTTCACGTCGGCGATCAGTTCACGGCTCTCCGGGTTGTCGCGGTCGTAGATGCCCCGGGAGATACTTTCCACGTGCCCCTTGAGCCGTTCGCCACTCATCAACTGCAACTGCGCGGCATCGCCGACGTGCACCTTGGGCAACTTGGTCTCTTCGAAGAAGCCATAGACCCAGAACGAATTCATGTCCACCACGGCCATCTTCGCCTCGCCGATGCGCGCATAGTCGCCACGGTGCACATTGAGGTTGGTGACGTAGCCGTCCACCGCCGCACGGACCTCGGTGCGAGCCAGGTTCAGCTCGGCCGCCTCCAGCTGCGCCTGGGCGTGCTGGTAATCAGCCAGGGCCGAGTCGGCGATATTGCTGGCGTCGTCACGGTTTTCCCGGGAAATCACCAGGCTGTCCAGGTCGGCGCGCCGATGGGCATTGACCTTGCGCATTTCCCAGGTGGCCTTGCGTGACGCCACCAGCGAACGCGCCTGCTTGACCGCAATCCGGTAATGCTCGGGGTCGATGCGCATCAGCAAGTCACCCTTCTTGACCAACTGGTTGTCGCGCACCGGCACCTCGATCACTTCGCCGCTGACGTCGGCGGCGACATTGATGATGTCGGCCCGTACCCGGCCATCGCGGGTCCATGGGGTGTTCATGTAATGCACCCACAATGTCCGGCCGATCCACAGCGCAAGCGCCAGTACCAACAGCGTCGCCAGCAGGCTGAAAAATTTCTTCATCGCATCGATCTCAACGGTAGACCGTCAGCGCCAGCGCGCCGAACAGGCAAGTGAACAGGCTCAGGCGCAACAGCGCCGGATGCCAGAAAAAACGGTACAGATCCAGCCCCGAGAGGAAACGATCCAACGCCCAGGCGAGGCCGGCGGCGATGAAAAACAGCAGGGTCATGGTCGGCATGTATACGCCGTGGAAGGCGATCTCACGGAGCATGTTCAGGTTCCTGGGGCAGCGACGCGGCATAAGCCGCCAAGGGTGATTGCCGGTCCAGCAGCGAGGTGCGGATGAAGTGCAGGTAGCTCTTTACCCGGCGCAGGGCGGAAGTGTCGAAATGCGCGGCGAAAGGTTCGTCGGTAGCCTGGACCCGGCTGATGGCCTGGTCCACCGCGACCAGGGCACGCTCCAGGTTGTTCTGGCCGGGCTGGCGGAACAGCCGCACCAGCGCCCGCCCCATCACCCGGATTGCCTGGCGCCATGGCTGGCTTTCGGCATAGGCCGGATGCACCGGCAGCGTCGCCTGTTCCTTACGCAACTCGATGATCGCGTGGCCGACTTCCAGCACCACGAACATCCAGCGCAGCAAGTCCCATTGCACCCGGGGCTGCCCCGCCGCCAGCCCGTAGGCCTGGTGCAGCAGATCGCGGGTACGGCTCTCGAATCCCGACGCCAGGCCCTTGAGCTTGCCACTGATGGCGAACACCACTTGTTCGCGCAGGTCCTGTTCAAGCCGGCGCCACATCCAGCGGCTGTTGGGCGGCAGGATGATCGCCCCGGCAGCCGCACACACCAGCATGCCAAGGATCATCGCGAGGTAGTCGTTGATGAAGGCGTAGGGGTTGTAGACCGTCAGGTTGTCCGGCACCGAGCCGGTGCTGAAAAAAATCAGCAGGCCCAGCCCCACCCCGGCATATTGCGCACGTGAGCTGAGGAACGCGCCCAGCATTATCACCGGCGCCAACATCACGCAGAGCAAGGGGAAGCCGTCGATCAACGGGAAGATGAAGAACATCTCGACGAACCCGATCAACGCCCCGAACAACGTGCCGCAGGCCATCTGGAACGCCATGCGCTTGGGGTTCGGCGTGGCGGCCGACAAGCCCACGGTGGCGGCGGCGATCATCGTCATGGTCGCACCGCTCGGCCAGGCCGTGGCGACCCAATAGCTGCCCAGCACCACCAGGATGAAGGCGGCACGAAAACCCGCAGCCGCGGCGGCCAGGCCATTGGTCTGCGACACGAAGGGTTCGTCCCAGCGCTCACGTTCGTGGCGGTGATCGGCCAGTGACGCGTGGGTCTGGGCGTAGCCATGCAGGTCTTCGACGAAGCGATACAGCAACTCGTATGCAGTATGGAAATCCAGCTGCTGTGCCTCACTGGGATCCGTCTCTTGAAATTGTCCCCGCAACTGGCGCACCCGGGCTGGCAAGTCGGCCTTGTAGGCCGCCAGCGCCGCCGCCAGGCGCGTCGCATCGGCGTCGGTCAAGGCCCGCGCGCTGAAGCCGTCGAGCAATTCGGCGAGGGTTTGCAAGCCGGGTTTGATCGCGTCCACCACCGCATCCGCCGCGCCATTGCGCAAGCGTTCAAGCAACTGATGCAGGGCGTTGAAGCGCGTGGTAACGCCCATGAATTCGCTGTTCAGGCGACTGAGCCGACCATTGCGCCGACGCATGTGCGGGTCTTCGAACACGGTCACGCTGCGCAGGCTTTCCAGGCCCACCGCCTCGGCGATGAAAGCGACGTTGCGTGCCTCGAATGCCTCGGGCTGGCTGCGCCCGCGCAAGCCATCGGTGACGAACAGGGCGAACACGCCAAAGCGCTGGTAGAGCGCGTTGCGCATGGCCGCGCTCGCGGTTTGCGGCAGGATTGCAGCGCTGACCGCAGTGGCGCAGAGAATCCCCAGGGCAATCTCCAACACCCGCCACATCGCCGCCATGAAAGCCCCTTCCGGATGGGCCAGGGCCGGCAGGCCGATCATCGCCGCGGTGTACCCGGCCAGCACAAAACCGTAGGCGCGAAAGTTGCGATAACGCGCCGCGCCGGCCGAACAGATGCCGACCCAGATCGCCAGGCAGCCGAGGAATAATTCGGTGTTCTGGGCAAACAGGGCGATCAGCGCCACCATCACCGCCGAGCCGGCCAGGGTGCCGAGCAGGCGATAGAAACTCTTGGCAAAGACTTGGCCACTCTGGGGCTGCATGACGATGAACACGGTGATCATCGCCGTACGCGGTTGCGGCAACTCCAGGCGCATCGCCAGCCACAGGGTCAGGAACGCGGCGAGCAATACCTTGAAGATGTAGACCCAGGTCACCCCATCGCTGCGGGCCCAATCGAAAAAGCCACGGCGCCATTCGAGGCGATGAAACCGAAGTAAATACGTCACGGAAGGCCTACTCAGAATCGTGGCGAAGGAGCTTGCTCCCGCTTGGGTGCGCAGCACCCACCTGAAGGGACGGCGCGGCACCCATCTGAAGAACCTGGGGCTGCTTCGCAGCCCAGCGGGAGCAAGCTCCCTCGCCACGGGGCATCGCTTGCCACAGGCATGTCGCTGCCGGCCTCCAGTCCGCCGCCCAATGCGGTGACCAGGTCGGCATGGGCGCTCAACCGCGCGGCGTCTACCTGCTGTTGCACCTGTTGTTGCTTGAACAGCAGGCTCTGGGCGTTGAGTACGTTGAGGTAGTCGGTAAGCCCCCGCTGGAACGCCACCAGCGCGATGTCGTAGGTGCGCTGGGCGGCGGCCACCGATTCGGCGGCGAAGGCCTGTTGCTTGTCCATCGACTCACGGCGGATCAACTGGTCGGAAATGCTCCTGAGGGCACTCACCAGCGTCTGGTTGTAGTGCACCACGGCGATGTCATAACCCGCCGCAGCCTCGCCCAACTCGCCACGCAGGCGTTCGCCATCGAAGATCGGCAGCGAAATGGCCGGGCCGACGTTGTAGGTGAGCTTCTTGCCGGTCAGGAACTCCAGCGCCCCACCGCCAGTAGCCATGTAACCCAGGCTACCGACCAAGTCGACGTTGGGGTAAAAACCCGCGCGAGCCACCTCGACCCCATGGGCCTGGGCTGCTACTTGCCAGCGCGCGGCAACCACATCCGGGCGCTGGCCGAGCAGTTCGGCGGGCAATGCCGATGGCAGTTTCAACGGAGCCCCCAGCGCCAGAGTCGGCCGTTGCAGGCGCGCGCCGTCGCCCGGGCCCTTGCCGGCCAGCGCCGCCAATTGATTGCGGCTCAGGGCAATGGCTTCGTCGAGGGCATCGAGCTGACGGTGGGTTTCCGGCAATGGCGCCTGGGCCTGGCTGACTTCGAAATGGGTGCCGATGCCACCGTCCAGGCGCTTCTGCGCCAGTTCGAGGATCTGCTCTTGCTGATGGAGGGTCGCGGCGACGATGTCGCGCTGGGCGTAATGCAGCGAAAACCGGATGTAGGCGCGCACGATGTTGTCCTGCAATTCCAGCTGCGCCTGCCGCGCCTCGGCGACGCTGGCATGGGCCAGGTCGACGGCCCGCTCGCTGGCGCTGCGCTCGCGGCCCCACAGGTCCAGGGCGTAGCTCAAGCCCAGGGCGGCGTTGTTGTCCCACGTGGTGGTGTTGGCCAGTTCGCCAGGGCCATAGAACTGATCGGTGGGCCAGTTGTGGCGCTTGAGGGCCGACTCGCCATTGATCTGCAGCGACTCGGCGGCCTCGGCGACACCCGCCATGGCCTTGGCCTGGCGCACCCGAGCGACGGCCATGGCCAGGCTCGGGCTGTCTCGCACAGCCAGGTCGATCCAGCGATCCAGCTGCGGGTCACCATAGACTTTCCACCACTGACGGGTCGGCCAGTGAGCGTCGCGGGCGGCCTCGCGTATCGCCGTATCGGTCGCCAACTGGTTGGCCGACAAGAGCTCGCCTTGCGGCGCGATCCCTCCCATCCCGATACAGCCGCTGAGGGTCAGCGTCAAAACCCAAACACTGAGAGTCTTCAGCTCTCTGCTGATGCAACGCGGCACGGGGGCAATATTCCTGAGGTGGAGAGGCAAGAAGAGATAAAGAATTTCGCCCTGGAACACACCTGTGGGAGCGAGCCTGCTCGCGGAAGCGGCCGGCCAGACGCACCGAGGACAACTGTGGTGCCTGTTTCGCGAGCAGGCTCGCTCCCACAGGATCCAGGACTGGCGGCAATTCTAGGCATCGCCCCCAACGGCGATAAGCCGACCTTTCTGCGAATCTTTGTTACCGTTATCGTGATAATCCATTAGTCGGGGTCCCGCATCTCTGTAACTTCATGTCACAATTTGACACCTCCCAAGAGAGCCCTCCATGGACACTTTGCAAAACATGCGTGCGTTCAGCTGTGTTGCCGAAGCCGGCAGCTTCACCGCCGCCGCCGCGCAACTCGACACCACCACGGCCAACGTCTCGCGCGCGGTTTCCAACCTGGAAGCGCATCTGCAAACCCGTCTGCTCAACCGCACCACTCGCCGCATCGCCCTGACCGAAGCCGGCAAACGCTACCTGCTGCGGTGCGAGCAGATCCTGGCGTATGTCGAAGAGGCGGAAGCCGAGGCCAGCGATGCCCATGCGCGCCCGGCCGGGCAACTGAAAGTTCATACCATGACCGGCATCGGCCAGCATTTCGTCATCGATGCCATCGCCCGTTATCGCAAGACACACCCGGACGTGACCTTCGACCTGACCCTGGCCAACCGGGTGCCAGACATCCTCGACGAGGGCTACGACGTCTCGATCGTACTCGCCAGCGAGTTACCGGATTCCGGCTTCGTGTCCCAGCGCCTGGGCATCACCTACAGCATCGTCTGCGCGTCGCCCGCCTACGTGAAGGCCAGCGGCTGCCCGCAGAAGCCCAGCGATCTGCTGAACCACGCCTGCCTGCGCCTGGTCAGCCCGGTCATTCCGCTGGAGAAATGGGTGTTCGACGGCCCGGAAGGCCAGGAGATGGTCACCATCAACAGTTCACCGTTTCTGGTGAATTCCGCCGATGCGATGAAAACCGCGATCACCAGCGGCATGGGCGTGGGCGTGCTGCCGGTGTACGCCGCCATCGAAGGCTTGCGCAACGGCACGCTGGTGCGGGTCATGCCCAACTACCGTTCCCAGGAACTGAACCTCTACGCCATCTACCCTTCGCGCCAGTACCTGGATGCGAAGATCAAGACGTGGGTCGAATACCTGCGAGGCTCGTTGCCGGAAATCCTCGCGGCGCACCAGGCCGAACTGACGGCCTATGAATTGAGTGGAAGCTTGACGGGGACACGGGTCGCGAACTGAATCCGCGACCGCGCACCGAGGGGAAAAATCAGCGTTTGCCCATCGAACGGCGCGTGCCGGGAGGCGCGGCGCCGGGGGTCTTGGTATGGCCATTCTTCGCGCCATTCTTGTACCACGGTTGCTGGCCGGCACCTTTGACCGCCGCCAGTTCGCCTGGTTTGAACGGGAACTTGAAGGCTGGAATCGGCGCCTTGTCGTCGGCGGCGCTGGAAACATCGCTGTCGGTCTGGCCGGACGGCTCGCCGTTCGGGAGCTCGTCCGCAGGCGATGGTATCGGGGAAATCATGTAAGGCTCCGGGCGGTAGGCCGGGCTCGGTAAGTGAGCCGCGAAAGCCGGCAGTATAACCCGCTCCGCTGTCGTGATCGTCACACCAAAGGCAGACCCCGCATGTTTATTGCTACCCAAGGAGCAGCGCTGACTGCTCATACCATTCCCGGAAACGTCCTACACGGTCGCGTTGGTAGAATCAGCCCCCTCCAATCATCCGCCAAGGATCAATCGCATGCGCTCACTTTGCCGCGTCACTGCCGGACTCTTCCTGTCAGCGTTCACCAGCCTGTCTCTCGGTGCTCCCCTGACTCAGCTGAAAGCATATGAAGCGCCACCGGCATGGTTGACACCCATAGCGCCACTGCGCATCAGTGATAACGTCTGGCAGATCGGCACCGCCAGCCTCACATCCCTATTGGTAAGGACACCGGACGGTCTGGTGCTCATCGACGGAGGCATGCCGCAGCAATCGACTTTGACGCTGGATAACATCCGCCGATTGGGGATGAACCCGAGCGATGTTCGCTACATTTTCCACAGCCATGCCCATATCGATCACGCCGGACCATTGGCTGCCATTCGAGAAGCTACCGGGGCCACCCTGGTGAGCAATGCCGAATCGGCCGCGCTATTGCAACGTGGCGGCGCGGGCGACTTGCACTTCGGCGACCGTATGAATTACCGCCCTGCTCATGCTGATCGACTGGTTCAGGATGGCGAAACAATCGAACTCGGCGCGATGATTTTCACGGTGCACTTCACTCCTGGGCATACGCCCGGCAGCATGAGTTGGACCTGGTCCGATACCCGTGACGGCAAACCGCTTCGCATGGCATATGTGGACAGCCTGAGCGCTCCAGGCTACAAACTCGCCCAAAACCCGCGTTATCCGAAACTGGTGGAGGCGTTCCGCAGCAGCTTTGCCCGGGTTCGCGCCTTACCCTGCGACCTGCTCCTCACGCCTCATGCAGAAGGTAGTGGCTGGGACTATGGAAATGCAGCGGCCCCCCACCCAAAGCCCATGAGCTGTGCCGACTATGCGGATGACGCCGAGCGAAAGTTTGAGCAGAACCTGGCAGAACAATCAGCAACTTCATAACCAGCCCACATCCAAAAAGCTCCAAACTGTCACCCGTGTCAGCTGGAAGTCACTTTCCTGACCGAGTGACAGCGCTATAACGTAGGCTCACGCAATTGCACGCTCCAATCCAATCACATTGCCCTGGCGCCCTCCGGATGCAAATAAAAAAGAAAACCGCCTTGCTCGCCCTGTGCTTGATTTTCCTGGCGGCCCTAGGCCTCTGGTACGCGCTGAAACCCGCCGCCACGCGGGTCGTGTCGCCTACTGCCACTCCGGTGCGTGTGGTCAATGTGATAGAGCAGGATGTGCCGCGCTTCGCCAGTGGCATCGGCACGGTATTGTCGCTGCACAGCGTGGTGATCCGTCCGCAGATCGACGGCATCCTCACCAGGCTGTTGGTCAAGGAAGGGCAACTGGTCAAGAAGGGGGACCTGCTGGCGACCATCGATGATCGCTCGATCCGCGCCAGCCTCGACCAGGCCCGCGCCCAGCTCAGCGAGAGCCAGGCGCAACTGGCCGTGGCCCAGGTCAACCTCAAGCGCTACAAGCTGCTGAGCGTCGATGACGGCGTATCGAAGCAGACCTACGACCAGCAACAGGCGCTGGTCAACCAGCTCAAGGCCACTGCCCAGGGTAACCAGGCGGCCATCGATTCGGCGCAGGTGCAGCTGTCCTACACGCAGATCCGCTCGCCGGTGAGCGGTCGCGTCGGCATTCGCAACGTGGATGAAGGCAACTTCCTGCGCACCAGCGACACCGAGGGCCTGTTCACGGTGACCCAGATCGACCCGATCGCCGTGGAGTTCTCCTTGCCCCAGCAAATGCTGCCGACCCTGCAGCGATTGATCGCCGCCCCGGACCAGGCCTTGGTCAAGGCCTACATCGGGGCTGACGGCGTGACCGGGGAATTGCTCGGCGAGGGACGGCTCAGCCTCATCGACAACCAGATCAACACCAACACCGGAACCCTGCGGGCCAAGGCCGAATTCAATAACGCCGCGCAACGGCTGTGGCCGGGGCAACTGGTGACGCTGAAAATCCAGACCGCCATCGACAAGGGCGCCCTGGTGGTACCACCCACCGTGGTCCAACGCGGGCTGGAGCAACATTTCGTCTATCGGGTCAAGGGCGACAAGGTCGAAAGCGTGCCGGTGCAGATGGTTTACCAGGACAGCGACAGGCACATCATCAAAGGCGTGAACGCCGGCGATCAGCTGGTGAGTGACGGCCAGTCACGGCTCAAGCCCGGCGCCAGTGTCCAGGTGCTCAGCGATCCGCCCGCCCTCGCCAAGACCGGGCAGACGCAGCCATGAAGGGCCGCGGCTCGATATCGGCGTGGTGCATCGACCACCCCATCGCCACGGTGCTGCTGACGTTCGCCCTGGTGTTGCTGGGGTTGATCGCCTTTCCCCGCCTGCCCGTCGCGCCTCTGCCCGAGGCGGAATTCCCGACCATCCAGGTCAACGCCCAACTGCCCGGCGCCAGTCCCGAAACCATGGCATCGTCCGTGGCGACCCCGCTGGAGGTGCAGTTCAGCGCGATTCCCGGCATTACCCAGATGACCTCAAGCAGTGCGTTGGGCTCGACCAACCTGACCCTGCAATTCAGTCTCGACAAGAGCATCGACACCGCCGCCCAGGAAGTGCAGGCGGCGATCAACACCGCCGCCGGCAAGCTGCCCAATGACATGCCGAACCTGCCGACCTGGCGCAAGGTCAACCCGGCCGACAGCCCGGTGCTGATCCTCAGCATCAGCTCCGACCTGATGCCAGGCACCGAACTGAGTGATTACGTCGAGACGCTGCTCGCCCGCCAGATCAGCCAGATCGACGGCGTCGGACAGATCTATATCACCGGCCAGCAGCGGCCGGCGATCCGGGTCCAGGCCTCGGCCGACCGGCTTGCCGCCATCGGCCTGACCCTCGCCGATATCCGCCAGTCCCTGCAGCAGGCCAGCCTCAACCTGGCCAAGGGCGCGCTCTATGGCGAGTCGAGCATTTCCACCTTGTCCACCAACGACCAGTTGTTCAAGCCGGAGGAATACGGCGAGCTGATCGTTGCCTACCGGGACGGCGCACCGGTCCACCTCAAGGACATCGCCAAAGTCGTCAACGGTTCGGAAAACGCCTACGTGCAGGCCTGGTCCGACGATCAGCCCGGCGTCAACCTGGTGATCTTCCGCCAGCCGGGGGCGAACATCGTCGAGACGGTCGACCGCATCCAGGCGGCGCTGCCAACCCTGGAAGCCATGCTGCCGGCCGCCATACAGGTCAAGGTGATGATCGATCGCACCCAGACCATTCGCGCTTCGCTGCATGAAGTGGAAATCACCCTGCTGATCGCGGTGCTGCTGGTGGTGGCGGTGATGGCGCTGTTCCTGCGCCAGCTCTCGGCGACGCTGATTGTCTCGGCCGTGCTCGGGGTGTCGCTGACCGCCAGTTTCGCCCTGATGTATGTGATGGGTTTCAGCCTCAACAACCTGACCCTGGTGGCGATCGTCATCTCGGTGGGGTTCGTGGTGGACGACGCGATCGTGGTGGTGGAGAACATCCACCGGCACCTGGAAGCCGGCGATGGCATGCGCGAGGCGGCGATCAAGGGCGCCGGGGAAATCGGCTTCACGGTGGTGTCCATCAGTTTCTCGCTGGTGGCGGCGTTCATTCCGCTGCTGTTCATGGGCGGTGTGGTCGGGCGGCTGTTCAAGGAATTTGCCCTGACCGCCACTTCGACCATCCTGATTTCCGTCGTGGTGTCCCTGACCCTGGCGCCGACCCTGGCCGCCTTGTTCATGCGCGCCCCGAAGCACCACGCGCATGCCAGGCCGGGTTTCGGCGAGCGCCTGCTCGGCTGGTACGAACGCGGCCTGCGCCGGGCCCTGGCCCATCAGAAACTGATGATCGGCGTGTTCGGCCTGACCCTCGCCCTCGCGGTGGTGGGCTACGTGTTCATCCCCAAGGGCTTCTTTCCGGTCCAGGACACCGGCCTGGTGCTGGGCACCAGCGAAGCGGCCGCCGACATCTCGTTCCCGGACATGGTGGCCAAGCACAAGGCCCTGGCCGAAATCGTCGCCGCCGACCCGGCAGTGCAGACCTTCTCGCACTCCGTCGGCGTCTCGGGCAACAACCAGACCATCGCCAACGGCCGCTTCTGGATCGCCCTCAAGCCTCGGGGCGAACGCGATGTATCGGCCAGCGGCTTCATCGACCGGATCCGTCCCAAGTTGCTGAAGATTCCCGGCGTTGTGCTGTACCTGCGGGCCGGGCAGGACATCAACCTCAGCTCCGGCCCGAGCCGCGCCCAGTATCAATACGTGCTCAAGAGCAATGACGGGCCGACCCTCAACGCCTGGACGCAGAAACTCACCGACAAGCTGCGCAGCATTCCGGCATTTCGCGACATTTCCAACGACTTGCAACTGGGCGGCAGCATCACCCACATCAACATCGACCGCAGCGCGGCGGCACGTTTCGGCCTCACCGCCAGCGATGTCGACCAGGCGCTCTACGACGCTTTCGGCCAGCGGCAGATCAATGAATTCCAGACCGAGACCAACCAGTACAACGTCATCCTGGAACTCGACACCCAGCAACGCGGCAAGGCCGAAAGCCTGGCGTATTTCTATCTGCGCTCGCCGCTGAGCGGGGAAATGGTCCCGCTCTCCGCCCTCGCCCGCTTCGACGCACCAACCAACGGCCCGCTGTCGATTGCCCACGACGGCATGTTCCCGGCCGCCAACCTGTCGTTCAACCTTCCGCCGGGCGTGGCGCTGGGGGATGCGGTGCGCCTGCTCGACCAGGCCAAGAACGAGATCGGCATGCCCGCCGCCATCACCGGCAGCTTCCAGGGCGCGGCCCAGGCGTTCCAGAGTTCGCTGAAAAGCCAGCCGTGGCTGATCCTCGCCGCGTTGGTGGCGGTGTACATCATCCTCGGCGTGCTCTACGAGAGTTTCGTCCATCCGTTGACGATCATTTCCACGTTGCCCTCGGCCGGCCTCGGCGCGTTGATCATGCTCTGGCTGTTGGGCCAGGATTTCTCGATCATGGCGCTGATCGGCCTGGTGCTGCTGATCGGCATCGTCAAGAAGAACGGCATCCTGATGATCGACTTCGCCCTCGATGCCCAGCGCAACGGTGGGATGACGCCGCAGGAGGCGATCTTCCAGGCCTGCCTGACGAGGTTCCGTCCGATCATGATGACGACCCTGGCCGCCCTGCTCGGCGCCCTGCCGCTGATGCTCGGCTACGGCCCCGGAGCCGAATTGCGCCAGCCACTGGGCATCGCGGTGGTCGGTGGCCTGCTGGTGAGCCAGGCACTGACCTTGTTCACCACGCCGGTCATATACTTGTGGCTGGAGCGATTGTTCCATCGGCCCGCGCCTCGACCCGGTTCTGCGCCGACGGCGGCGCTGGCAAATGCAGACTGAGGCCGGGCCATGCGCGTTCTGATCATCGAAGACGAAGAAAAAACCGCCGACTACCTGCACCGCGGCCTGACCGAACAGGGTTACATCGTGGATGTGGCAGGGGATGGCGTCGAAGGGCTGCACCTGGCCCTGGAAAGCGATTACGCGGTGATCGTGCTCGACGTCATGCTGCCGGGCCTCGACGGCTTTGGCGTGCTGCGGGCCCTGCGCGCCCGCAAGCAGACGCCGGTCATCATGCTCACCGCCCGCGAACGGGTCGAAGATCGCATCAAGGGTCTTCGCGATGGTGCCGACGATTATCTGGGCAAGCCGTTCTCCTTCCTGGAGCTGGTGGCCCGCCTGCAAGCGCTGACTCGCCGCAGCAGCGGCCATGAACCGGTGCAGGTGAGCATCGCCGACCTGTGGATCGACCTGATCAGCCGCAAGGCCAGTCGCGCCGGGCAGCGCCTGGACCTGACCGCCAAGGAGTTTTCATTGCTCAGCGTGCTGGCTCGCCGCCAAGGCGAGATCCTTTCGAAAACCGCGATTGCCGAAATGGTCTGGGACATCAATTTCGACAGCGACGCCAACGTCGTCGAAGTGGCGATCAAACGCCTGCGGGCCAAGCTCGACGGGCCCTTCGAGCACAAACTGCTGCACACCATCCGAGGGATGGGTTATGTGTTGGAGAATCGCGGTGAGTAACAGCATCGCCCTGCGCCTGAGCGGCATGTTCACGCTGGTGGCGGCGCTGGTGTTCCTGTTGATTGGCGGCGGCTTGTACCAGCAGGTCGGAAAAGGCCTCGGCCTGTTGCCGGAGGCGGAGCTCGATGCCCGCTACAGCGTGCTGGAGTCTACCGTCGGCCGCTATGGCACGCCGGAGCACTGGGTCAAGATCAACAACAAGCTGCGCTTGCTCGGCGAAGAGGATAAACGCATCCACTTCTGGATCGTCAGCGATGACCCGCGCTTTGAATACGGTAACCCCGATGCACAGATCCGTGCCTTCGCCGCAGGTCCATTGGGCAAGCGTGACCTGAAGCTGGCGACGCAGCATTACCCGATGAAAGTGCTGGTGAGCCAGTTCCCGGCCAAGGACCAGCGACCGCCGCTACGGTTCATGATCGGTATCGACACCGAGACCTTCTACCAGACTCAGCATCGTTTGCTGGTCGCGCTGGTGAGCCTGGCGATCGTCGGTGTGCTGCTGGCCTCGTTGCTGGGCTACTGGGTGGCGCGCATCGGTCTCAAGCCACTCATCAAGTTGTCGGATGAAGCCCGGCGCCTGGCCCCGCCCCGGCTCACCGGGCGCTTGAAACTGTCGCCGCTGCCACCGGAACTCAACCAGTTCGTCAGTTCCTTCAACGCAACCCTGGACCGCGTCGAGCAGGCGTATTCAAGGCTGGAGTCATTCAACGCCGACGTTGCCCATGAACTGCGCTCGCCGCTGACCAACCTGATCGGCCAGACCCAGGTGGCGTTGACCCGTGGGCGCTCGGCAGAGCATTACTTCGAAGTGCTGCAATCGAACCTGGAAGAGCTGGAGCGACTGCGCTCGATCATCAACGACATGCTGTTCCTGGCCAGCGCCGACCAGGGCAGCAAGGCCACCAAGCTGACCACGACCTCCCTGGCCGATGAGGTAGCGACCACCCTCGATTACCTGGACTTCATCCTGGAAGACGCCCAGGTCCAGGTTCGCGTCAGCGGCGACGCCCAGGCCAGTATCGAGATCGCCCACCTGCGCCGGGCCTTGATCAATCTGCTGAGCAACGCCGTCCAGCACACCGCGCCCGGCCAGGTGATCGACGTGGACATCGAAGCCTCCGGCGACCAGGTCATCCTCGGCGTCACCAATCCCGGCGAGCCTATCGCCGGCGAACACCTGCCGCGCCTGTTCGAGCGCTTCTACCGGGTCGACGTCTCCCGCAGCAACAGCGGCGCCAACCACGGCCTGGGCCTGGCCATCGTCAAGGCGATTGCGCTGATGCACGGCGGCGATGTATTCGTGCGCAGCGACCGTGGCGCCAACACCTTCGGGATCCGCTTGCCGGCCTGAGGAGCAAGCCCGCCCCGACAAAATTCCTCTGGCATACGCCCACCCAAGGACAACACTGTGGGAGCGAGCCTGCTCGCGAAGGCGGCCGTCCATTCAACCTCGATTTCCTTGCAATAAGCCACGATGTGGATTGCTCAATTTCAGTGTCACAAGCACAATCTTGCAAAAGGCCAGCATTGTCTGATGCCAGTCATCCGCTGTTAAAGATGAGCAGCCTATGGGAAGGATCCCAGCCACATGACAATGCAGATCGGAATCATGAGCGCGAGCAGTGCAACACCCGGCAACATCCCGCTTTCGATACGTTCGGAACGGGTCCTCGTTTTGGCCAGCTCGCTGGTTGTCATTGCCATCGTAGGTATCGTGACGTTCCTGCTGATCCGTGAACACGCCAGCGCGCAGCAGGCAGCGACACGCGCGGCGAGCAACATTGTGCAGTTGATCGATGCCGACGTGCTGCGCAACGTCGAACTCTACGATCTTTCGCTGCAAGGCCTGATTGCCGCAGCGAAACGCCAGGATCTAAAGGACGTTTCGCCAACGATCCGTCAGCTCGCCCTGTTCGACCGCGCCACCGCAGCCCCTTATAAAGGCGACATATTGCTGCTCGACAAGCGCGGCGACGTGGTCGCCGATTCCGCTTCAGTCGAACCGCGCAAGGGCAATTACGCCGATCGGGAATATTTCCAGTCCCATCTGCAGGATTCGGGCCCGGGCATGAAGATCAGCCGCCCGTTCCGGGCCCGGAGCAGTCCGCACGATTGGCGTATCAGCTTCAGCTACCGCTTGAACGATGACCGCGGCGAGTTCATGGGCGTGGCCGAGGCCGCGATGCGCCTGGGCTACTTCAGCCAGCTCTTCAAGAGCTTGAACATCGGCCATGGCGGCACGGTGAACCTGGTCAGCCGCGACGGGATCCTGTTGGCTCAGGAGCCGCCTCTGGCCGAGGACATGGTCGGCAAGGATTTCAGCAGCCGACCGAACTTCGTGCGGATCCTGCGCGAAGGCGATGGCAGTTTCACCAGCGTGTCCAGCGTGGATCAGAAGCAGCGGCTGTACACCTTTTCCCAGGTAGGTAATCTGCCGCTGATCGTCGTGGTCGCGCTCTCTTCCCAAGAGGTTTTCGCGTCATGGCAACGCACGGCGGTGCTGGTCAGTGGCGCCACGGGCGCGCTGTGCTTCAGCTTGCTCTGGCTCACCTGGCTGCTGCGTCGGGAATTGAGACGCCGGCACACCGCTGAACGGGAACTGGCCCTGCTGGCATCCGTCGACCCGCTGACAGGCCTGGCCAACCGGCGGACGCTGGACCAGACGCTGCAACTGGAGTGGCTGCGCGCCCAGCGCTCCGGTCAACCGTTATCGATCCTGATGATCGATGCCGACCACTTCAAGGCGCTCAATGATCGCCTGGGCCACCAACGCGGTGACGAGGCGTTACGGACCCTGGCGCAACTGATCGGCGAGTACGTGCGCCGACCGGCCGACCTGGCGGCGCGTTATGGCGGCGAGGAGTTCTCGGTGGTGCTGCCGGAGACGACGACCGCAGGAGCGTTCACCATGGCGCAAAACATTCGCGAAGCCGTTGAGCAGCTGCCCGGCGAATTGACCATGACCGTCAGCATCGGCATCGCCACCTGGGCCCAAGGGCCCTATGACGAACTCGATCAATTGTTGCTCGCCGCTGACAAGGCGCTTTACCAGGCCAAGGCCAGTGGACGTAATCGGGTGGTTTGCGCGATGTAAGGCAGCCGTAAACTTGTGACATGGAGTTCTCTGTGGAGCGGGGATAAATCCCCTCTCCACAAAAGCTCTCGCCACATCCCAAACACCCGCCATAAAAAAAGGCCACCCGAAGGCAGCCCTTAAAAAACTAGAGAGGTTTTTTGCTTACACGGCCGCTACAGGGCGCATGTAAGAGATTGGTGCGGTGCTGGCGTCTTCGAACGTCACGACTTCCCAAGCATCTTTCTGCTCAATCAACTTGCGCAGCAGCTGGTTGTTCAGTGCGTGGCCGGACTTGAAGCCCTTGAACTCACCAATCAGGCTGTTGCCCAGCAGGTAGAGGTCGCCGATTGCATCGAGGATCTTGTGTTTGACGAATTCGTCTTCATAACGAAGGCCGTCTTCGTTCAACACGCCATCGGAATCGACCACGATCGCGTTTTCCACACTGCCACCGAGTGCGAGGTTGTGCTTGCGCAGGTACTCGATATCACTCATGAAACCAAAGGTACGGGCGCGGC